>JAEERM010000043.1 GCA_016285835.1 Fibrobacter sp.
CCGATGCAATTGTTCGGGGAATTTTTCAACGAGATGACACGCCGCGAAATGAATTCCGAAGAGTGTGAGTTTGTACAAAGTATTGTTGACGGAATCTGGGAGGGCGAAAGATGAGACCGACCAGGCTGATTATTTCTGCATTCGGGCCGTACGCAGAGCGCACCGTCATTGATTTGGATAAGCTCGGCAAGAGCGGACTCTACCTGATTTCGGGCGATACGGGTGCCGGCAAGACGACGATTTTCGATGCGATTACGTATGCGCTGTTCGGGCGCGCGAGCGGCGACAACCGCGACGATGCGAAATTGTTCCGCTGCACGAACGCGACTCCCGAGACAAAGACCGAAGTGGACTTGACGTTCGAATATGCGGGCAAGGAATACCGTGTGGTGCGCAATCCCGAATACATGCGCCCCAAGGCGCGTGGCGAAGGGCTCACGAAGGAAGCGGCCTCGGTCACGTTCTATTATCCCGAAGCGAGCGGCAAGCAGGGCCCCACAAGCCGCCCGGTAAGCAAGGAAAAAGATGTTGCGGCGGCTGTGCAGGCAGTTATCGGCATCGACCGCGACCAGTTTACGCAAATTGCGATGATTGCGCAGGGCGATTTTATGAAGCTCCTGCTTTCGACAACGGATGAGCGCAAAAAGATTTTCCGCAAGATTTTCAAGACGGACAAATTTGGCGCATTGCAAGAAGAACTCAAGAGGCGCGCCTCGGAAATAGAAAGGCAATGTGGCGATAGCGAAAGTGCGGCATGCACGATGGTGGCGCAGTTGCAGTGCGGTGAGGAATCGGCGCAAGCGCAGAATCTGGAACAGGCGAAGAACTTGGCCACAGCAAGGCAGGTCGCCGACTGGCAGGGCGTTTGCAGCACTGCGGAATCTGTAATTGCAGAAGATGAAGAATCGCAAGTAAAAATGAAGGCGGAACTTTTTGGATTTGAAGGCCGCCTTGCTGCGATGGACAAGGAATTGGGACAAGCGCAGAATATCGAAAAGACTCGCAGTGCTCTCAAGAAAGCTACGGAAGATTTTGAAAAAATTTTGCCGACCCTGGCTCCATTGAAAGAGGCGAAGGCTGCGGCCGAAGCCAAGCAGCCGGAACGTGACAGCTTGCAAGAACGCATCACGACGCTTAGGAATTCTTTACCGGAATACGACCAACTGGAATTGCGCCGGGCCGATATTGCGAAGAAGGAAAAAGATGCCAAGAACATTGTCGCAGATTTGGAAAAAAATCGCAAGGCCGTAGAAGCGCTCAAGACGACGATTGCGACGCTCGACGAGGAATTAGCATCGCTAGGCGATGCGGGTTCCAAGAAGCAGGAACTGATTGCGCAGCTGGATAAGCTTAAGACAAGGCAAGATGACTTGCTGAAGGTAGGCAAGAGCGTCAAGGAATTGACCGCAATACGCGATGCGTTTGAAAAGGCGAAACAGGCCTACATTACAGCCGACGCGGATTATCAAAAGAAGAACGCGGAATACGAGGCGATGAATCGGGCCTTCTTGAACGAACAGGCGGGAATCATTGCCGAGACCTTGGTAGAAAACGAACCTTGCCCGGTTTGTGGTTCTACGGATCATCCGCACAAGGCTTGTAAATCGGTGGAGGCGCCGAGTCAGGCCGAATTGGAGCAGTTCAAGGAATTGGCTTCCAAGGCGGAATCGGTACGCAGCACTAAGAGTGCAGAGGCTGCGCAAGCGAAGGGCGCCTACGACGAAAAGCAGGCTAGCGTCGATACGCTGGTGCATGAACTTTTTGGCGAATGCAGTTTGGAAAATGCCCGCGAACGCGGTAATACGGAATATGCCGAAAACCGCGACAAGATGGCATCGCTGACTTTAGCTGTATCCAAGGAAGAAGAACGCGAAAAACGCAAGACATTCCTCGAGAAGAATATTCCGGAAAAGCGCCGCGAACTGGATAGTTTGCAGGCCACCGCGACAGAGTTTGAAAAACAGATTTCTGGCCTCAAGGCCGATGTGGAATCGGGCAAGGCTGCAGTAGAGGAACTTTCGAAGAAGCTTTCGTTTGCAAGCAAGGCCGATGCTGAAAAGCAGATTGCTGAAACGCAACAGCAACTCGATAGCTCCAAGCGCGAACTTGAAGACGCGACAAAAGCATTTACTGATTGCGAAAAGCAGGTAAACGAGCTGAATGCAAGCAAGGGCACGCTGGCATCGCAGTTGGAGGGAGCTCCGGAATACGACTTGGCTGCATTGCAGGCAAAGCGTGACGAGGCCGCTGCTGCCCGCAATGCGCTTGTGCAGCGGTTAAACACCGTTACGGCGCGTCAATCGCAGAACAGCAATGCGCTTTCGCAAATTCGCAAGACGGTGGATTCCTTGGGAGAACTCCTCCGCAAGCGCGGCTGGATGCGCAACCTTTCGGACACGGCGAATGGCATGCTTTCGGGCACGAGCAAGGTGATGCTCGAGACTTACGTGCAAGCATCGTATTTTGACCGCATCGTGAGCCGCGCGAATACGCGCTTCCGCATTCTCTCGAACGGGCAGTACGAACTGGTGCGCCGCATGGACGCTTCCAATAACAGGAGCCAGAGCGGGCTCGACTTGAACGTGCTCGACCATGCGAGTGGCAGGCAGCGCGAGGTGAAAACGCTCAGTGGTGGCGAAAGTTTCTTGGCGTCGTTGTCACTGGCGCTCGGCCTTGCCGACGAGGTGCAGAGTTCGGCGGGCGGCATCCAACTCGATACGATGTTCGTGGACGAGGGTTTCGGCTCGCTCGACGACGAGAGTTTGCGGCTTGCCATCAATACGCTGCAGACGCTCGCGGGCGATAACCGCCTGGTGGGCATCATCAGCCACGTGAACGAACTCGAACGCAAGATTGAAAAAATCGTCCGCGTGAAAAAGGATGACAACAAAATCAGCCGCGTGATCATCGAGGTATAAAAAATGGCCCCTTGAAGGGGCCGTTCTTATAAGACACCGTTTTTTACGGAACGTCGTTGGGCATGATGCCGTAACTTCGGACATCGTCCAGCATGATTACTTGTGCATCCCCTGACTTTATCGTTTTGTCCGTCACATTTTCCGTGAACTCCTCCCTGGCGATTTCATTGGCATCGGCGAAGGTTGCGTCTTTGTTGTTGAGGAGGGTCGTTTCAAGCACTTCGAGTGTGGAGCCGCCCTGTTCGGGGTGCCACCCTACGAACATGTGGTTCGGAATGATTATGAGGGCGACCTCGAAACCGATGGCTTCGAGGACCGATGCGACCAAGAAGGTGAACTCGTTGCAGACGGCATGCTTTGTACGCAGGACTTCTATCGGGTAGTTGATTTTTTGCCCGTTGCTCCCGATGCCGTCGTTTTCGACATACTTGATGTTGCGCTTTTGCAGAACTTCGAACACTGCTTTGACTACGCGGTAAGAACTTTCGACAACGGATTCGTCATCGGTATATTGCTGGTAGGCTTTGAGTGTCCCGTTGGGGAGTTTCTTTGCGACTTCGTTCAAGATGGTGGTCATGGAGTCCATGTTCGGTGTGACCCATACGGCGTTCCACCAGTCTCTATTTTCGACGCCCACGAGTTCTGCTCCATTGACTTGCATGGGGTGGACTGTCGTTGGCTCAGATTCCGAGAAGAAGAGGATTTCGCGGTCGTTTTCAAGCGCATAGGCACGGATCTGGAACTGTTCCTGCTTTGGGGCCGTGAGGCCGAGCAGGTAGTCGTTATCGAATTTCAGCGATGTTCCGAGAATAACGGTTGAGTCAGGATTCACGAAATCTGTTGTCGTGCTTGTATCTGTGGCGCCTTCTATCCATACTTTGAGGGCTACCTTTTTCCAGCGGCACTTGGTCTTTTTTTCGCAGGTGTTGCGGACCAGTACGGAAATAGGTATCGGGGTCGGTTGACCGCTTTGTCCTTCGAAGTCCTTGTACATGAGCCGGTACTGGTTTGCGAATGCTCCGTAGATGTTCTCCTTGCTCGACCATATAGATGCATCTAGTGACCGGATGACGTTCTGCGTGTAAATGTCATTGTAGATGCTGTCGTAGAGCTGGTCGTAGAGCGAGTCGTAGTCCGCATCCTTGAGGCTGTCGATAAGCGCTTCGCGTATGGAGTCCATCCAATTTTCGGAGTAGGTATTGTCGAAAAGAATCTTGTAGACGGTATCTACGTAGGGTTCTGCATAGAGGCTGTCCCAGAGGGTTTTCGTGACCTTGGTACGGATGACCTTGGCGAGGGAGTCAACATCGACTTCCTCGGCATCCTTGCCGGCAATGCCGTCTTTGCCGTCTTCGCCGGAACAAGCGGTAAAGGCGATCGTGAATGCCGTGAACGCGGTAATTGCAAAAAATGAAAGTCTAGAATGAGTTTTCATAGGTCTCCTTTCTTGTTTCCGTTTTTGGGTAGGGTCAGCGTGCTTTGCGTTTGTTGACAAGTCTTGTGTATGTTTCTACTTGCCGTTGGATGATGCCGTCCCATGTGAAGCAATCAGCGATGCGCTTGCGGGCGCCTGCGAGCAAGCTCTCGAGGAGCGAGCGGTCGCTGGCGATGCGCTTGAAAGCGTTTGCCAAGGCTTCGGGGTCTTTTTCGGGGACAAGGATTCCCGACTCGCCGTCCACGACAACGTCCGGAATACCGCCCACGTTGCTTGCGACAATCGGGAGGCCGAGTTCCATGGCCTCGATGAGTACGACGCCCAGACCTTCGGTGTCGCCCTTGTGGTCGACGATGGCGGGTAGCACGAATACGTTTGCAGTGCGGTATTCATTGGCGAGGTCTTCGGGCGAGAGCTTGCCGGTGAAGATGACGTGCGGGTACTTTGCAGCTTGCTGTTTGAGTTTCTCGGTGAGGTCGCCCACGCCGACGATGCGGATTTCGAACTTGTCGGCAGGCAGGAATTTCGCGGAGTCGATGAGGTAGCAGATGCCCTTGCGCTCGATATGCCGCCCAACGAACAGAACCTTGAACTTCCCATTCACCGGATGCGGAACAAGCCCCGAGCCTCGTCTCTCGTCTCTCGTCTCTCGTCTCTCGTCTAAAGTCGTTCCGTACGGGCTCCATTCCACGTCTACGTTCCGGATAGCCTTTATCTTGCCGGCGGTGAAACTTGAGTTCGCGAACACCGCCTGCGCTTGCCCGATGGCGAACTTGAGGAGCGGCTTGACCCATTTCTTTTTACGAATAAGCAAAAGTTCGGCCCCGTGGAAATTCAGTACCAGCGGGATGCGGAGGAGCTTTGCAGCGCCGAGCGCGATGTAGGCATGAGGGAACGGCCAGTGCGCGTGGATGATGTCGGGCTTCCACTGGCGGCATATCTTGAGGCACTTGAAGAAGCCGTTGATAATATAGGGGATAGCGAGGAGCTGTAGCCAGGGCTTGCTCGCCATCTTGGAGGGGGCGCCTTCTTCGTGCGTGAGGATTTCCCAGTTGGCGGGCGCGTAACGGAAACGGTTCACGCGCGTGCCGTCGATTTCGTGGCTCTTGAGCCCTTTGTAAGAAGGGGCGAGTACCTGGATTTCGACGCCCGCTTTTTTGAGGTGCGCGATAGACGTCCGGAGCCAGGGGACCTCGGCGTCTTCGTGGAATCGGGGATAGACGGAGCCGATGACAAGAACTTTCATGCCAGTGCCGTTGATGCCTTTTGTTGCATATCCTGGATGCAGGCGGGATAGACGATGGGAGTCACGAGGGTAGAGAGGATGCTTGATACGTGCGGGAAGTCGTTGATGTTCGCAGTCTGCTCGATACGGCCCTTGACGCGCGTCCAGCCTTCTATCTTCGAGTCGAGAAGCAGCATGCCCAATCCGGCCTCGTTCTCGATGAACCCGATGATGTCGCAGCCTCTGTTGTTTTTGGCCAACGCTTCCAGGAAGATTTCCCAGAATTTGCTGTTGTCCTCGTCGTTGCCGAGCTTCTGGGCAATCTGTTCAAAGTTAAACTCAAGGTACACGAACGAGGTCTTGTCCTCGTCGCTGCGTATAATTTCCTCTTGGCAGCGCCGTTCAAATAATTCCTTCGTGTATATGGAAATATTGAACCGGTGTTTTCCAATCAAATTGAAGAGCTGTTCCTTCATCATCGATTGGAATTTAGTCTATTTTTTGGTCATGCAGAGATTGATCAAGTTAAAAAAAGTGCTTAAGAACAGCGTTTTGGCATCGGCAGTGGAGGGATTCAAGTCCCTGAAGGTGTCTACGGGTAAGTACCGTCCGCTTTCGCCCGCCGAAATAGAGGTTCTCGAGAAAAACGGCAACAGCTGCGACGACTGGTCGAAGATCATGGTGGAGCCGGCTTTTGTTCCGGAACGCATCTACCGCTCCGTGTTCATGGGCGATGTTTACCTGCCCGCGTTTTTCGGCACGCTCCTTTTGCCTGGCGACGTCTCGTTCCAGACCGGCATATACGACAGCCTCGTGCATAACTGCATTATCGAGAACGCGCTCGTGTATAGGGTCGCCATGCTCAGCAACGCGATTGTACGGCGCGGCGCCGTGGTCCAGAACGTTGGGTCGTTCGTGGGCACCGGCAAGATCAATTACATGATGGGTACTGGCATCACCGTGGGTAACGAGATGGGCGGCCGCATGGTGTATGTCATTCCGGAGATTACCACAGACTTGGTGGATGTGCAACTTTTCCACAAGGCCGATGCTGCGACGGAGGCTGCATTCAAGGAACAGCTCATGGCACACCGGGACGAATGCGACATGCCTTATTCCATCGTAGGCAAGGGCGCAGTCGTGAGCAATACGAACATCGTGCGCAACAGCTGGATAGGCGAACATGCCCGTGTCGAGGGGGCTGCAAAAATCAGGAACTCCATCATCATGAGTTCGCTGGAACATTCCACGCACGTTTACGATTCCGTGATTCTTGAAAATTCCAACTTGCAGATGGGCGTGAGTGTGCATACAGGAGCCGAGGTACAGAGGTCGGTGCTCATGGAACGCTGCAAGGTGGGGAGCAAGGCCATTGTGAAGTCTTCTATCGTGGCGCCGTGCTGCCATATCGAAGAGGCCGAGGTGAACTGCTCCTATGTGGGGCCCATGACGCAGATGCACCACCATTCGCTTTTGATTGCAGCGCTGTGGCCGGAAGGCTGCGGTAACTTGGGCTACGGTGCGAACGTCGGTAGTAACCACACTGGCCGCATGCCCGACCAAGAAATCATGCCCGGGCAAGGAATGTTCTTTGGGCTTGGCGTGAACATCAAGTTCCCCGCCAACTACCGCGAGTCGCCGTTTACGTTGGTCGCAAGCGGCGTGACGACATTGCCACAGCGGCTCAAGTTCCCCTTCTCGCTCATCCGTTCCGGCGACCCGCAGTTGATGGGCGTGCCCGCGCGCCTGAACGAAATTATCCCCGGCTGGAACTACGCGAAGAACGCGTATGCCATGGATAGGAACGCCTACAAGTATGCCCTGCGGGGCAAGGGTGCTGTCGCGCCGTCGTTCTATAACATGTTCAGCGCCGAGACCGCCCGCTGCGTTTTTGATGCATACAACCGTTTGCAAGGGGTCGCCGTGCGTGACCTCTACACCCGCCGGGAAATCGACGGACTCGGTGAAAACTTCATGCGCGAAAGCGTGCGCCAGGATGCACTGCGCGCCTATGCGGAATACCTGGAACGCTATGCGCTCGACATGCTGATATCTCTCGTCGAAAACGACGGCTCGCTTGCTACACAGGCACCGCGTGAACTCCGCCGCCTGGTTGCAGGCGACGTGAACAAGGACATTGTGCGCATTGTGCCGTTGCCCGAAACATTCGAAGAAGTAGTCAAGCGCTTCCGCACGCTCGAAAAGGAATGGTTCGACCGCGTCGGTCACGGGCTCGACCGCGACAGCGCACGTGGCCGCGAGATATTCGATGACTACGATTCCGCGCACCCGGTCGATGCCGCCTTCGTGGAATGGGAAAAGACGCGCTTCGAAGAATCCATCCGCCGCCTGAACGCCGTGGCCAAACTCGCGAAGCCGGAAGGGTAACTCTCCGGTGGAACAGATATTGCTCTACATATTGCTCGGTCTCGAAGTCGTGCTGCGCGTAGTGCTCGAAGTGCGCGAACGCAGGCTGACTCAAGTGCGTGGCGGCGTGTTCGCAGTGCTTCGCCTTGTGCCGCTTTTAAACGACATCGTGCCCCTGCCCGAATCACGCAAGGCGCCTGCCGCCTCAGCCTTTATCGAGAAGCACGAAGAAGGTCACAAGAGCCTGCATCACGGTATCCTGCGGAGTGTCACCAAGATTATCTTCTTGATTGTCGCCGTGTGGTTTTTGGCCGCGATGCTCTCGCGGTTCGGCCTCACCATTTACGAATCCGTGCTGTGGCTGCACTTGGCCGCCATACCCCTCCGGATGATATTCCATCTGTACTGCTGGAACCAGGAATACGAAGCCGACGCTTATGCGATGAAGCAGCTCGGCAAAGCCAAAACCAAGGAAGCCATGCGCGACCTTGTCGCAAGCGAAATCCCGTACACGAAGCTCTTTGCCGTCGTGTACCGCGAGCACCCGACCGCAACGCTGCGCCAACGGCGCCTGTTTGCGAAGTAAAAATTGACATTTTGTGACATCTGTTTGGATGTATTTTTAAAACCTGCGAGAAGCGCTTGGAAATGTCCGCACTCGGCAAAGCATGGCCCGAACTCGAAGTGAACATCGCCTTCATCAAGAAAGACACCCACGATGTCAAGCTGCAAATTTTGGAATCCGCCGTCAAGGATGCCCGCGAAAAAGCCGAAGTCATCGCAGCGACATTGGGGCATAAGCTCGGCGGTATCATCAGCGCAGATTACTCTAAGCGGAGTATCGACATCAATTACCACGAAGAACGGCTGGCGTTACGTGACGGCGGGTTTTGCGACAAAGATGCCTCTATTGATTACACTCCTGACGATATCGAGGCCGGCGACACGATCGAAACCGTGTGGTATTTGGAGTAAATCTAACACGCGATTTCAACGGGTCAACAAGTTATAAACCAAAATTTCGCGATTCCGCGCTAAAGCCGCTAATTATAACATTTTGCCGCGATTATAATATTTTGAAATGTTATGATTGAGGAGAAATGTTAAAAAGAAGGGGGTATCAATACGAAATTGTTTTCAAAACTTCAAAAAGTCATAATTTGACATTTCTTGATTATATATTTATGGATGATGAAAGACTTATATATCACAAAACAGAAAAATATGACCGCACTGGCAGAATATCAGCGAAAGTTGTGGAAAAATCCACAGCTCTCTTATCTATTCCTTGAAGTGACGGATTGTTGCAATTTAAAATGCAAGCATTGCGGAAGCGGTTGTCTGTCAACAAACCGGAACTATTTGCCTTTTGAAACCGCTCAAAGAGTCCTGGACGAAGTCGCCAAAGAATACGACGCATCACAGATATTCATTTGCATCACAGGCGGTGAACCTCTTTTGAACAAGGATCTCTTCAAGATTATCGCCTATTCCAAGCATTTAAATTTTTCTTGTGGTATAACAACAAATGGAACATTATTGTCGGAAACCGTTGGAGAACAGTTCAAAAATGCCGGACTTGACACAATTTCTATCAGCTTGGACGGTCTGGAAAAAACACACAACGACTTTCGATGTTCCCCAAGCGCATTTCTGCAAGCGCTGACAGGTATCCGAAATGCGAAAAAAGCAGGATTATATCCTGAAGTTGTAACAGTAGTCCACAAAAACAACTTAAAAGAACTCGACATCCTATACGAATTCCTTTGCGATGAGAAAATCGAATCATGGAAAATTGCGAACATCGAGCCCATCGGCAGGGCCAAGGACAATTCATCGATGCTCCTCGACGCTCACGAATACAAAATGCTGCTCGATTTCGTTAAACGGACCCGATTCAATCCAAGCAATAACATGGAAATTAATTTAGGTTGTTCACACTATCTCGGAATGCAATACGAGTACATGGTTCGCGACTTTTATTTTCAATGCGGAGCGGGGACGAAAATCGCAAGCGTCATGGCAAATGGCGATATCGGAGCATGCCTAGACATTGAAAGGAACGAATTTACAATACAGGGAAACATTTATAAAGAATCTTTCGTAGATGTTTGGAAAAAAAAGTTTGAAATTTTCCGTCAAGATAAAGCGGAGTTAAATTCGCAATGCAAACGATGCAGCGCAAGGGAATTTTGCATGGGAGATTCTACCCATACCTGGAACTTTAAAAACAACGAACCCAATTACTGCGTTTTCAAAATGCTGGAGGATCATCATGGTCAAGATAAATAGAAAGCCAAAAGAATATCGTGGACGTTGTGGAAACTGCCAAGCACCCCTGTTGAAGGGGGCCCGATATTGCGATCAATGTGGCACCAAAAAGGGCAATGGAGAATTTAAACCTTTTGAGAATACAATACGAATCCTTTACGGTCCACCCATTAAAATCATCCAGCATTGTGAAGCATGCAATCATAAATGGTTAAAAGCAGGGATTGGCGTAAAAAAATCTTCATATTGTCCCAAATGCAATTCACCCTCTATAGAAATGCTAGAATTTTCGCGTTGGCATTATGGAGAAACCCTAGGGCACTATCTAGAAGACAACGAGCCACTGCAATTATTCACCAAAGACGAAGTGAATAAAATTCTGAGTTTGCGCGAAGAATACAAGAATTTTC
This sequence comes from Fibrobacter sp., assembly GCA_016285835.1. Taxonomy (GTDB): domain Bacteria; phylum Fibrobacterota; class Fibrobacteria; order Fibrobacterales; family Fibrobacteraceae; genus Fibrobacter. Next base: position 10,627 of record JAEERM010000043.1, read on the forward strand.
AAAACCGTAACGAAGATTACAATGCAATACACAGGTTCATGAATCAAAATGGTTTCGAGGAACACGCGAAAGAATTGAAAGATACAATTTTGTCAAATCGTGAAGCGGAAAGAATAAATTTATCAAAAAAGATTTTAATGGTTGTCGGAAACGAAAACGCCTTAATAGCAGATTGCGTTTGCCCCAAATGCGAAGGCATAATAGCTAGTCAAATAAAAATTGAGAAAAAAACGAAATTTCCCAAAGCGAATACACTGAAAGACAGCGAAATTTATTCACTTTCAGAGGATTATGTCAATCAAGATGCCAGTAAAGACGATTTAATGTGCTTACAATGCGGTCATGTTTTCAAAAATCCCACAAAGAAAAAATAAAGATCAGAGGGGATCACAAAAAGTGCCTAAATCTGCAATATCTTGCAGATTTCTATTGACAAGTCGAGCGATATTATATATTTTAATACGAAAACAGCAATATATTGCCGATTTCAACAACAAAGATTGCAGAATTCTATTGGGGCTACAGTATGGAAAATCTCGGAAAACAGATTTCAGAAAGGCGAAAGAAATTGGGTCTGTCCCAAGAGGACCTGGCCGAGATTTCCGGTGTTTCGCCCAGAACGATCAATTCCGTCGAACTCGGGAAAGCAAACCCGTCCATCAACGTTTTGAGCAAGATGATTAAGCCTTTAGGTTTTGTGGTTACCTTAAGCGAAAGGGTTACGCATGAATAACGACAAAGTCCGCAGCGCATGCGTTTATTATAACGACATTCTTGCTGGGTATCTTTTGCAAAACAGCAGGGGCTACGCATTTTTTTACGATTCTGATTATGTGGCTTCCCGAAATCCGTCCATCGCATTGGATATGCCGAAAAAGAAGCGTTTGTTCCGCTTGCCTTATTTGTTTCCGTATTTTCAAGGGTTACTCCCAGAGGGCGCGAACAAGACTTTTTATTGTGAGCGTCTCGGCATTAAGCGCACAGACAAATTTGCAATGCTCTTGAATCTCGCCAATCACGAAACAATCGGCGCTGTCACCGTGCGCGAAAGGAGCCGCTGATGGGTCTCTGCCATTGCTGCTTAAAAGAAACAGAGCATGATTTCTGTCGAGCCTGTTCGAAGGCTTTGTTTGGCGTTTCTAGATTTAGCGCGACTTTGGATTTTGACGTTCCACAACTCGCATTCGCAAAGGATGGAACAGTCAAAAGAATTTCTATTTCCGGGGCACAGACAAAGTTTTCAGTCCGAATAGAAAACAAGAAACTGGTCAACACAGATCGCGGCGGAACACACATTCTAAAACCGACCTTGTTGCCGTACTACGAGAACTATCAAGACGCTCCTGCCAACGAACATGTGACTATGCTGATGGCGCGTGTGATTTTCAAGATTCCTACGGCGTTATCTGCTCTTCTTTACTTCAAAAATGGCGACCCCGTCTACATCACCAAACGCTTTGACGTCATTGAAACTGGCGTGCATGCAGGAGAGCGTTTGAGTCAAAGCGACTTTGCGCAAATTGCAGGACTTGTTCCCGAAATAAACGGCAGCGACTACAAATACAAAGGTATTTCATACGAAGGAATTGCCGCACTGATTCGCGAGAACGTGAGTGCCGCCGACATCGCCGTCGAAGTATTTTTCAGAACAGTTCTTTTCAACTATATCGCGTGTAACGGCGATGCACATGCAAAGAATTTTTCTCTCCGCAATTCCGTCGAAAATCCCGATGTCTATGATTTGACTCCCGCATACGACTTGCTGAATACTTCGCTTCACATTCCCTATGAGCAATCGCGTACAGCACTCGACTTATTCAAGGATGAAGACGATTTCAAGACTCCTTTTTACGAGGCAAACGGTTTTTACGGCACTCCTGATTTTATGGAATTTGCCAAGAGAATTGGAGTCGTCGAGAAAAGAGCGGATCGTTTTATAAAGCAGGCTATCGATGCCGTGCTCGCAATGGAAAAAATGCTGGACAAGTCATTCTTGAGCGAACAAGGCAAAGAGAAGTACAAAGTATCTATCCGAGATAGAGCCAAAGCACTTGGGCTATAGAGGATTTTTAAGCGTATGCCCCTCCCTCTTGACTTTTTTAACTTAATAAGTTAAATTAAGTTAAAAGGGGCGTTATGAGCATCGGCGGGATAACATACAAGACCATCAACGGCAAGCGCTACGCGTATTACCAGTGGTGCGAAAACGGCAAGCAGCGGAGCCGGCGCGTCAAGGATGACGAGCTGGAATTGCTTGCGGTGCAGATTGAATCGGCCAAAAGCCAGGCGGCGCTTTCGCGTTCCTTGTCGCCGTCCGATGTTCGGGCGACTTATTCGGCGCTGCCTCTTGCGGCTTTCAAGACCGACGTGAAGACGGGCGCTCTGCTTGAGAATTTCGCTGCTCCCGTGAAGGGATTCAAGAAGCGGGAATGTTTCGCGACTTTGCACGACTACGTCTATGGCGAAAATAACGACCGGGTGCTGGTGCTGTACGGCCTGCGTCGTACGGGTAAGACGACGCTCGTGCGACAGCTGATTGGCGAGATGGACGCGGCGTTCCGCGCCAGGACGGCGTTTGTCCAGGTGAATGCGCGGCATACGCTTGCTGATGTCAATCACGACCTCAAGTTGCTGGAATCGCAGGGGTTCAAGTGCGTGTTCGTGGACGAGGTGACGCAACTTGGCGATTTTATTGAGGGGGCGGCGCTTTTTTCGGATGTGTTCGCGGTGGGCGGCATGAAGGTGATTTTGTCGGGCACGGATTCTTTGGGGTTCGTTTTTTCCGAAGACGAGCAACTTTACGACCGCTGCATTCTGTTGCACACCACTTTTATCCCGTACCGCGAATTTGAGCGTGTGCTGGGTATCGCGGGGATTGACGAGTTCATTCGTTACGGCGGTACTATGAGCATGGGTGGCGCTCACTACAACAAGGACAAGTTTACCTTCGCCACGAAGAAGGGGGCCGACGACTATGTGGATTCTGCCATCGCTCGCAATATCCAACATTCCCTCAAGTGCTACCAATACGGTGGCCATTTCCGGTCGCTCCAGCAACTTTACGAGCGTGGCGAGCTGACGAACGCTATCAACCGGATTGTCGAAGACATAAACCATCGTTTTACTCTTGAGGTCTTGACGCGCGATTTTGCATCGAACGATTTGAAAATCTCGGCATCGAATTTGCGTCGTGACAGGATGAACCCGACGGATGTTTTAGACAAGGTGAATGCGGCGGCAATTGCGCAGAAGATGAAGCGCCTGCTCGAAATCAGGGATCGCGACGAATGTTCGGTAAAGATCGAGGACGCGCACCGCGTGGAGATTCGCGAATACCTGCAGATGCTCGACATGGTTTGCGCTGTCGACGTGGTGAATATGGCTTCGCTCAACAATTCCGGCAGCCGTACAGTCTTGGCGCAGCCCGGCCTGCGTTATGCGCAATCCGAAGCGCTGATTCGTAGCCTGTTGATGGACGAGGCGTTCAAGAAGATTTCCATCGGCGAGCGCAACCGTATTGTGGCGCGCATTCTGGATGAAATCCGTGGCCGCATGATGGAAGAAATCGTGCTTCTTGAGACCAAGATGGCCCGGCCAGACAAACAGGTTTTCACGCTCCAGTTCCCCGTGGGCGAATTTGATATGGTGGTGTTCGATTCCGAAAACGCTTGTTGCGAAATCTACGAAATTAAGCACAGCGACAAGGTGATTCCTGCGCAGTGCCGTCACCTGCTCGACAAAAAGAAGTGCCGCGACACGGAATTCCGCTACGGCACGATTACGGGCAAGTATGTCATCTATCGTGGAGAGTCTTGCCGCATGGGTGAGGTGGAGTACCTGAACGTGGAAGAATTCCTGAAGGGGCTTAAATAATCGGGTTTTCGGGGAATTTTGCGAAAACTCCCTCTTATATTCCTTTGGGCAGAAATAGCAATAGTTTTTTCCTATATTCTTCGGTATGAAACCGATTATTTTTATAGTGGTCGCCTTTGCGGCCATATTGGCGTCGGCAGCCGAAGACATCAAGATTGTCAAGGTCAACGACAGCAACTTCGAGAATGAGGTTCTGAAATCCAAGAAGCCGGTCATCCTGGATATCACTTCCACGAGCTGCCCGCCGTGCCTCATCATGATTCCCACGCTCATCGGTATCGCGAAAAACTATCCCGACATCAAGATTGCGACGGTCGGTATCGACGAACCGGGTATTGACAATATCAAGGCGTCGCTCCCCATCCAAGCTTTCCCGACGTTCTTCCTCTTTAAAGACGGGAAGGTCGTAAACCAGCTTGTCGGTGTCGTGAAAGAAGAGGAACTGTTTGCCGCAATGCAATACACACCTTCGAAAAAGACTGCGGCCAAGTCCTCCAAGAAATCGAAAAATTCTCCGAAGAATCTCGTCTGCAAGACGAATGGCCAGTTCAACGGCCTCAAGAATCTCGTGACGATTTCGTTCGTGTTCGGTGCCACCGAAATCGAGAACGTCGACATTGTGACGGACGTGTTCGTGCCGCCTGAGAAGGAAAGCCAGCGCGAGCAGATGATTGAACATGTGCGTGCAAGCGGCAAGGGGGAGGTAACCCCGACGATGACCGGGTTCCGGATGCACATCGACAACAACTGCCGATTCATGAAGGCGATGGACATGAAGCGCACTTCCACTTATGGCGAAATGCGTGCCGGGTTGGAGTTGCAGGGATTTAACTGTAACTAGCTATTTCCCCTTCTCATACCTTACGTAGGCAAAGTGTTTGCTGTCGGGGGCCCAGGAGTTCACGTTGATGGTTCCTTGGCCGCCGAAGAGCTTTAGGATGGTGCGGGGTTCGCTCCATCCGTTTTTGTCGTTGCCGGTCATGAGGCGGATTTCCACATTCTTGTTGGGTACGTGTTCGCCGGGGCGCACGTCGCGCTCGTGGTAGGCGAGCATTACGATTTTTTTGCGGTCGGGGGAGATGTGCGGGAACCAGGTGTTCCAATGCGCATCGAACGTCATCTGCGTCTGTTCGGAACCGTCGGCCTTCATGCGCCAGGCTTGCATGCGGCCTGTGCGTACCGAGTTAAACCAGATGTATTCGCCGTCGCAGTCGTATTCCGGGCCGTCGTTCAGCCCGAATGCGGTCGTGAGTTGCGTTTCGTTGCCGCCAGTGGCAGGAATCGTGTAGATGTCGTATTCGCCATCTCGTTCGGCGCAGTACGCGAGCGTCTTGCCATCAGCGGTGATGCCGTGCAGGTAGCTTGGGGCTAGCGGGGTCACGAGTTCCGGCATGCGGCCGTCGAAGAAAATTTTGTAGATGCGTGAAAGGCCGTCTTCTTTGGTGTGGTGGCTTACGTACAAGCCTTCGCCATCGGGGGAAAGTACGTGGTCGTTGTTGCAGTTGTCCACGAAGTGGGTCGGCACTTCGGTAATTGTGCCTGTCGCGATTTCAAATTTGTAGATGCGTCCTTCGCTGTTATACGTGAGGAATTTGCCGTCGGTGCTCCAGTTGGGCGCCTCGATAACCTTATCGAATTCTTTGAGCAGTTTTGATTTGCCGGTCTCGATGTCATAAATTTCAAGGAAGGACTTGTCGCCGCTGCGGTCCCAGACTTCGCCTGGGCTGAGCTCGAACGGGTAAGAAACACCCCACGCCTGACGGAGAGCATCCATTTGCGTCATTATCTGCATGGTCTTGGTGTGCGGCATCTCGGGGCATTCTTTGAGGCCCATCTCGAGGGCGGCCTTGCAGCCAAGCACTTCGTATTCGTAGCAGTTCTCGATGCGGGGTGGCTTCACGGATTCCAGTAGCGTTCCGGTGGCATCGAACAACTGGATTTCTACCATGTCGTTGAGGTTCTGCACGCGGATAAAGCCTTCGGTTCCATAAATCACGCCCTCGTTATGGAGTGGGGCTACCATCGAGGTTTTGAGGTGCGCGACTTGATCGTTGGCGTAGACTAAATCAATCCAGTCCGTGGCATCGACGCCTGTATGGAACTTGACGCACTTCGTCTTTGTCCGCACAATATGATTTGCGACGCAGTTCCCACCGGTGGCATCGCGGCCGATCTTGCAAATTTCTGGATCTGTCAAGAAGATGTCCGCAAAGGTGAGGCTATAAATTCCCAAATCCAAGAGCGTACCGCCAGCCAATGCGGGATTTTTCAATCTTTCCATATGCGAAAGTGGCATCGAGAAATCCGCTTCCACGCTTTCGACCTTGCCGATTTTTCCGGCTAAAATCCAGTCCTTCACCATCTGCACTGCGGGCAAAAAGCGGGTCCACATGGCCTCGCTTATGAACACGCCTTTTTCTTCGGCGAGTGCAATGACTTCCGAAGCGAGCAAGGCATTTGCAGTAAAGGCTTTTTCTACGAGCAGGTTCTTGTTGTATTCTAGACAAAGTAAAATGTTATTGTAATGCTCGGAGTGCGGGGTCGCAATGTAAATCAAATCCACATCTGGGTCTTGCGCGAGTTCCTCGTAGCTGCCGTAGGCGCGCTCGAATCCGTATTCGCTGGCGAACTTTTGCGCTTTGTCAAGTGAGCGGGAAGCGACTGAATAACATTCCACACCCATTCCGCGCTTTTCGAGAGTCTTGACCGCTGCGGCCATTTTCGTGGCGATATGGCCACAACCTAAAATAGCGAATTTGAGAACTTTGTTCGTCATCGGAACCTCATGCGGATTTTCGTAACATATTATTTCAGCGCAGCCAGTACATCTTCTGCAATTTGCTGTGGCGTGAGGCGGTTCCTTTCCATCAGTTCGCTGTAAGGCACCTTATCGTAAAATTCCTTTTTGAGGCCTTTCACAAGCACTTTCATATCGCGGGTGCCGTAGAAGCGGGCTATCTTCTCGCCGAAGCCACCGTCCACAACGCCGTTTTCGAGCGTCACGACCACCTGGTGGTCGGCGCACAATTCCGCAAGCGTCTGTTCATCAATGCCCGTTGCAAAACGCGGGTTGACAACCGTCGCATCGATTCCATGCTTCGCAAGTTCTGCAGCGGCCTCCTCGGCGAGCGCATAGTAACTGCCGAGACCAATCAGCACCACTTTGCTACCGCGCTTGTCGATTTTGTACGTATTCAGCTTAGAGTAGTCCTTGTCAAATTCCACGCTGCGGTGTGCGACTCCATTTGGGATACGGATAGCTATCGGGTGTTCCGTCTGATCGATGGCGTAATCCATCATGGTGATTGCCTCTTCCACGCAGGTGGGGCAGAGGTACACCAGGTTCGGGATATTGCACATCATCGGAATATCGAAAATGCAGAGGTGCGTGGTGTCGTTCATGCCATCGGCGCCCGACATGGTCACGAGAATTGTCGCCGGGTTGTTGTTTGCACACAGGTCCTGCGAAAGTTGGTCGTAGGTGCGCTGGATGAACGTGCCGTGCGTGCTGTACACGGGCTTTGCGCCGCCCTTCGCAAGACCGGACGCGAGTGCGACCGCATGCTCTTCGGCGATGCCCACGTCAATAAATTGTTTGCCTGCTTCCTTGCGCTGCTCGGCAAAGAACCCGATGCCCGCAGGCACTGCGGAATGGATTACGACCACCTTCGGGTCAGCCTTGATTTTCTTCATCAGGTAATCGCCGAGGATGCCACCATACGATTCGCCGCTGCCCCAATCCACAACGCCACTCGGAATATCAAAAGGAGCCGTCCAGTGGAAACCTTCCTTCGCGTTTTCGGCAAAACTATAGCCCTTGCCCTTGAGCGTGTGGATGTGAACCACCACGGGCTTCGTGGAATCCTTCACCTGCTTGAACGCGGCAATGAGCGATTCGATGTCGTTGCCCTGTTCCACATACAGGTAGTTGAACCCAAGTGCCTTGAAATAGTTGTTCTCGCTCTTGCCCTGCGTGGCGCGGAGTTCCGCGAGGCTTGCGTAAAGGCCGCCGTGGTTTTCGGCGATGGACATCTCGTTATCATTCACCACCACGATAAAGTTCGTCGCGTATTCGCCCGCATTGTCAAGCCCTTCGAATGCTTCGCCGCCACTGAGCGAACCGTCACCGATTACGGCAATCACGTTGCCCTTCTCACCTTTGATATCACGAGCCGTTGCAAGCCCGAGCGCAAGGCTCACCGAAGTCGATGTATGGCCAATCATAAAATGGTCATGTTCGCTTTCGCAAGGTTCGGTATAGCCCGTGACGCTCCAGTATTTGTCAGGATCCAGGAACGCTTCGGCGCGGCCTGTCAAAATCTTGTGCGTGTAGCTCTGGTGGCTAACATCGTAAACAATCTTATCCTTGGGCGATTCAAAAACGTAATGCAAAGCGATAGTCGCATCCACAAAACCGAGATTCGGCGCCAGGTGCCCGCCGCATTTGGAAATCTTGTTCAAGAGCGCCGTGCGGATTTCGGCCGCGAGTGCCTTAAGACTTTCCATGTCCATTTTCTTCACATCGGCAGGGGATGCAATCTTTTCTATTAGCATAAATACCACCTTATAATTATTCCAAAATAAATATACAACTTGAGGGCTTGATTTTTTGTGAAATTAATAAACATTTCTGGTTCGCGCAGGAAACAGAAAACGAATCGAGGTGTTGCTTAACGCCGCTTGATGGCCTTGTCGACATCGGATGCCTTGCTGAACTTCCCGAGCAGCCGCTTCTTTTTTCCCGAGTTAGTTTCGTAGTAAACCCAATATTTCTTGTCTAGGTAGACAATCAGGTATTGGCCGCTGTTGTTCTGGTACTGCCGGAATTCCGCCTCTTTCTGGGGCGCGCTTTCTTCCCAATGTTCCATACGTAAATCCAGGGTGAGAGCGTCGTATCGGATTTTTTGGAAGAGGTCGACCGAATCAACGAACATCGGGGCGTTATCGTATTTCTTTTTCCCGCCATTCACCTTGAGTGCACTAGTCTGGAGTTCTGCAACTTCGCCGTCTTCTAGGGAAAAGTACACGGGATTGTTTTTAAACGCCTTGTTCAGAAGCGGCGTCCATTTGTTCAAGCCTATATGCCGAGCGTATGCAAAATACGTCTTCCCGAGACGTATGACGTAGAACGGCAACTTCCCGGCACTTTGCAGAGTCACGGTAGAATCCATCATGGTGATCAGCCCAGCAGCTTTCTCGAGCTCGAGAGTCGTTTTGTAGCTCCCGACGAAATTCCCGTCTTTATACAGACAATAATCAAGACCCCTGCTGCTTGCGGCAATGTACGTCCCATTTTTTGTCTTCAAGATGCGGAGCCCCCAGAACCTGTACCGCACGGGATCGTAGTTCTCGATTAAGCCTCTCTTGAGCATTTCCTTGAACGGAACAAGGCGGGATTCCTTGATTTTTGTTGCGAAGGGCGTTCCCGTATGGCCCGCAAGGCCTCCATACATCCTTTCGATATCCGCCGTGATATCGGCGAATTCGCCGTCATTCAATTCAAAACCGGATGGCAACCTCTCTAGGCCACTCCATCTTTTTTCTTTTTCCATGTATGCAAGGTAACCCCTGTCGCCGCGGAAAACAGTCATCTTCACATCGCTTTCTCCGCCACCGTAGTTCAGCTCGTCCTCGGCCCCGGCGAATATAGCCAAGACAAGAGCGAGAATGCATGGAATTTTGTTCAAGATGCACATGATAGGGAATATAAATAAAAACAAGGATAACAAGAATTCTGGGGAACATTCTGGCAAAAAAATGTTATATCTATAACGTATGTCGGTCTACATTCACCAATTTGCGAATTATTTGAGGCTCCACCTGGATTCCATATCCGTGGGCCTTGTCGCGACGCTGTTGATGATTTACGGAGCCGCCATCAACAACTATTTCAAGAAAATCACCCGAAGCATCCCCTTCTTAGGGCGGTTCGCATTGTTCGTGCTGCTGTGTGGTGCCGGGTACGCGTTTTTGTCGTCGCAAATGGTGCGCTTCTTGAAAATGTTCCTGCGCGGTCAAGCAGACTTGCCACTGATAGGAATCATAGCAGGCGCGTTCATCGTGCTAGCATACCTCGCCCGCAGCGGGAAGGACGTGTAAAGGTTGATGGTAGTCGCTGCCTAAATTTTAAAACTCTTTTTTGCATGATGCTCAAAATAAAAACCTATCTAGATTTTTATTGGACATTTATACCATTTTTGACTAGTTTCAAAATGGAAATAGTTGCCTTCACTTTGAACCTGTGCATTAAAACCCTATTTTGGGTTAAATAATTTCTAGTCTTTAACCGAACAGCCCGTCCTTCGTAACGACGCCTTGCGCAATGTCGGAATACATTCCTTGCGAAAGACCTTCGCTTGCAATCATTGTAATCCAGGGTGAATGGCGAAGTCCCGTTTCCTTGGAAAACGCCTCCCTGCGATTCAGCAACTTTTGGTATTCGTCCTTGTCAATAGAATAAGGTGTATGGCTGTATTTGATTTCGCAAAGGTTGACGATTTTGTCCGCTCGTTCAATCACCAAGTCGATTTGCGCTCCTGGTGTAGAGTTTTTACTGCGCCAAGCATAGCTGATTGTTGAAATGCCGTCGATTCGCAAAGCCTTTTTGATTTGCTGAATGTGCGACATGCAGATGCGTTCAAACGACAGGCCCATCCAGGTATTGATTTCCGGAGTGTTGATGTGGTGCTGCCAATAATTGTTTTCCAGTTCGGCCTTTTGGATAAACGTCAACCAGAAAATGCAAAAGAAATCCGCCAGTTGAAAAACGAAATCATTTTTCTTGATTTTCTTTTCGCGGACGGGAATCTTACGCAGCAGATCACAATGTACAAGGTCGTCTAGCTTTTTGCCAAGGAATGCGTTGTTCGAAACCTTGAGTGATTCGGCGAGTTCCTTACGAGTTACGCCGTGCTTGCTTTCGCAAAGTTTCTTGACAATTTCAATGTAGCCTTCTGGACGATTGTAAAGTGTTGCAAAAAGGCGCTTGAACTCGCGGCGCATTTTTTCATCGGGACCGAAGAAAAGTCTGTCGATATTCTGCGTAAAGCTTTCCTTGGGAGAGAGAAGGCTCAGATAGTAGGGGATGCCGCCAAACGCCATATAGGCCTGCAAAATGATATCGCGATTCCATTGGAATCCGTTTTCGTTAAAGTACTCTTCGGTTTCTTTTAAGCAGAACGGATGAATGTGAATTTCTTGCGTGATGCGGTCGTGAAGGCCGCCCTTGCTATCGACAATATTTGTAATCATCCAACTTGTAGCACTGCCGCAGACAATCAAGGTGACGTTACTGAACAGAGATGCCCAGCTGTTCCAGAAATAACCGACAGCCTTGGCGATGCCGGATTTTTTCGCGTCCATTGCAGGGAGTTCGTCCAAAAAGATGACGCATGGAGCCCCACTTTCGACGCGGGGCTTCAAGGCTCTTTTTAGCAACTTGAAAGCTTCCATCCAGTCCTTGGGCTTTTCTTCCATGTCGTAACCGAAATCGTCCATGGAGTCGGAAAATGCAGCTAGTTGATCCTTTAGGGATCCGTCAAGGACTCCCGTCATCTTGAATGCAAAGTCGCTTCCGAAGAGCTGGTTTATTAAAAACGTCTTCCCGACGCGCCGACGACCATAAAGGGCGACGAATTCGGCTTTAGAGCTGTCCTTTAACGAAAGGAGCAGTTTTTGCTCTTCTAATCTTCCGACAATCTTTTCCATACTCCTAAAATAGCATTTTTTTGTTAAAAAAGTGCTAAAGCGATTGAAAAATATATCGTTTTAGCACTTTTTATTCATTTTATTGCTAAAACGATGTAAAAATTGGCTATTTTAGCAATGCTGAGCGTGCGGAAGAAGAAATGGGATACTATTTCTTCTTGATGCGGAAGACTTGCTGCCCCTTGGAATTCTTTCCTTCTTCGAAGTACTCCGTGGCACGGATAAGGGCGGGCCATTTGGCATAGCCGAAATTCTTGGGACTCAGCGAAATCTGGCGATTGATTTGCTGTGAAATCTTGGATGCAATTGCCCAGCCAGCTTCGTCAGCCTCTTCGCTGATTGCCTTGCGGATAGCGTTCATGATTTTCGCATTACCGCGCAGCTTGTTGCGATCAAGAGGTTCAATGTTGTTCGTTGCCTCATCCGATTCGGTCGGCTTCTTGAACTTGTCGATATAGATAAAAGAATTACACGAGTCGATGAACGGCTGCGGCGTCTTTTCCTCGCCGAACCCGATGACCTGTTTTGACTTGGCCCGGAGTTTCATGGCAAGCGGCGTGAAATCCGAATCGCTACTCACAATGGCGAAAATGTCGATGCTCTCCGTGAACAGGAGTTCCATCACGTCAATAGTCATCGCAAGGTCGGTCGCGTTCTTCCCCTTCGTGTAGGGAAATTGCTGTATCGGCTGAATTGCGAACGGATGCAGGACTTCTTCCCAAGGGTTGCTCCCTTTCCAGTTGCCGTATGCCCTGCGAATGCTCGTCTCCCCGAACTTGGAGAGTTCTTCCATGATGCCGTAGATGGCATCCGCCTTGGCATTGTCGCAGTCAATAATCAGGGCTATTTTCTTTTCCGTGTCCATGTTAGGGAATATAAGTTTTTTTGAGGGTCAGTATTAGTGTACGGGTTTTATTTCACCATATCGATCCATCATCTTTTTCACATCGTCAATAATTTCGTTTCTCAACGATTCTGGTTCAAGAACGAGTCTTTCTCCAAATTTTGAAGCCATTTCTCTTTTCAATTCAAAATTGACAATACAATTTATGCTGAAGAAATTTCCACCGTCTTCAGGAATGCGATATTTTTGTCGCATTTCATCAGCATTCTTTTTTTTCAGCATTTTTTGAGAGGCGTGAATGGGTTTTCCATCCAAATAGGTGCATTCCTTTTTCGAAGCCCAAAAAATAATTTCTTGAGGTTTTTCGTTGTCTTTTTTTGAAACCCCAATCATATCATCAAAATACTCATTCCAGTCAATTTTGCTGGATTCATATTTCTTAGAAGATTCTTTAACATTATCTAGTTGCTCCAAAGAAAAAGTCAAAATTTTCTTTTTATCCATTGCTAGTCCAAACAAGAACCATCGAGCATTATATTGTTTTAGCAATTGCGGATACAACTCAATTTTATTTATTTTTTTACTATGAATAGGGTGGTACTCAATTTCTATAGTTTTTTTGCGTTCAATAAAGCTAATTAATTTGGGCAATAAGTCGCGCCGACTTAAAAATTCATTTTTTTCAAAAATAATGGATGGATGCTTGGGATTTTCTGTTGACTCTTCTAACTTCCCCAAAAAACCAAAGTTTTCTAGACCATCCATTTGGCCTACTGTACGTATAACAGCTTGCAATAATTTTAATTCGGATGAAGATATTTTTTGGTTAAAAATACTATCAGTTCTATTAGCATAGTGTATAATCGTATTCTTTCCAGAGCGGGTCTTTTCTATTGTTCCGAATACTTCCTGAATGAATTTAAGGTCTTTTTCTATGCATCGACGACCAACTATTTCTTCGTCAGAATCCCTAAGTTTCTTATTGCATAATTCAATCATTTGCGACATCGTATAATGTCGAACAGCACTTTCCGAAAGCAGCCCGTCAAGAATTTTTATTCGCAAGAAAGCGTTTTTATTTGTCGGCATTGTCGGATAATCCTTGACTTGTGGGACGCATTTTTATGGAATGCAGCTGTTCAACTAAATGTCGTGATGCATGGATATCGTTTGTATTATACGACCAATTGTGATTGAAACAATCTATTGTGCCTTGATTGCCGCTTGTCCCAATTACAAGGCTATAAAAATCGGTATTCTTTTCTTTTTCTACTTCTATAGCATCAATTAAATTGCGCGGAAGATTTGCCATTACAAAATCCGATATCATAAGGACATCTGCATTCTTATAATCGTTGGATTGAAGCATTTTTATTGCATGCTGCAATGCCGGGCTCGCATCTGTGCCACCATTAAAAGACATCTGTAGAAAACGAACGAGTTTCTGCAAACTATCGCCTTTTTTGAAATCGCTCATATCTAGAGCTTCTATTCCTGTAGAGAATGAAATCAGGTAGCATTTTCTTTCTTCTTCTAGAGCGATTTTAGACAAGGCGAATGTTATGGTCTTTGCAATGTTTTCCGGTGTTCCATGCATAGAACCACTTGTATCTACACAGATAATAATGGGGCCCTTGGGTTCCTTCTTTTCAATGGAAACCTCTTCTTGCGTAGATTCTTCTTGTGTCCTTTCGACGTTTCTTTGGTATTCGAAAGACAACAGCTGTTTTTGGGCGAATCGTAACTGGAAGAGTTTCTTTGTTGCCGGATTTTTCATTAATGCCAATTCACTTGGCAAGACCGAAGATATATCGTTCGAAAAACAAATACCCTTAATCTCCCCGCGATAGGCATTTTGGGGATGCCATTCCGTTTTTATGACAACCTTATCGCGAAGGTCCTTTTCAAAAATGGATTGTGCACGATTATGCTTGCCTAGGATTTCTGCAAGTTCTTGCAATGATTGATCCTGTTCAAGGAGTTTTGCGAATTGTTCCAGAATTTCAAAGCCACTAGTTTCAAAAAATCCTTCGGACAAATCCCAAAGTCTTCCGAAATCTTTTATGAATGGAGAAAGAAGCTTTTCAAGACGCTTGAAGTTCTGTATTTTCTTATACAACTCGTCTAAGAACGTCTTTCGCATTTCATCAATACGCTCTTGTTCCCATTTGTTTTTGCGGTCAATAAAGCTTTCTTCCATGTCGCCGATGAAATTTCTGCGAAGAACTTCCAGTTGCTCCATGGATTTCCATTGGATAGGTGCTTTATCTTTGCCGTCCTTTTTCGGCTCTTTTTTCTGTTCTGCAAATTGATTCTTATAGAAATTAAAATTAAGGTTGCTTGGAGCAATTGAGCCCCGTTTTGATTCGCTTACAGAAGGCAATCGTTTATAGTGGTATTGAATTTTCGAATTCTCATTCGTTAAATCTGTAGCAACATCTATAGCAAGCCATTTCTTGTGTTGTTCTATAAAAATAGATTCGTCTAGGAAGGGGTCTTCCTTATCAAGTGTTTCCTTTGTTTGTTGCAGCCATTCAAGAATGTCCGTTTGGATATTTTCAGAGACGCCTTCATGAGATTGGATGTAATCCTTTATGTCATCATGGTCAAGAATGTCTGAAAAAGTATCTTCCGCGAGCTTTGCATAATTGTTCTTGGGAAATTCAATCTTAATCTCGGTAGGCTCAACAGGAGAAGCCATGTCTTCCATTGCGTCAATAAGCTGTTTTCTGTCCGCTTCGGAACCAAATGCGTTGCTTGGCGCGAAGCTCTCAAATTTGCGTTTTTTCTTGGAAGTTGTTTTTTGCTTTGGAAGAATTGCACAAACATCTCTTAAGATATCGCTAACGCTAGAACAGAATTTCTTGCATAATGGTTCAAATGTTTTCTTATCAGCAAATTCCGTTTGGTGAGAGGTTGTATTTCTAGAACCACGCAAGGACTCGAACCATTTGGGTTTCCCGTTTGGAAACCAGATGTGTTTAACATTCTCACGTATTATTTGAATGGAACGCTCAATCCATGCTTGACTTTCTTCGTCTATTGAATTAACGTCATCAATCCCGTTAGGATATTTGGCGACAAAGTTCTCTATAACTTTGATAGCTTTCTGCGCAAATTTACGAGTGCCATTTTTTTTGTAACCCATAACAAACCTTATTTACGTGCAATATGTTCAATTTCAGCCATATTATCAAATACAAACGCAACCATTTTCTGCATTTCGTCATCCGGGATACATTCCGTTGCATAAGACAGTCTTTTTCCAATTTTTTGAAGTTGCGCAATTGTATGAGATGGAGAAACTTCATTGGCTAGCGATTGTATCTTCATATGCAACCAAGCCTTTTGTTCGTCCGAAAGCGAACGAACATCTGGCATGCCGTCAGAAAATTTCTGACGCAAAGCTGTTATTGCTTCTTGAGGAGTTTGCATAATTTGCCTTAATCATGATAACGGGAACGTTTTTTTTCTAAATCAACCTGAGCGTTTTGCAGGTCTCTTTTCGCTTCGGTTACAGCGTTCATGATGGCATTGCAATAATACTGGTCCGC
>JAEERM010000141.1 GCA_016285835.1 Fibrobacter sp.
GGGCGATTAATTTGTCGCAGGGGTTCCCTGATTTTGAGCCGCCGGAGGCGTTGACGCGGCGGTTGGCCGAAATTGCCCCCGTGGGGCCGCACCAGTACGCGATTACGTTTGGTGCGCAGAATTTCCGTGAGGCGCTGAGCGACAAGCAGTTCCATTTTAGCGGGATGCGTTACGACCCGCAAAAAGAGATTGTGATTACGTGCGGCAGTACCGAGGCGATGATGGCCTCGATGATGTCGGTGTGCAACCCTGGCGACAAGGTCGTGCTGTTCTCGCCGTTCTACGAGAACTACTCCGCCGATACCATCCTTTGCGGGGCGACTCCCGTTTATGTGCCTCTATCGCCTGTGGACCTGAGCTTCGATGCCGATGTCCTGGAAAGTGCCATGAAGCAACCTGGCGTGAAGGCGCTCGTGCTGTGCAATCCGGCGAACCCGAGCGGGAAGGTCTTTACCCGCGAAGAACTTTCGGTGATTGCTTCTTTGGCGGTGAAGTACGACTTGTACGTGATTACGGACGAGGTGTACGAACATATTGTCTATGCGCCTCACCGTCACACGTATATCTCGACGCTCCCGGGAATGTTCGAACGTACCATCGAATGTAGTAGCTTGAGCAAGACTTACTCGATTACTGGCTGGCGTCTCGGATACGTGCTTGCCGCGGCCCCCGTGATGGACCGCGTCAAGAAAGTCCACGACTTTTTGACGGTCGGCGCCGCCGCTCCGCTGATGGAGGCCGCCGTGACGGCGCTCCGCTTTGACGATTCGTATTATGCTGGCCTGCAGGCGCACTATACGCACATGCGGAATTTGTTCACGGAAGGTTTGCGGAACTTGGGACTGCATTTCTCGGAACCGCAGGGTGCTTACTTTGTCCTAATCGACATCTCCGAATTCGGGTACGGCTCGCGCAATTCCCATGCAGGCGACAAGTTGCCCGATGAACAGTTCTGCATCGACATGGCGCAGAAGGTGGGCGTCGCAGCGGTGCCGGGTTCCAGCTTTTTCAGGGAACCGGTGGACCATCTCGTGCGTCTCCATTTTGCAAAAAAGGATGAAACGTTATACGATGCCCTAAATCGCCTCGAAGGCCTTAATAAGCTGAAACGTTGATTTTTTAGTCTTTTTTTCTATATTTGTCGCCCAATATGGTCGATTCTTTGTTGAATATCTTTTATCGCCCTAAAAAATTCAAGAAGAATGGGGATGTGAAGGATGTGCTTGTTGTGGCGCTTCCGATGCTCCTGTCGATGTCTTTCGACACCATCATGACCTTTATCGACCGTTTGTTCCTCTCGAAACTTGGGCCTGCCGAGATGAACGCGGCGCTTGGCGCGGGGGCGGTGCAGCTTGCACTCACGATGTTCTTTACTGGCGCCATCAGCTACACGACTGCGATGGTGGCCCAGCGCTTGGGAGCCAAGAAAACATCCGACTGCGCGCGCGTCTTTATGCAGTCGGTTTACCTCTCGCTGATTTCCGTGCCTTTACTTTATCTGACAATCCCGCTCGGGCATGTCGTCTTCGGTATGGAACACCTGCCCGCCGATCAGCTGGAATACCAGAAGACTTACTTTAACATTCTGATGTTCGGCGGCGTCATCAACCTGGTGCGCAATGCGGCCCCGTGCTTCTTTAGCGGTATCGGCGAAACCAAGATTGTAATGAAGGCCGCCTTTGTTGGCATGATCGTGAACGTGGCCTGCAACTTTGTGCTGATTTACGGTTTGGGCCCGATTCCTGCGCTGGGCGTGGCGGGTGCCGCCTACGGGACGCTCATCGGCAATTTGGTTTCGACCATCATCTTGTTCGTCAAGTTTTTTGCGAAGTCTTGCAATAGCCGTTTCAACACGCGTTCCTCCTTCGCCTTCAGCTGGCCCCTGACCCGCGAACTTCTGCAGAAGGGGATTCCTTCCGGTGTCGAGATGTTTTTGAACATGTCGGCGTTCCAGCTCATGATTCTCATGTTCCATGCGCTCGGCCCCGATGCAGCGACGGCTTCGTCGGTGATGTTCAACTGGGACATGGTGGCGTACGTGCCGTTGATGGGTCTTGAAGTCGCCTCCACTAGCCTCGTGGGGCGTTACGTGGGGGCGCGCGATGCCGCAGCGGCAACCCGCTCGACTTATTCCGGCCTCAAGCTCGGATGGGGCTATTCCTTGATTATGGGAATTTTCTTCGTGTTCTTGCCTGGCGTGCTGACGGATATATTCAGGCCCGATGTGGCCGAGGCTTCGGCAGAGGCAATTGCGATTTTTGATGCCGCTCGCCCCATGAGCATCTTTATGCTGCGAATAGCGACCTTCTACATCTTTGTCGAGGTGCTGCTTGTGGTGTATGCGGGTGCGCTCCGCGGTGCGGGCGACACGGTGTGGGTCATGTTCACTTGCGCCATCATGAACTGGTGCGTTTCGGGTGCGCTGTATGTGGCGGCCTACATCTTCCACCTGCCGGCACATTACGCCTGGATTGCGGTAGTGGCCGTTTACAGTACAGCGCCCGTCATTTTCTGGTGGCGCTGGAAGAGCGGCAAGTGGCGCCGCCACGTGATGGATCGCTAAACTTCGCTACAGAAAGTGGCGATAAACTTTTTCTGGAATTCAGGGTCTTCGTACTGCCAGTGCTTTTCTTCCATGGCCTGGTTCTGCCATTCGATGGCCTTCATGTAGTTGGCTGGCTCGCAGAGGTTCTTGAAAATTTCATCCAGTTTTTCGACGGTGTCGTTTTGGCCGACGAGTTGTTCCTTGGGGGCGTAGCTGTAGGGGCTCCCGGCAAAGTCGCTACCGATGAATACGGCGCCCAGGGCCGCCGCTTCTTTCAATTTCAGGTCGCTTTTGGCCTTGTTGAAATTGTTGTTGGCGAGCGGGGCTAGGTAGAAGTCCGGGCGGTGCGCGACTGCCATGGATGGGTATATCATTGAAGACGTGTATGGCAGCTTTGTGTATTTGCCTTCGAGGTCTTTTAAAAAGTGGGGTTCACCGAATATGATGAAATCGATGCTAGAATCTTCAATGTGTTTGCGAATCCAATCAATCCACGGGCCTTCGAAATCTCCTTTGATTTCTTCTGTGTAATGCCCAAGATTCCCGGCATACATGACTTTGGGTTTTCCGGTAAACGGGGCTGTTGTTTTATGGAAGCCGTAGAGCGATCTTGAAATTCCGTTGGGCAAGACGATAGTGTTGATGCCGATGTCGGATTTTATCCTTTGAGCAAGATACCGAGTGGAACAGATGACTTTGTCAAAAAGTGGAAGAACCTGTTTCAGGCTGCTGACCATCATCTGGTCGTGATTCGGAATGTCCTTTGCGTAAAAGGCTATAACCGGAGACAAGTCCCACATGAGGTCGTCAATATCGGTAATCAGTTTGAACCCACATTCTTTTTTAAGCTTGGAATATGCGAGTGCGAGTTGAGCTCTGCCGGGGGCATTGGGTTTCTGTATAATGACCGCACGTGTCTTTTTCAAGTAATCCTTGTTGAGACAGGGCATTTGTGTAATGGACGGAAGGATCTGGTATTCGTTGGCGCACATGAACTGCGTGAATGGCAGGAAAAGTCTAACCCAGTCAGATTGGTTCATGGCATAAGGATGAATAATAACGTGAGGTCTAGTCATGGGTTGGAAACTAGCATATTCCGGTTGAATCGTCAAGCCACTTTTCAATCAGTTCCATGTTTTCTTCGCAGTACTCCAGTTGTCGCGAAAGAATTTTGATTGCGCCAATTTTGCCCCCGAGTTCTTTTGTAAAGAACCGAGCCACATTCCAGAAGAATAGTGCAAATAAGAGTTTGCCCTGTTCTCGTCCTTCAAAGAGACACTTGGCGTAATGGCGGTAGATGAGGTAGGCGAGGAGCTGGGTACTTTCGGTTTCCGAGAATAACCCCTGGTCTTCGAGAGCCCTAGCGTCTTGTACCGCATCGATCTTTGCCTTGATGCGCGCAAGCGCCTCGTCCCACGCGGGGCCAAAGCTTTCTGTTTTGGCGAGGTGCTCCAAGTAGGCTTTCGCGTTTTCAAGTGGTGCAAATGGATTTTCGTCGGTGTACCTGAAAACGTTATGGAGCTTTTCTTGAAATGTCAGGGAATTGTCGGCGAGTGTTGCAAAAATCTGTTCGCGGGCGTATAGCACCTCGTCGCGGATTTCGCGGTCGTCATCGTCTAGCTCGTCTTCGGGTTCATTGCATTCTTCTGTTGTGAAGGTGAGTGGCCCATCGCTTGCAAGCAAAAGCCTTGCCGCTTCTTCGCAGCAGAGTCCGAGCCCACGTTCCATGATGTCTCCATACACTTCCACAAATCGCGGGTGTTCACGGCAAATGTCGCAGAGGGCGCCTTCGCCTAGGTGCGCATAAATTTCGCAGAGATTCTCCTTGTCCAAAAATGGGCAACGGTCATGGGGCAACAACTTGAAATGTCCGTCTTCGATGTTGGCTCGCAACTTGTCGCCAAATGCACCCGTCACCTTGCGGTACGCCTTTTGCGACGCTTCGTCAATGTCTATTTCCCAGCCCACACAGCATGTGTCGCTGCACCGCGAGGCGATGCACTTGAAATTGTCGTAAAAATTGGGCTTGCGGAGAATCATGTTGTACGCCTAGATGATTTCCATCTCAACGAGGAACCTATAGAAGCAGAACGCCGAAACACCGAGAATAAAGGTAAGAACGATGACAAATTGCACCGGATGCTCTTGGAAACTGTAATCAGCTTTGCCGTACGAAAAACTCCCGCGAACGATTGCACTCACGAAAAGGGAAATGAAAAGGATGCCAAGGAGTAGGGACATGTTTTAATCTCTATTGTTGCAGTTATGAGTTTTGCTCGTTGTGGTGGTTATTCTAGAGTTAGCGACTTGTCGTAAATGAAGTCGACTTCTTCGGGAGTGATTCCGCTGGGGACGAGGCCGAGTTTGGAGCGGTTCACCTTCATGGCAGCGGCGAACTGGTTGCGCATTTCGCGAGAAACCTTGCATTTGCCGATGAGCTTGTCAAGCATTTCGGTGAAATTGGCGGTGTTTTTGAGGCCCAAGAGCGCTAAAATGCGCTTGACATCTTCGGGGACCTTCTTTTCGCAAACTTCTACATAGGCGGCGAGGAAGTAGCCGACAGCGGGGCCATGCGGCACGTTCTGGTGGAGTGTGAGATCGTAGCTCATGCCGTGCGGTACGGACGTGCTTGTGTGTGCGATAGACATGCCCGCGATAGTCGAGGTGAGCATCAGTTTTTCGTAAAGGCTTTCGTCAACGGGGGCGTCGGAAAGGAGCGAGTCCTTGAATTCGCCCCAGAGTTTGAGGCCGTATTCCGGATACATGCGGTTGAATGTGTTGGAATAGACGTTCAAAATGCTTTCGACCATGTGGGCGAGCGCATCGACCGCGGTGTTGATAATCAGCGTCTTCTTGGCCGAGGCGAGGTATTTGCCGTCGACAAGCGCGAGCGCCGGGAAAATGCGGTGCGGAATGCTCTTTTTCAGGTGAATCTTGTGGTTCGTGATGATGGAGACCGGCGTTGCCTCGGAACCTGTTCCGCAAGTGGTCGGTACGGCAACGACGGGTACGTGGTTGAGCGGCTTTTCGGGAGCCTTGTGCAAGTTGTCTGCGAGTACATTCGGGTTCGCAAGGAGCAATGCGGCTGCTTTTGCCGCGTCGATGGCGGAACCGCCCCCGATGCCGATGATGTAATCGGCGCCGAATTCGCGTGCCTGCTGTGCGGCGTTCCCCACGG
>JAEERM010000142.1 GCA_016285835.1 Fibrobacter sp.
TATCCGAAGTAGCAAGAGAGACAGGTGGTGGCGTTGCATTGCGAACGGTCTTTGGGGACCAATGACAAGAAACCGCCTTTATCCACCCGCTCTGCTGTTTTCTTTAAAGTTTAATATAGAATGACAACCAAGGCGAATGACATGCCAAAACGCTTGCGTTTCGGCATGGCTGAGCCGACGAGTCATGCGCCTGCGAATGACAAATCCGGTTCCCTTAGATCCTAGTCTCTAGATTCTAGCCCCTAGATTCTAGCTCCTCTACTGCACGTCGACGGTCACTTTATACATCGCCTTGCCCTTATACGCGGAGAGTTCGCCTGCCGGAGCGGTAAGGACCTTGATGTTCTTCTTGGTGACGCCGTTTTGCTGCATCAACACCTTGAGCAGGTCTTCGTCACGCTTGCTTGCGAGAGTGGCCAGTTCGGTTTTCAACTTTTTCTCGTCAATATCTGCAGCATGTTCCTTGGCATAAGCCTTGAAGGCATCATCGCTATCCTTGATTTCGAGAATGGCTCGTTCGTCCAGTTCGTTCAATGTCTGCTTGCCTTGTGTCTGCTTGTAGAACTCCGTCTTGAGCATGTGCTGCTTGTTGTTCTTTGCAGTCTTGTTCGGGTTGTAATACTGCGTAAAGATAAGTTTGAGCTTCGGGTCGTTTGCCAGAATTTCGGTCATCTTGGTTGCCTTGGCGTATTGCTCACTCGTGAAGGTCCCGCTCATCACGTCAACGATAATTTCGTCGTTATTGCCAAGGTCGAGCCCGACCATATTGGCACCTGTAGTGGCGACATTGCCCACAATCTTGAGCGGGGAGACGGCCACCTTGATAATCAAGTTCATCACGGTCTTCCAGATAATCTTCAATACGGAGAATTCCGGATCCTTCATGTTGCCCTTGACCGGTACGTCAAACTGAATCTTGTCGTCTTTGTCTTTGAGAATGTACAAGCCCACCTTCATCGGGACCATGAACTCCGGATCGACACTGCCATCCTTGTCGCCGACATTGATGTTGTAGATGTCGATTGTGTTCTTGCTTTCCAGGTTGAAGTTCTGGATTTTGTTCTCGCTGGCGAATGCCATTGTACCCGCAATTAACGGATACCCCGTATAATGGAGGCTGTAATTGCTGAAATGCTTCAGGGCGAGGTTCTTCACGCTAATGTAAGCGTCCATCGTGCCCATGTCGCTCAAAGCACCTTTGTACTTAACCGAGACGCTGCCGCCTTCGGGGAATGATGCCGTGACATTTACAGTGCAGGGTGTGTCGAAATTGATGTTCGAGCCATTCACGGTAATGCCGCTCACCGTGTAGTTGAACGGCTTCGTGAGGGTCTGGTCGTTTGCGCTCACCTTGGTGTTGTGGACATAGAGTTTGCCGACCTTGGCGACCATTTTCTTGGCCGGAGCGGCTTCTTCCTTGGGTTCTTCGGCCGGGGCGGCGCTGTCTGCGGTAGGTTCTGCCGATTTCTTGTTCAGCGGGGCGAGCAGCACGTCGATGTTCGTCTTGCCGTCCTTGTACATGTCCATGTGGGCGTAAGCCCCGTCAACAATCACCGAGTCGATGATGAACGTGTTCTCGTTCAGGTTCGCTTTCTTAATACCGACTCCGACATGCTTTACACCGATGGTCTTGCCACTGGTTTCAGTTAAAACAACGTTGTCTACGGAAACGACGCCGCCTACGTTGCTGGAGAGTACGTCGTTGAGGTTGCCTGCAACGGAAATGTCTGTCGAGACGCTACCGCTAAAGTCTTTGTATGCGATAAAGTCGTTCAGGTAGGGCTTGCCACAAGCCAAGGCAAAGTCCTTGAGTCCCACGTTTACGTTGAAATCGTTCGTTGCCGCATTGACAGAGACCTTGACGTTCAAGTCGCCGCCGTCAGCAAACTTGAGGCTCACGCCTACGTCGGTCTGCTTGTTGCTCAGGTAGACAGCCGGGATGGCGATTCCGAAATCCTTGATATGAATTTTAGAACCGATTTTCGTGTCTTCATATATAATGTTGCCGTTCTCGAACACGATATTCTTGACGGAAATGCTGACCGGGAGGCCCTTCGCTATTTCGGCTGCGTTGACCATACCGGTATCGGCCGCTGCCGTATCGACAGCAACGGTATCGGGGGAGGCGGAATCGGCCTTGGCGAGGAAATCTAGGATGTCACTGAAGTTGAACATATCCCCGTTCTGCGTGACGTGCACATAGAGGCCTTTCATGTAGATTTCGCTGACTGCGGCCGTTTTTGTTACAATCTTGAGCGGGTCCACATTGATGCGGAACTTGTCAAAGGAGACAAAAGGCGTTGTCCCGTCCTGCTCCAGCAAGGCAAATTTGTCGACATTCACGGTAAACGTGAACGGATTGAAGCTTACGCTTTCAATCGCCATTTTTCGACCGATAAACTCTTCGGAATGGGCTACTACGTAATCCTTGATGAATCCCGGGGCGAATTTGAGGGCCGCGAGAACGAGGACAATCAAGGCGACAAGGGAAATCAGGATAATCTTAATAGCTTTTTTCATGCCAATTAATCTAGAAAAAACCAGTATTCTCTTTTATAAACCAACTCATATGAAAGGCAAAAGAATTGTATATTAAAGAAAAATGATTAATTCCACGCCAATCCTAACCACCAACCACTAACCACTGTCTACTTCCTACTTCCAACTAATATGATTTCCCTCGCACTTACACGTTTTGAAAAAGTTTTCCCAGCAAATCTTAAAGGCAAGCGCCTTGGCGCCGTCCTCCACCCGGCATCCGTCCTGCCCGATTTGCGCTATACTCTCGACCTTCTCAAAGAATACGACGGCAAGCTTTTTAAGCTTTCGGCGCTTTTTGGCCCGCAGCACGGCATCAAGGGGCACACCCAGGACAACATGATTGAATGGGAAGGCTACACCGACCCCGAACTGGGCATTCCCGTCTATAGCTTGTACGGCGAACACCGCGAACCCACCCCCGAAATGCTCAGCCACGTAGACATGATGCTCGTGGATTTGCAAGATGTGGGCGCACGTTACTACACGTTCATCTGGACGCTGTTCCTGTGCATGAAGGCCTGCGAAAAGGCCGGTATCCCCGTCATTGTGGTGGACCGCCCGAACCCCATCAACTGCGTGGACGAAGAAGGTCCGGTGTTGGACCTCGATTACACGAGTTTCGTGGGCCTGCATAGCATCCGCACGCGCCATGCGAAAACGATTGGCGAACTTGCGGCGCAGTTCAAGGAAGAACGCTTCCCCAAGTGCGAACTCTACGTGCTCGGAATGGAAGGTTACGACAAAAAGATGTGGTACGACCAGACGGGGCTCCCGTGGATTCTGCCGAGCCCGAACATGCCTACACTCGATACCGCCATCGTTTACCCGGGCATGTGTCTGTTCGAGGCGACCAACGTGAGCGAAGGCCGTGGCACCACGCGCCCCTTCGAGATTTTCGGTGCGCCGTTCATCGATGCAGTCAAGCTCTGCAAGTACATGAACGGGCTTAAGCTCCCCGGTGTGTACTTCCGCGAGAACTATTTCCAGCCCACATTCCACAAGGGCGCTGGCCAGATTTGCGGGGGCGCGCAAATCCACGTGCTCGACCGCGACAAGTTCCGCAGTTTCGACATGGCGGTGAAGCTTTTGCAGTACATCTTCAACGAATATCCGAACGATTTTGCCTGGAAGCAGCCGCCTTACGAATACGAATTCAAGAAGTTGCCCATCGACATTTTGCTCGGCAACGGCACGTTCCGCAAGGAATTCATAGAGAGTATTATTTAACCAAGGAGACACCATGACCCAACCCATCAACGGAAAATTTGAAATGCCCGCCCTCCCGTATGCGGGTGCAGACCTGGCCCCGGCACTGAGCGCGGAGACCATCGAATTCCACTACGGGAAACACCTGCAGACCTACCTCAACAACCTGAACGCGGCCCTCCCGGGTAGCGCCTTCGAAGGTAAGTCGCTCGAAGACATCGTGAAGACTGCTGAAGGCGGCGTTTTCAATAATGCGGGTCAGTTCCTGAACCACTCCATGTACTTCTTGCAGTTTGCCGCCCCGAAGGCTAACAACGCCCCGACGGGTAAGATTGCGGATGCCATCGCTCGCGACTTTGGCTCCTTCGAAAAGTTCCAGGAAGAATTCCAGGCGAAAGGTGCTGGCCTCTTCGGTTCCGGCTGGGTCTGGCTTTCCACCGATGCAAGTGGCAAACTCGTGATTACGCAGGAAGGTAACGCCCAGAACCCGCTCACCAAGGGCCTCAAGCCGCTGTTGACCTTCGACGTGTGGGAACATGCCTACTACATTGACTACCGCAACCGCCGTCCGGATTACCTCAAGGCGCTGTGGAGCATCGTCAACTGGGACGAAGTCAACAAGCGTCTCGGCTAATTCCATGCCTATGGAGCGTCAATAACTCCTTACAAAAAGCCCCGGATTCTAAATCCGGGGCCTTTTCGTAAAAACTCAACTAAGGCAACAGAGTTGCCTAGTTTCGTCACACCTGTGGCAGCTGGGCGAGGCTCTTGGCGATGTCTTCATCCGTCGGGATGTAGTCGCTCATTTCGCCGTCGTTGAACTTCTGGTAGGCAACCATGTCGAAGTAACCTGTACCGGTGAGACCGAACACGATGTTCTTGGCCTGGCCGGATTCCTTGCACTTGAGGGCTTCGTCGATGGTGGCGCGGATGGCGTGGCTGGATTCTGGAGCCGGGAGGATGCCTTCGGTCTGGGCGAAGAGCTTGGCGGCTTCGAACACCTTGGTCTGTTCCACAGACGTTGCGCGCATCAGGCCCTGATCGTAGAGTTCAGAGAGGATGCTGCTCATGCCGTGGTAGCGGAGACCACCGGCGTGGTTGGCAGACGGAATGAAGCTAGAGCCGAGAGTGTACATCTTGGCCAACGGGCAAACCTTACCGGTATCGCAGAAGTCGTAGGCGTACTTACCGCGGGTGAAGCTCGGGCAGCTTGCCGGTTCCACGGCGAGAATGTCGTAGTCGGCTTCGCCACGGAGCTTTTCACCGACGAACGGGCTGATAAGGCCACCGAGGTTAGAACCACCGCCGGCGCAACCGATGATGAGGTCGGCCTTCACGCCAATCTTGTCGAGGGCGGCCTTGGTTTCGAGACCGATGACGGACTGGTGGAGGAGCACCTGGTTCAGCACGGAACCAAGAACGTAGCGGTAGCCTTCCTGCTTCACGGCGGCTTCCACGGCTTCGGAAATGGCGCAGCCGAGGCTACCCGTGGTGCCCGGGAATTCGGCGTTGATCTTCTTGCCGATGTCGGTCGTCATGGACGGGGACGGGGTCACGGATGCACCGTAGGTGCGCATGACTTCGCGGCGGAACGGCTTCTGTTCGTAGGAGACCTTCACCATGTAGACCTGGCAATCGATGCCGAAGAAGGCGGATGCCATGGAAAGGGCGGTGCCCCACTGGCCTGCACCCGTTTCGGTGGTCACGCCCTTGAGGCCCTGCTTTTTGGCGTAGTAGGCCTGGGCGATGGCGGAGTTGAGCTTGTGGGAGCCCGAGGTGTTGTTGCCTTCGAACTTGTAGTAGATGTGGGCCGGAGTGCCGAGGGCCTGTTCGAGGAAGTAGGCGCGGACCAGCGGCGACGGACGGTACATCTTGTAGAACGTGAGGATGTCTTCGGGAATTTCGAAGAAGCGGGTGTCGTTGTCGAGTTCCTGCTTGATGAGTTCATCGCAGAACA
>JAEERM010000143.1 GCA_016285835.1 Fibrobacter sp.
CGCCCTTCTTCATGAGCTTCATGATGGCCGGGATCACGTTGTGGTGCTGCTTGTCCGGTGTGAGGTTGCAAACGAGGTCTGCATCCGGAATCATTTCTTCGTAGGTACCGACCTTGAAGCCGTTTTCGGTAGCGTTCTTCCAGGACTGGCGCTTCTGTTCGATGGCTTCCTTGCGGAGCGTGTAAGAGACGTCGAGGCCGCTATCGCGCAGGTCAAGACCCTGGTGGAGACCCTGGGCACCGCAACCGACGAACACGATCTTCTTACCCTTGAGGGCTTCAACACCACGGCTGAATTCAGAATGTTCCATGAAACGGCAGTGGCCAATTTCTTCGAGTTGGCGACGCATAGGGATAGAATTGAAATAATTCATTTTTTGAACCTCTGTTAATTAGAATGTTTCCGAGGGGAAAAGATAGCATTTTAGTGGTTAGTGGTTAGTGGTTAGTGGTTAGGAATAGTTCAAAATTGTGTCATTGCGAGCCCCGAATAGGGGCGAAGCAATCTCTATCCCCACAAAAGGGGGAAGTCTCCCCCTCGGCCGAGCCGCGCTCGGCCTACCCCCTCGCCTAGGGGGACACCCCCTAAAACCCCCGGCTTGTGTTTTCTCATAAAGAAATGTATATTGAAATCAAGAAACATTTTTAAAAATGGAGTTCTTATGGAAACCACGCTTAATCCAACACAACTACATCTCTTGAAGATGTTCTCATTCGCCAAAGACGCTGAATCCTTGGCCGAAATCCGTGTTGCCTTAATGGAAATTTTCGCTAAGCGTGTTGAAGACGGCATGGACGCCCTGTGGGAATCCGGCGAATGGAACAACGAAAAGAACGAAAACATCCTGAAAGAACATCTCCGTACTCCGTATAAGGCCAAATGAGAATAGTTCTCGATACGAACTGCTTGCTAGCGTCCCTATCCAAAAAAGGCGCGTACTTCAATGTATGGAAAGGCTTGCAGCAAGGCAAATACACGCTTTGCGTGTCCAACGAAATACTCGAAGAATACGAAGAAATTCTCGCTCAAAACACGAACTCTGTAATCGCCTCCAATGTCATTCAGACCTTATTGAACGCTCCAACCGTAGAACAAATCGAGACTTTTTATCGATTCAACCTGATAACACAAGACCCTGATGACAACAAATTCGTTGATTGTGCAATTGCCGGAAACGCGACATACATCGTATCCAACGATTCACATTTCGAGGTCCTGAAGCAAATTGATTTTCCGAAGCTCGTCGTAAAAAAGATTCAAGAATTCTCGGCATTGTTGACAGAGTCGACACACTAGAGTTTGGCCACCCCACCACCTAAAGGTGGCCATGTTCACTAAGGCCTAAAGGCCAAGTGACCAAAGGTCGCTGCAGCCACGGCGTCATTCCGGCCTCCGAGCCGGAACCTAGCCGTGTCTTCCGCCACCCCCTCACCTAGTGTATGTTTCCCGAAGGTAATCTCGGGGCATTAATTTGTTTAATTATTGATTGCAAAAATTTTTATACAAGCTGAACAATATGAATTTGTGTGTCTGCGACTCATTATAGATGTCACCGACAAGCGCTATTAATGCATATGCAGCCAAACCGTAAACTAATATCCCAATAATAATTGAGCCAACTTTGCTTTTCGTCATTCTTTCCGGTAGAGTAATTCCCAAAAATTTGGGAAGCATAATACCAAATACTCCAATCACACCCAAAATAGACAATGGTAACATAGTATGAGTAAACACATATCCAATAACATGAGATGGTTTTACACCTATGTAATTGCACCCATAGGCAAAAATTTTATAGGTCAAGTAGATTACAGCAACAGCTATATAACCTCGTTTCAGTCTTCTAATTATGGATTTTTTTATGCCTATTGCAAGCTTATCGCTGGGAATAGTCGGTGTTTCTTCTGCCGATGCAGGTTTATTTTCTTCATCCATAAAAGCCCCTAAAATTAGTTACACAAAATTCAAGATAGCATAAACGTCGGACCGAAACCGGTGCATGGAGCGAATATTTATCCCAAATAGCATAAATAACCGTATTTTTGATAATTTAGAATTGCTTGTTATATTTAGATGGAAAGAGGATAGATATGAACGATACCACATTTTTAATTACAGTTATCGGTTGGGTCATAACGAACGTTATTGCGTATCAGTTTGGCCTACACGCATGGTTCAAAAAAACGTAGAATAGAGCGTAACGAGCGCTTTGAGCTACTAATAGACAATCATCGCGCAAACTTTCCCGACCAGACTAATGACCGATACGAAAGTTTTGCGGTGCACTTCATTACAAGACATAAAGATGCGGCAGACCGCAATGCTTACTTGTGCAAGCATAATGTGCCGGAAATCAGAGAATTTTATAAGTGGCTGGACACCAAACAAAGCACAATAGAGTTCTCCACACTCTCGGAAATGCAATAAACCATCATGACATAAATGGTTTTGTTAATCGGAAAATTTCCTGTGGACATCCTAGTAAGCAAGAGACAAAGCAGTAAATCTCACTATGTTCAATCTATTATATCAAAACCCAACGTTCGCTTAATGTGTTCCCTTTCTGCCACCGGATCATACAAAGGGGCCCAAAACGAATTTGGAAGCATAATAAATAGTCGGCTGTTCTTATTACATAGGTCCATTGCATCGCGTAGGCGTTTCTCACGCAATGGCGACCTATTCTTGTCATATCCTCTATCAAATAGCTTTCCAGTGATAAGCCCACAAAAAGATTTTTTTACAG
Organism: Fibrobacter sp.; assembly: GCA_016285835.1. Taxonomy (GTDB): domain Bacteria; phylum Fibrobacterota; class Fibrobacteria; order Fibrobacterales; family Fibrobacteraceae; genus Fibrobacter. The sequence goes on from JAEERM010000143.1 coordinate 2,747, forward strand.
GAAGGTATAGATTATCAACGGAAGTTTTCAAACATCTATTCGCGGCAAGAAATCTATACTCCTGTTCGTGTTCAAAATCATCATGTTTAGTGAACAGTAAGTCAATGTGAGCGTTGTCCAAAAAAGTTGTAGTAGCCTCCCAATACCTACTTTCTAATTCATCTAATTCAAATAAATTCACATAATTAATCGGACGGTCAAAGTGCGGCGTTGTTTTATTTGCAAATGCAGCGTCAAAATCATTATGCAACTGTTTGTAATCAAAAATCAAACAGACCCCTGCATTATTGTCCGCATATTGCGCCCACATTCGAGTCAAATTCCATCCATGACGCCAAATACTATGAGAACACCTTGCGTCTACTGAAAAAGATGCTTGTCGAACATAATTTTTCCGTTCTGCAATCGCGCATTCATGGTTTCTGAGATTTCGACACGTTTCCTCAATGGGTTCCCCGCGCCCCATAACGCCAGTGCTCTCCCGCGTAAGAGATTCCCAAGGATCATTCTGTTTTTCCAAAGAACACATAAACAATCGCCCAACTGTCAATATATTTATAGCATTATCAAACTTGGTGTAATGATATAAAAACCGAGGAGACCCGTCCTCGTTTTGCAACTGGGGTGAAAAGCCCTGCAAAAGATTAGTTGATGGATAAATCATATATTAAATTCGAAATACGATTAAATCAATTAAAATATAACATAAAGACGTGTAGCAAAAAAACTACGCTACGGTCTTCAACAACTCCCTGCCAACACGGCGGAGTTCCTCGTCAATGAGCTTCTTTCTTGCCGAAGATGGCTTTTTCGTACCATTTACATACGCAGCAAAGAGGGGTTGCGGGATTCCCAATCGGCGGGCAAACGCCGAGGCGTTCAGTTCGGGAAACAGCCAAAATACACGACCAATGGGATTTGTCTTTTTCGGTGAAAAAAATCCCGAAAGTTCCAGGCCCTCGTCCAAATCATCAAACCACACGCCATCGCAATCAACGCGGCAGTTTTCCAGCTGTTTTCGTGTAGCCTTCCGCAGCGATTCGTAATCTCGGATGAGTTCACGCCCGATTCGGCCGTCTTTCAGTTCGACACAAACAGCGTCTTTCTCAACCCAAAGCTTTTTTACATCTTTTTCTGTAATTTCGTTCATCCGTTCCTTCCAAGCCGTTTCTTTCTCTCCGCACGGGCAGCCTTGATTTCGGCCTCGATTTCTTCTTCGGTCAGATTGTCCACCCCATTTTCATGAGCCTGACGCTGAGCTTCGTGCAAAGCAGCCAAAAGCCCCGTAGGGTCATAAACAGCAGAATTATCGTTAACCATGTGGTTTCCTTTGTTCGGTGTAATGATATTCATAAAATCACGGGGAGAAACAGCAAACCCACAATTTGGAAAGTGTTTCAAGTTTCCTGTCACAAGATAAGCACCTTTATCTTGATGAGCCCTAGCCACATCATAAAAGACAACATCATCGCTATCAGGGAGTTCTATACCAGATGGTGGAACCGGCTGATTTATCGCAAATTTTATAGTATTTCCGACAATATCATTTATTGTTTCTTGCATAAATGAAAATTTTGGACGAGAAAACACCTCCCAATACTCGCGAACTATATTATCATCAACAAGAGGGACGAAGCGCCTTTCAACAACACCCCTAAAAACAGAATAAGGAATAGAATACTTATTATGCGCAAGAGCTGCAGAAATTAAAACATTCGTATCGAGCACAGCAAAAATCATTTTTTCTTCCTCTCCATACGGGCTGCCTTGATTTCGGCTTCAATTTCCTCTTCGCTCAGATTCGCAACGCCATTTTTATACGCCTGTTCCTGAGCCGCATGTAACGCATTCAATAAATTAATGCCATCCTGTTTTGTAGGAGAGGGCATCCCCTTCACCTCAAACGGAATTCCATTTTCGACAAGAGCACGTTTGAAAAAGATGCGCACAGCCGTGGGTATATCCATCCCAAGGCTTTCAAACAGGTCGGAAACCTGTTTTTTCAAATCTTCTTCAATCCTTATTTGCAAAACCGACATCGGCATACAGACCTCCTGCATTATTATATCAAAATATAGTCAAAATAACTACAAAAAGCAATACTTTTGCATAGAATCACTATTTTTCGTTCTTTTTTCTCCCCCCCCCTCACCAAAAAAAAATTATACCATTTGGTATAATACCAAATGGTATAATTTATAAATCTAGGCTGCCCTATTTTATGAAAAAATGATTATTCTCTAATCCACCTATCCAGAAAGGCCATCTGTTCGGCGGTGTGGAACCAGTGTTCGCCGCCGTCCATTACGGTCAGAGGTGCACCGATTTTCTGGGCGAAATTGCGCATCGTTTCTAGCGAAGTCAGGTTGTCGTTCGAACCATACAAAATCTTCGTGGGGATGCTCCACTCGATGGGATTTTCACGCACATAGCACAGGTATTCCCACGAAAGCGTTTCGCCGAAATTCGTCGGCACGCTTTTCTTTTCGCGGAGTTCCTCTTCGGAGACGCCCGCCCACGCAATCATGTCGCAAATCAGTTTTTCCATGTTGACTATCGGCGAAATAAAGTAGGCCTGCTTGATGGGCTTATCGGCCAGCGCATTCATCGAGAAGAACGCCCCGATGCTATTTGCTATAAGGGTCACTTCGCCGTAGCCCGCCGCGACGGAATCAAAATAAACTGGGAATTCCTTCTTGGCATCCCACGGGGTTTCAAATAACAAGATTTTTCATTCCCAGCTAGTTTTTGAGGCAACGAACTGAAATGCCCGCATTCTTGAGTTCCCTGAACGGCCCCCCATCACTGGTATACAGGTTCATGCAGACTGCGTCATAGCTTCCCTCGTCGTCATCCGCCTCTGTAGAACTCCAGAAATTCGTTTCATTGCCTCCGTAATCAAATTCCCCAGAGGGAGCGAATACGGTATTGATGTAGCTTACGCCA
>JAEERM010000044.1 GCA_016285835.1 Fibrobacter sp.
CAGGATCTAGAATCTAGAGGCTAGGGAGAAATATCACGGCTTCGCCGTCTGTTATTGACGCACGAAGTGCGTGATTCTTTTCACTAGCCTCTATTCTCTAGTCTCTCTACGACTCACTGCTCGTGCCTGGTGCCTCGAGCCTCGAACCTTAAAAGTAGGAAGTAGACAGTAGGAAGTGGTTAGTGGTTGGTGGTTAGGAGGGAACAGGATCTAGAATCTAGAGGCTAGGGAGAAATATCACGGCTTCGCCGTCTGTTATTGACGCACGAAGTGCGTGATTCTTTTCACTAGCCTCTATTCTCTAGTCTCTCTACGACTCACTGCTCGTGCCACGTGCCTACCCGCTATAATACTCCGTCAGCACGTCGGGCCCGATCATCGCGGATTCCTTGGCTACCACTCCATCCGGGAGCCCGGGGAACTTGAGGCCCGCTTTCGCTTTCCCGAATTTGACGAGACGCTCGAGCGACGCGTCAACAGACGGGTCCGTAGAGCGCCAAAGGTCAATGCGGTTCCATAGGGGCTTTTCTGGTTCCCGGGGCGCATTGAATATTTCGCGAGCAAGTGCAGCACCCGGCTCCACCATCAAGCGGTGCATACCGCGGGCGGAGAGGTTTTCTATCATAAAGTTCCAGTTGTCCGCAAACGATTCGTGCGGCAAAAGAACAAGTTCCACTCCATGCCCATAATCCCCCGTAGGCGCTGTTACCGCAGGATTTTCAAAAGCCGGCTGAGGAACACAGCTGAACACGAGAGGCTGAAGCAGTACACCTTCTGTACCGATTTGGTGCAATGCAAAGACATGGAGCAAAGCAATTTCGGACTTCGTAAATTTGTGATGCCCCGCCCAGATAACCTTGACTGGGTTATTCCCTTGAGCATAACGCACATCCAAGCGAGGATTATCGGTCAAGAGGGTCCCCGCACCGACCAGCACAGCATCGCTCATGGCGCGGAGTTCATGATTCCAGCAGTTCGCGCCCTGGCCCGTGATTCTCAACGGGAGGTGCCGCCCATTGGCGGCGATGCAGCCCATGAAACCGTCTTCCGAGACCGCAGACTTTATCTCGACAAACGTCCGTTTATTACATACAAAATAATCATACGCTTCAAAGTAGCGTTCTACTTCGCGGAAAACAGAGCGGCCTTCCAGCACCGTATCGGAATCATGCCCGCAAAAACCGAGCACACGACATTCATCCCCGTCGAGACATTCCCCCGAAAGTTCATCAAGATTCACAGATGCTGCATTAGCAGAAGCCCGTACGCATGCATCCTCGCCTTCGTAGACGACGATACCGGCATCTTCCAAAATCTGGCGGGACTTGCCGCGCACAACCGGGTTCGGGTCGGCATGTGCAAAGTACACCTCGGATATCCCTGCGTCGATGATGGCTTTTGTGCAGGGGGGCGTGCGGCCATAGTGGCAGCACGGTTCGAGCGTCACATATATGGCCGCCCCGCGGGCGAGTTCGCCCGCGTCACGCAGCGCCATGACTTCGGCATGGGCGTTGCCGGGGCGCTGCGTACGCCCCCTGCCCACGACGATTCCGTCTTTGACTACAACAGCACCCACCGCCGGGTTCGGGCGGCTGATACCAATCGAGAAGAAAGATTCTTCGAGTGCGAGTTGCAGGTAGTTCATTTGTTAGGGGATAGAGGCTAGAGAAAATGTGAGTTATGAGTTATGAGTTATGAGTTATGAGTTATGAGTTGTGAGTTATGAGTTGTGAGTTGTGAGTTATGAGTTGTGAGTTATGAGTTGTGGGCTATGAGCTATCACCTCAAAGGCGCAACGCGCCGTCCTCATACCTCAAAGCGACCGAAGGTCGCGAGCCCATACCCCAAAGGAGCAACGCGCCGAGCCCATACCTCAAACCCCAAGCGCCTGTATATAACAGGATGGAGCCTCATCCCACATTGTTACTGTTTCGGGAACGCGAGGAATCCGCCGACCACGTTGAACACGCGTTCGTAGCCGTTCTGAATGAGGAAGTTCGACACGGCCATGCTGCGCTTGCCACTGCGGCAGAAAATCAACAGGTCCTTGTCCTTCGGGAATTCACCGATACGCTGTTCGGCTTCCTGGAGCGGGATGTTGATAGAACCCGGAGCAGTGCCTTCGGCCACTTCGCCCGGAGTACGCACGTCAATCAGCACGGCACCGTTCTTCTGCATTTCAAGAGCCTGGGCCCATTCCACATTCGTGATAGTCGCCTTCGGAGCCTCGGGAGCGGGTGTCGGTTCTGCTGCCGGAGCCACCTGCGCTGCAGGCTGGGCAGCCGGAGCGGCCTGAGTTTCGGCCTTCGGCGTTTCCTTACAACCAGCGGTCATAATCATTGCAAAGAGAGAGAACATTATAATTTTTTTCATTTTATTTTTCCTTTTTTAATTAGCATCCTTGTTGGTGGACTTAAAGTCGTTACGGCCCAACAGCAGGTACAGGCACATAACACTTTGGACCAACCCTTTATCCGAAGTCAGCGGCACCGCATTAAATACAATATACTGGTCCGACGACATGTACACATCTTTCCAGGCAACGCTCTTGCGCGTATTAAAGACATCGTCAATCTTCTTGGCCACCATTGGAGAAAGTTTTTCCGAAGGCAAGGCTTCCAAAGAGGTCCCCTTGAGTTGCTCAGGATCAATTCGCATCATATCCAAGGAGAAAGCCTGGTTACACCCTTGCACGATAAAATTCCTATCTACCCAGAACGTACGAATATCGGGGAAAGACATTGCCGCGGCAAGCATAGCATCCTTTTCCTCGTCGGAACTAAACAGCGGATTGTCGAGCATCACGTCCATGCGGCGGGCAACGCCCCTATAGAACAAATGATCGTCGTCGTTCACTTCCAACTTGCAATGCAAGTCGTACCACACCATCGACTTGTCCGTACGATAGCCGCGAATCTTTGTATTGACATCCCCGTCTTCGATATTACCGGTTCTATGGTAAGCCAAGACATGCTGGTTAATCAAGTCCATAAGCACTGCATAATCCTGCGGAGGGACAAGCATGTGCAAATCGACCTCCCCCATAGGAATGGGGATTATCCGGTAACGATCACCGGATGCCTGCGTAAGGCTTGTAAGCCTATGGGTTTCAACATCAAATTTCCAAATGAAGTCTCCCGTATTTTCAAGGAGCATCCGAAGTTTCGATTCAATGTCTTCCTTGTTCTTTCTAATCTCGACTTCCTTGGATATGTTCCTAATGAAGCACACGTAATGGAATTCCACCGAAGAATAATACTTCTTGACACAGCGCAGTTCGTACCAAATCGGAGAATCGCCGCCATCGTCGTAAGAGAGCATAAAAGGCATATTCGGATGCCGGTCCGCATCCTTGAAATAGGCGCAAACGCGAATCCAATCCGCCGCAGGCAGAAAATCCTCCAAGGAACGTTCCCTGTTCAACATTCCAAAGAACGGGTCACTGGAAAAAATCGGCAAACCGTAGAGAAATTCCATCTTCGGGGAGAGAACCACGATGAACTCACCCATGTGGCCGGCAAAAAGCTTGTAAAGCTTCTGCTTTTCACGATTGTCCCGAATATAGAGAATCGCAACGGAAGATACCACAAGGAGCACACAGCACAGGAAACTCCATGCCACGGTCCAGTTGAAGGCACCTTCTACAATCATATCATCCATATCCTACAAAATAAACAATTTATTCCTCATTCCGTCAATTGCAGAGTCATTTTGCAAACGTTTTTCCCGAAAAAACACCCATGAGGGGAATCCCTCCCGATCCAGCGAGCCCACCAGCAAACCAACCTTCCCAGTAAACACACAAAAGCAAGGAAACAGAAAAGTCCGGGAATCCGTAACGGAAATCCAATCCCGCATACCGGAAACGAATTCCGTTCCCTAACCAGACCGAACTCCGGTCCGCTTCCAAAAAGAAGGAAAAACTCCCCTGTGGCTCCCAGTGCACCCCACCACGGCCATCAACATAACCGTCCATGCCATCCGTGAAACCATACACTGTCCCACCCACGGCAAAATCGCGCCACAAGAACAACACCCCGCCTTTGTAGCGGTGCCTCGCCCACTTTTCGTCCCCCGGGAGCCACTCCATCGAAAGCCCGTATGCGGTTCCCAAAACAAATAATCCCACAGGCGTTTCCATAGGTAGCGATGTTTGCAATTCCGAATACGACTGCCTATACAAGCTGTCGAGCCCATGATAAGTGCTAAAAAACGCCAACCGGAGCGGCCCGACCCCTGCTTCCCCATAACCCGCATAGGCAAACTCGTCCACATCGCCCATATCGTGCATGGCGGCAAGCGCAAACCCGGGAGCCGCCGTTCGCGCCGGAGACGAGTAAAACCCAGGCAAACCGCGAGGCGCCAAATCACCTTGTACTGTCGGCACAAAAGGGACCGGCCCACCGATTGCCCACAACTGTGTACTAAGGCCTAACCACAATACCCACGACCGACGCATAGTCCCCCACCGAAAGCGAAACATACCCCACACCCACCGAAAGTTTATCTGCCACCGGGACAACCCACCAGGAATTTGACGCCGGAGGCACGGCAAACGACCACACTTCCCGCCGGGCCGAATCAAGCAATTTGAGCGAAACGGCAAATTCGCTCTCCACCCTCACACGCAACACGTCCCTCCGCCGCCGCACAACACGCGAAGTCAGCGTATAAGTGAACGGTTTGTCGCTAAACGACGACTGCGAAGCATAACCCAAAAAGCCGGGCGTATTTTCCACGAGCATCGTGCGCGGGTTAAAACCGGCAGGGCACTTCGCCGTATTCTTGTCCCAACCAACGCTATCCACCACGGAACTGTCCACCGCAAGCAATACGGCCCCACCCGTATTGCCCAGGTAACCAAAATTGGCCTGCAAAATTCTCACGTCACGAAAACCGATAGCCGTGCGAAGCGCAAGAGTATCGCGTGTCACGAGCACACTTTCGTAAGGGCGGATTGAATCCGAAAAGTAACCGCTCCGGCCAAGGAACACCACCCGCGAAAGGGGCAGCGCATAGCGCGACCCATTGTAGATTTCAATCCACTCCGGCTCAGGTTCCGTTGGGCAATGGTGTATTTCCGAAATCACGAGCGGGGACTTTCCGCGCTGTAAAAGCAGAGTATCCAAGGAATCGTTCGACGGAGCCTCGTCGTGAGGCAGGCGCAACCTCGCCCACACGGCATCCCCGCGCAACTTCAACTTGAACGATCCCGTCACGGCAAGCGAGTCATGGCGCCACCCACCCAGTTTTCCAAGATTCAGCGATTCCACAGAAAGCCTCGACGAATCGCAACCGAAGAGCCACCCCGAAAGCGACCACTCCCCCTCACCATGTTTCGCCTTGATTCCCGAAAGCCCACAGTCGTCAAAACCGGCTTCGTAATCCGGATCCGCCGTTCCGGGCGTCCCCCGGCTAAAAGCCCACTCGTCCGTCTCGCGGACCCTCTGGAAGGCATACCCCGCTTTGGGTTTGGGGAGCACAACGGAATCCGAACACGCACCGGCCCACAATTTCCAAGTGGTCTCGCGCGAATTGGGCATGGAAAGGCTCCCGAGTGAACCGCAAGAGACATTCGGGATATCGGGACAATGCAGAGAATCGTGAACCAGCACGAACCTCGAGCCCGCTGGGTACGCAAAGGAGAGCGCAGACTTGGCCTCAAAAGCCACGAACAGGCTGTCAGCCGAAAAATCGTCAAGGCGAATTTCCACGAACTCGCCTTTATCGTCGCGGACATCGGTCGGGTCCGGGAAAAACTCCGCAAACATCGGGCAGGCAAACGCCAGCGACGGCAAGAATGGAATGAATTTCAATATTCCCCCGTGGGGAGCCCCTCACTGCCGCCGGTCAGACCAGCGCCAAGAAAACTGGCAGCGAAGGCACCTACTCGACCGAGTGGTCGTTAGGCAAAATATAGGCAAGCGGATTTACCGGGTGGTTGTTTTCCCACACTTCGTAATGCAAGTGCGGACCAACAGAGAGGCCGGTATTTCCCATATAACCAATAAGCTGGTAACGGCGAACGAACTCACCCGGCTTCACGACATACATCTGCATGTGCGCGTAAACGGACTTGAGGCCGTTGCTGTGATCCAGCAAGACATAATTCCCGAAAGACGGGCTAAGTTTCGCGATTTCGACCACGCCATCGGCCGATGCAAAAATCGGAGTCCAGCGGTCGTTGCCGATATCGATACCATTGTGCATCTTGCCCACCTCGCCAGTGACAGGGTGGACACGCGGACCAAAGGAAGATGCGTAATGCCCCTGCGTCGGGCAAATAGACGGCACAAAGCGCCAAATAGTCTGCCTCTGGTTGATATAATTCGTAAGGGAGGAGAAGGACTCGCCGTTATTGTAGAACTTGCTCTTCAGGCGGTCAGTTTCTTCTTGGAGGACGGCAGCCTTTTCAAGGACCGGCGACATGCCACGGAGCAGAAGCGAATCAGAAGCGATTTCACCACCGGTACCCATCTCGCGGGTGCCCTCGTCCGGCACAGGCAAACCATAACGCGCATGCAACCTGCGCTCGTCCCTGTAGAAGTCGTCCGAAGTCATGGACAAGTAGTCGACCGTCTCCTGAATCTTGGTGAGGTCGCGATCCAAACCACGGCGGCTAGAAAGCCCCTGTGAAAGCAGGCCATCGTACAAGGAAATGGAAACGAACTGGATAGCAAAGAGCGCAACACCGACAAGGACGACAACCTTAATCCAAGAACTTGCACGGAACAAAAATTCCGGCAAATGGATTGTTATCGAGCGAGTCGAATTCTGAAAATGTATAGTCGTCTTCGCTAAATTCACGGACTTGAAAATAGTAAAATGTTTCACAAATGTGAGCTATGTTATAATTTATCACACTTTTTTTAAAAAAACGTCAAAAAAAAAGCCGATTAAAGGCCAAATTCGCAATCTGAGAATGTTTTTTTTACAATTTTGGCAAAAAACGCCCAAAATTCTACATAATTAGATACACGAAAATCCAGCATGCTAAGCATGCTGGTTTCGTGAACAAACAACTAGGAGACCTAGAAATTAAGCAAGGGCGTTAACGACCTTGGCGGCCTTGGCCTTGTAGTTCGCAGCGCGATTGGCGTTGAAACCTGCACGGCTCTTGGCAGCAGCCTTGTCCAGCATGCTGAACAAGTTCGGCATTTCCTTGAGGGCTTCTTCCTTGGAAGCAGCCGTACGGATAACCTTGAGGCTCGAACGGATGGCGGAACGAACGGAACGGTTCATGGCATTGGCCTTTTCGGCCTGACGCAAACGCTTTTTGCAAGATTTATGTTGAGGCACCTTATTTCTCCGGGTGAAAACCTACTTAAAAATGTTGGCACAAAGTTAGTAAAAAATTTGAGAATTTCAAGGGGAGAGGCAAAAAAAGACAATTTACGAACATTTTTCGCACTTTTTACCCCCACTCCCGCCAAAAAGCGCTGCATTTCTATATTTGTCCGCATGATTGCTTTCGTAAACATCCAGGCCCAAAGAGACGCTTACCGAGAAGAACTCGAGAAAGCCGAGAAAGCAGTCCTCGATAGCGGAATATATATAGGGGGGCCGGAAGTAGCCGGACTGGAAACAGAACTTTCCGCCTACACCGGGACAAACGCCGTCACCTGCGCCAGCGGGACCGACGCGCTCACCATCGCCCTATCGGCCCTCGGCGTCCAACCTGGGGACGAGGTCGTCGTTCCGGATTTCACCTTTATCGCCCCGGCAGAATGTGTCGCAAGGCTCGGTGCCACCCCCGTATTCGCCGACATCGACCCGCGCACCCTCCAGATTTCCCCCGAAAGCGTCGAATCCCTGGTCGGCCCGCTGACGCGCGGAATCATCGCGGTCAACCTCTTCGGCCAGTGCGCCCCATACGCAGAACTCCGCCAAATCGCCAAAAGCCACGGGCTCTGGCTCCTCGAAGATTCCGCGCAAGCCTTCGGGGCCACGCAATGCGGGAAACAGGCATGCACCTTCGGGGACATGGCCATCACCAGTTTTTACCCGAGCAAGCCCCTCGGCTGCTACGGTGACGGCGGGGCCATTTTCACCACAAACAAGGAACTCGCCCAAAAAGCGCGCATGCTCGCAAACCACGGCAGCGAAGAGCGCTACCTCCACAAAGTCGCCGGCATGAACAGCAGGCTCGACGCCTTGCAGGCCGCCGTCCTCCGCGTCAAGCTCGCCCACCTGAATGCAGAACTCAAGGCACGCAAGGCCATCGCCGAGCGCTACAACGCCTTCTTCGCTAACATCGAAGGGCTCACCCCGCAGCAAATCACCGATGGCAACACGAGCACCTACGCCCAATACACGTTGCTTGTAGACAACCGAAAAGATTTTGTCGCGGCATTGGACCAGGCAGGCATTCCCCACTGCATCCACTACCCCATGCCGTTGCACAAGCAGCCTTGCTTTGCAGAACTTTCCGCACGTTATGCAGAAAACGCCGCCGACATGGCCAGCCAAAAGGCAGTCAGCCTCCCCATGTGCGCTTTCACGCCCATAGACGAAATTATCGAAAGGCTCGAAAAAGTTTTCTAGCGTTCTAGTTAAGGAACTATATAAAAAGCACGCTTAGCGGTGCATATCGAGCGACTTGAGTTCGTTCTTGACCGAATCACTCTGCGCCTTGAGGATATTCACTTCGTCTTGCAGCGAATCCACGGTACGCCTCAGGGCCTCGTTGCGGATGGCAAGCCTCTCGACCTCGGCAGCCTTTTCCGGATCCGAGCACGCCAGCAGCGCCGAAGATGCACAGCAACAAAACGAAATCAACAACACAAGGTAGGCCCATTTTTTCATCATGGTCCAAATGTAGTTTTTTTCTATCATTGTAATCGTGAAGAGACCGGAATTACTGTTGCCCGTGGGTACGCGGGATATGCTAGAAGCCGCCATCCAGAACGGGGCCGATGCAGTCTACTACGGCGTCCCCCACTGGAACGCCCGTGGACGCACAGAAGATTTTTCATTCGAAGACGTCGAAGAAATGATCCGTTACGCGAGAGTGCGCGGAGTGCGCACGTTCCTCGCCATGAACATTCTCGTATTCGAGCGCGAAATCCGCGACCTGCCCGAATTCCTTGAAAAACTCATCGCACTGAAGCCGGACGCATTCATTATCCAGGACATCGGTCTTGCACGGCTCATAAAGGCCATCGCGCCAGACCAGGAAATCCATGCGAGCACGCAGATGACGCTCGCCAGCGCCGAAGCCGTCAATTTCGCATCGCAACTGGGTTTCAACCGCGCCGTGCTGGCCCGTGAACTCTCCCTAAAACAAATTGCCTCCATCAAGGAAGCGACACCGCTCGAACTCGAAGTCTTTGTACACGGGGCGCTCTGCGTGAGCTATTCGGGCCAGTGCCTCACCAGCGAGAACTTTGGCGGGCGCAGCGCGAACCGAGGCCAGTGCGCCCAAAGTTGCAGGCTCCCCTACCGCATTTTCGTAGATGGCAAGGAATACCGCGACACCAATGCGCAGTACCTTTTCAGCCCGCACGACCTCTGTGCATTGCCTAGACTTAACGATCTCGAAGAAATCGGCATCGATTCACTTAAAGTCGAGGGCCGCCTCAAGAGCCCCGAATACGTGGCCGCAGTCGCCAAGGCATACAAAAAATCCCTCGACACCCACGATAAACTCCCCGCCACAGACATGGAACCGCTTGAAGTTCTGTTCTCGCGCGGGCTTTCTACCGGCTGGCTCGACGGAGTCGACCACCAGGCACTCGTCGACGGGACTTTCAGCAACCACCACGGCGAATACCTGGGCGACGTTTCCCGCATAGAACGGGACAACATCACCGTTTCCATACCCGATGGGGGCATCACAGCGCTCCCCCGTCAAGGCGACGGCATCCTCTTCGAGAACCCGAAAAACGGATTGAGCCTGGGGAGCCGCCTGTACGGCGTGATAGAACGCAACGGCAAATTGATGTTGCAATTCGGCAGGAATTTCGAGCTGCGCAAAGTCGCCCCCGGCATGAAGGTTTACCGCAACGACTCCCCCGCCCTCGAAAAAGAACTCCAGCACACATTCGCCGACCGCGAGAAAAGCAGGCGCATTCCTGTCGACATCGTCCTGAGCGGAAAAATCGGGGAACCGCTGCGCCTTACGATGTTCGACGACGCCGACCACAAGATTTCAGTCGAAAGCGACATCGCCGTGGAAGCCAGCCGCGATACGGCAGAGAGTGCGAACGGCAAAAAACGCGACTTCCGCGAACTGGCCGAAAAGGAACTTTCCGCCCTTGGCTCGACGGCATACGCGCCCCATTCGCTAGACATCCGCGTCCCGGCCAACGCTTTCGTTCCCGGGAAAGTGCTGCGCGGCCTTCGCCAAAAGGCGACGGCGGCCATGGACGACTCCCGGATGTCAATGGCCGCCAGCGCGCCGGATGCGGCGCGCGGCCGCGCCCTCCTGGCACACGCTTCCACCCACAAGCAAACTGAAAACTTGCAAACCCCGGCAACCATCTCCGTGCTCGTCCGCCGCCCCAACCAAATCGAAGCGCTACGCGGGCTCGATATCGACAGCGCCATCATGGATTTTGACTGGGGCGTCAAGTACGAAGAACCTTTGGAACAAATCCGCGAACTCGGGCTGAAAGCAGGAATGGCGACACTGCGCATCCACAAGCCCGGCGAAAACCATTACCTCAAAAATATCCTGCGCCTCGCACCCGACTTTGCCCTAGTGCGCAGCCTCGGAGCGCTCGCCATCTTGCGCGGGAGCGGCATCCCGCTGCACGGCGACTACAGCCTCAATGCGGCAAACAGCCTAAGCTACGAATGGCTGCTCGATCAAGGGCTACAAACGCTACACCCCTCCTGGGACCTGAACAGCACGCAGCTTTTCGACTTGCTCGGCCATATCGACGCGGGCCGCCTGGAACTGGCACTCCACCAGTACATGCCTGCATTCCACTCCGAATACTGCGCATTCGCAAGAGCCCTCACCGACGGACGCCGCTTCCCCGAATGTGGCAAAATCTGCACGCAACACAAAGTGGAAATTCTCGACCACAAAGGCGAAAAACACTTCTTGCAGAGCGACGCCGAATGCCGCAACACCTTGTTTGTAGGCAAACCGCAATCCGCACTCAAGCTGTTCCCGCGCCTTTCCGCCGCAGGCGTGAACCATTTCAGGATTGAACTGCTCGACGAATCCCCCGAAATCGCGCGCCGCAAAATACAGACCTATGTCGCCGCCATCCGTGGCAACATAAGCATCGACGCCGCCATCGCGCAAGCCGGAGTCGAGGAGAAATACGGCCTCAGCGAAGGCCAGTTGTTCAACGAAAGTGTCTGGGTCGACAGGAAAAAAGCGACAGACCCGAAAAACAAGCCAGTCTAGCGCGCCGTGAGCGACTTGCTCAAGGCGATTCTCGCCTCGCGGCGGACAAGAGCTTCGTTGTAACGGCGAATTTCGTCGGGCGTTTCAGGTACAACCGGAGCCACAGCGAGGGCGTGGCCCTCTGCATCGACAGCGACAAAGGTCATGTAGGCTCGGCAAATAAGCTGCTCGCCTTCCGACGAGAGTTGATCAAGCCCCATCACCTTCAAACCAATTTCCATGGACGAATTGAACACGCGATTCACGGACGCGCGAATCGTGAGGATTGTTCCCACCTTGGCCGGTTTGAAAAAGCGGATGCCGTCCATCGCGACCGTAGTCACCTTCTTGCCCGCATGGGTAAAAGCGGCAATACACGCCGCCTTATCCAAAAGCGACATCATATAACCGCCAAACACAATTCCGTGTGCATTCACGTCGGAGGGGTGGACTATATCGCGGGTGACAACAACCGAATCCTTCACAGGTTTCGGTTGCATATCCGCAGCATCGTGCATTTTTTCGTCTGTTTTCTGCATGTTCCCCAATATAGCAAATGGGGCAACTTTCAAAATTTCAACGTCAGTGCGTCACAATCTTGTGCGTGTAACGGATTCCGCGGCTCACCGCCTTGACAACGAATATGCCGTGCATGTTCTTCGCGCTCCAGGCGAAATTCTTGCCGGTAGCAGTCGCCACAACGCGGCCATCCAAACCGTACACAGTCCACTTTGCACTGCGCGTCGCCGTGAAGAAGAATCCTTCTCCCGTCTGGACCAGTTGGACCGCACCAGAGGCTACATACGGGCTTGCGATAATCTTGTCGTCGCCAGGCTTATCATTGCCCTTGCCC
Source organism: Fibrobacter sp. (assembly GCA_016285835.1). Lineage (GTDB taxonomy): Bacteria > Fibrobacterota > Fibrobacteria > Fibrobacterales > Fibrobacteraceae > Fibrobacter. Next base: position 12,195 of record JAEERM010000044.1, read on the forward strand.
GAATCCTGATGGTTCGACGTATCGACAACGACCGTATCGGAATCCACCGGAACTTCGGGAATCTTCGTCAACGACGAGGAATCGCCCGGAGTCGCCGTCTTGGGATTATCGATGGCATCGACCACGTTCACGAACAAGCCGCTCATGAGTGAAGTCCCGAACCAAGCCAGGAACTGGTCAAAGTACATCTCGTTATGCAGAGTGTCTTCGAGTGCAGCAGAAGTATCGTTTGCGAGTCCGAAATAATCGCCGCCCTCGTAGAACTTGGCCATTTCCTCGCTGAAGGCAATCCTGTCCGCAGCCTCGCCCACTGCCATCGCCGCAGTCGCCCACATACCAATCGTCAAGTGGCTATGTTCCCTGCGATAGCGCCATGTCGATTCGTTCTTCGAGTCGTTAAATTCCTTCCACTTGTCCTCGGCCGGCAAAAGTTCGCCCGCCTTCTCGATCTGGTAGAAGTTCGCAGCAGAGGGGCCACCCTTGTCGTTGATGAACTTCAATGCATTCTTGAGAAATTCCTTGGCACGGCTTTCGTCGAACCAAATGGCATCAATCGCCACGCGCCACAGAATGCGGATAGCATCCTTGAAGAAGGCTCGGCTTTCAAAGTAAGCGTTGTAGCCAAGACCTTCGGAGCCGACCCAGCCACCTTCCGGAGTCATCCAGTCAGGAACCATGCCCATGCTGTATCCGGGGCTCTTGGAAATAATCTCGTAGGACTTGTCAACAGCCGTTTTCCACCGATTGGCATCCGACTTGTCGAACTTTTCGAACACCTTGTACCAGGCCGGAGAGAAATACCCGGGGTTCACGAATTCATAACCGCCCCAGCCAGCACCCGGTGCAACGATACCTTCGGAACGAATCTGCTTCGTATCCCACATCTTGTCCAGAAGCTTCTGGGCCTGTTCCGCATAGGTCTTTTGGAGTTTTGGTGAAGTATAGGCGGTCCACTTTCCGGCAGAGACAAGCTTGTCCGCAAAAATAAGGGCAAGCGCGATATCCTCTTCGGCATCGGTCGCGGCACCATGACCATCCATCGGAATATTGCCACTCGGATCCATGTGCCAGTCATGGAAATCCCCGTTCCACATGGTCTCGTTCGCCTTTTCCCACATTTTATTGAAGGAGGCCTGGTCATTTGCATAGAGGGCGACCAGCATACCGTAGCCCACACCTTCGCTCACGGCATCACCCGGAGTTTCGCTCTTGGGGCGGTGAATAAGGCCCGCACCGGCACTGTAGGGGTTAATGTTGCGGCGGATCATGCCCTGCCAGGTGCTATCGAGCGCCGCATTCCAGTAGGACGCATCCACCTTGGGCTGTGCGCTCGGCAAATCGAGGACCGCATAGGAAAAAGTCACGGCAGCCGAAAGACACACCGGTAAGAAACGCAAAAAATTCATATAGCCTCCATGCACCCGATCGCCAAACCTCCCGTAAGATTAGATTTTTTTTGTCGAAAACGCAAGTGACACAACGCACAGCCTTTCAACTAAAACCCAAGTACGGCCTCCGAAATTTCGTTGGCCTCGTCGGAACCGTTATCGGCATAATCTGGATTGAACTCGCCCCAGCCCTCACTGGAGCCACAACCATAGCCAACCTCGACGGTCGACCATTTGAAAATCCCGTAAACCCGTTCAAACTGTTCCATTAGGTCGCTCAGGACATCCTCGGGCGGAGCCTCTTCCACAAGCAGGCAGCCATCAACCGCCACGAGGGGGCCTTCGGGCATTTCCTCGAAACGACACTCGTATTCGTCCATCATCACTTCGTCGACGGAATACCATTCGCCGGAATCGGCGCTCGGGAGTTCAGCCTCGGGGAAAAGCTCCATAAAAGCGTCCCACAGGGCGTTCAGGTCGGCTTCGACACCGACAAACCGTACAAGTATCCTGCAATCCATAGTCGTACCTCGTTTGAACAAGTTCGCTATATGCAGAAAGTACATTATATCCCCCCCATTCACAAGAAAAAAAAAAGAAACCAAAGGGGCGCGAGGCGCGAGCAGTGAGTCGTAGAGAGACTAGAGACTAGAGAATAGAGACTAGTGAATAGAGACTAGTGAAAAGAATCACGCACTTCGTGCGTCAATATAAGACGGCGAAGCCGTGATATTTCTCCCTAGCCCCTAGATTCTAACCTCTAGATTCTTTAACGGAGATTGCTTCAGGGCTATTCGCCCTTCGCAATGACAACCAAGGCGAATGCCGTGCCAAAACGCTTGCGTTTCGGCATGGCTGAGCCGACAAGTCATGCGCCTGCGAATGACAAATTTTTAGGCTCGAGGTTCGAGGCGCGGGGCGCGAGCAGTGAGTCTTAGAGAGACTAGAGAATACCTTTGACCACTTAGTGCTTTAGCACTTATGTGGGCATGGCCACCTTTAGGTGGGAGACTAGTGAAAAGAATCACGCACTTCGTGCGTCAATATAAGACGGCGAAGCCGTGATATTTCTCCCTAGCCCCTAGATTCTAGATCCTAACCACTAACCACCAACCACTGTTTACTTATTTCTTCTTGTGACCCCTGCGATAGATACCGGTCTTCACTATCCTCGTCTCCTTGTGTCCATCTTCAAACTTGAAGAAAATCTTCCAGATGTACACGCCCGTGCCGGCCTTGCGGCCCTTATCGGAACGCTTGTTCCAGTGCAAGTAGCCTTGCCGGAAAAGGTCGCCGGGCTTGCCACGGATGGTCTGTTCCATCTCGCCGTCGTAGCCGAATTTCTGCTTGAAATGCGTCACGTAGGATGCGATTCCGTCGAAAATGTACACTTCCGCGGTGTACGGCATCGTCGCTTTCACGCTGATCGCGGCGAGCGAATCCGGCAGCGATTCCCATTCGTCGCCGTCCGGCGGGATCCACTTCGGCGTCTTGCCGATGCCGCTGATGGCCTGCAACGGGCGTACCTCGGCCAGATAGAGAGAGCCGTCCTTCCCTTCTATCTTGATTCCGCCGCGGCCCATCGAGTTGCCCGCGAGGTCCTCGTAGGTGGCGGACGGGTCGGTGGAAAGGCAGAAGCCCGCCTTGACGGAATAGTCGTCGAGCACAAGCATCCACTGCTGTCCGTTCTCGCGGATCTTGGGAGAATGTTTCAGCTTGAGCGGATGCGTGACGGTATCGGTATCGTCGCACGATTCAGAATAACGGAAAAGTTTCTCCCAGCCCTTCTCGTCACCGACATTGATGACCGGTTCCGAAAGGGTTACGACCAAAGTATCCGGCGGCATGTCCGAATTCGGGTCCATGTATTCCTCGAGCCCGATTTTCCCGGGGGACTTGGTCGCGCGCGCGGGGACAGCGCCTACGCGGTCAAGCAGTCTCACGTTTTCGAGTTCCTCGGAATACACCGTGGAGAAGGCGAGGAACGGCGGGTGCGCGGAGTCCGCCTTGGTCAGCCCGTACTTGTAGGGCTTGTTGATGTAAGCACCGAACCAGGTCCCGTCGGAGCGGTCCTGCTTGATCGTGCCTTCCGGCACGTAGCGCCACTCGCCGCGGTTCGAGTTCCAGAAAATCGAGTCGACGCTGGTGATGTTGTCGCTGCGCTCCTCCTTGAAGTGGACGCGCACGTAGTCCGCGCGCCCGTCCAGGTCCTTGTCGTACATCTCCGCGCTGTCCGCGATGAGCGAGTACACGATCGAGTCGCGCGGGGACGGCGGGAGTATGGAGTCCTCGGGGACAGGGTCCGTGACGGAGGAGTCGTTGTCCACGTAATGGATGCGGCAGGCGTCCGTCGCGAGGGTTCCCTCCTTCGGGCTGCGGACGGACGCGCCCTTCGCGTCCGTCACGCGCAGGTAGTAGAAGAGCATGTCGTAGTCGCGTACGTTCGCGGGGAACTCGGCGACCCACGTGTCGTTCTTGCCGGAGTACGAGAGTTTCATCTCCTGGTAGATTACCGCGCGGGAATCCTTGTAGTAGAGCGTCGCACCGTCGATGCCGTCGCTGTCCTTGATGCTGAAGCGGAACGTCTTCAGGTCGGAAGTCGAGTCCTCGCAGGCCACCGACACCGCCTCGATGGCGGGGATGTCGTTGTCGACAAAGATGGTGTACGGCTGGTTTGCAGGGTTCTGGATGCGAGGCGACTTGCCCGCCTGGCCGAGGGAATCCGCGGCGATCACGTAGAAGTCAAGCCCCGGAGCCATCACTGCGCTCGCAGGGACCATGAATTCCCACAGGCTGTCGCGCACGTTGCGCATCGTGTACTGCGTGAAGACGCCGTTCGTGCCGGAGGTGCGCACGTACACGTTGGCAAAGCTGACACCGACCAGAGTCCTTATGTACACGCCGAGCGTGAGCGGGTTGTTCGATTCCTGCGGATTGTCTATCAGTTCCTTCGTGGACTCGGTCAGCGTGACCGTCGGAGGCAGAGAGTTCTCGTTCCAACGGGCCGTGTCGCTCGTAGTAATCTTGTTGAACTTCGTACTGATGGCCACCGTGTGCGTTTCGCCGTTCTGGACCGTGTCCGGCGTCTGGTAGCACACCATGTACTGCGACATGATGTTGTCGCGGATGGCCGCGTAGATGCCGGCGAGCTCGCTCGCGTCGCTCGCGAACGTGAGCGTGCCGCCCGTGTTGAGCGCGATGTCTTTCAGGGGGTATTGGGTATCCGTTTCGAGGCCGATGGAGTAGATGGACGTCTTCGCCGTGTTGGCGTAATTCACGATTTCCTTCACTGACTTATGGCCGGTATTGTCATCACCGTCGGAGAAGATGATGACCGCCGTCGCGTTCGTCTCGCTCAGGGTCTGTTCCACGCCGACGTAGGCCCCGGTGAGGATGTTCGTCCCCTCGCCGATCGGGTCCAGACGGTCCGCGGCGCTTGTCAGCAGGGACTTGTCCGAGGTCATGGTCTGGTGGACCACGGTCGAGTCGCGTCCACGGAAGCCGACGATGGAGGTCCTGTCGCGGGGGCCCATGTCGTTCACGAAGCTGCGGATCGAGGCCTTCGCCTTCTCCATGCGGTCGTTGATTGTCATCGAGGCGCTCTCGTCCACCACGATCACCACGGAGACGCCCGTGACGTTCTCGATGCTCGTCACCTCGGGCTTGATGGGGGTCCCGTCCTGTGTCAGTGTGAAGTCGTCGGAGGTAAGCCCGTAGAAGGTGTAGCCCGAGTTCTTGTCCGTCACGGACACCTGCGCGCAGATTTCCGGGTAGTTGCCCACCTCCAGCTTTGAGATGTTCAGTTCGGGCTCCGCGGACTCGTCGTTCGTGAAGGTCGCCTTCACGCTGCACACCGAATCCGTCAGCGTGACCGTCGTGTGCGGGTCCTTCGGGGCGTCGATGGTCATGTCGCCCTCGGTGTTCACCCACGACTTGAACTTGTAGCCCCCGTGCGGCCACGCGGTGAGGACTGTTTTAGTGCCGGGGGCGGTGTACACCGTGCCGGACGGGTACGCGGAGCCCCCCTTCGCGCTCAGCACGTTCAGCACGTAGGGAGTGGATATCCAGGCGTTGAAGGACTTGTTCGGGATGGAGCTGCTGCTGTCCTGGAAGGCCCAGTACAGCGGGACGCCCGGCGTGCCGTGCACGGTGAAGCTCGTCGTGCCGGAGACGGCGCGCTCCGAGACGGGGGTCGCGAAGCTCTTGTCGGTGCCGTAGTCCGTGAAGGTGCCACCCACCGGGTCGACGGCCTCGATGCTGACCATGTAGGAGCCAGAGTCGGGCGGGGTCCAGGTGAAGCGGACCGACGAACGGGTGCTTTCGCTGTAGTAGTTGTCCTGGTGGTTGAATTTCTGCTTCGTCCGGGTGAGCGTGTAGACCGAGCTCGCCTTGAAGCGCGCCTTCAGTTCGGCGTCGCCGCTCACCGTCACGTACGTGTAGGGCGCGTTCTTGTCTTCGACGGTGGGCGTGCCCGAGACCGTCTGCCAGTCGGAGAAGCGGTAGCCCGCGTTGGCCTCCGCCGAGATGGAGTAACGCGAGCCGGCGTACGCCGTCGCGTAGCCGCCCGCAGGCAGCGCCTTCCCGTTGCCGTCCGTGCCGAGCGTTATCTTGTGCGCCTGAGTCGCGTAGTTGATGTAGAACGGGTTCGCGCCGCTGCCCGTGTTGGCGACGACGATCGCGACTTCCTGGCCCGCCGCGAGAGTCATCGGTTCGGAATAGGTGCCGAGGAATTTCTTTGTCGTGGCGGCCGTCGCGAAGTCTGTGGCCGCATAACGGATGTACACGGCGGAATCCTGCGTGGTCTCGTTCGACACGACGACGGCGTAGGTGCCCGCGCTCGGGGCCGTGAAGGTGAAGCGCACGCCCGCGCTCCCGCTGGAGGCCTGCTTGGCGTAAAGGTGGTCCTTGAAGTTGTACTGGACCGGCGTGCCCGTGATCGGGTAGACCGTGCCCGCGCGGAACGCAGCGCGCACCGTGCAGTCGCTCTTCATGCCGACGACGTATGTCGTGTCCTTGTCGCTGTCCAGGATGGAGCACTGGCCGGACACGACCTCCCAGCGGTCGAACACGTTGTCGTTCCCGGGGATGGCGTATATCCTGGAGGTGTCGGTTTCGATGCCCCTGCTGTAGGACTGGACTCCCACGACCGAGCCTCCATGTAAAACGGAATCGACATACGCCGTTCCGTTGCCCGAATGCGTAACATCCAGGGTATAGGTACGGGTGACCCTGATGAATACGGAGTCCTTCATGTTGGCGTTGGGATAGCCCGTAGTATAGAAAAAGAAGTAACGCTTTGTGTGCGGCTGCGTCCTGATGGCGCAATATTGAGTTCTTTTTACTGTATAGCAATCTCTACCAACAGCAAAAGAATCGGACGGGACACTGGGAGAGGCAATTATACTGAAAGTGGAGTCCTCGTAAAAATTAAACATACCTATTGGCTGTTGATAGGTATTGATCAGCAGGAATTGCCTACCCTCGCCGGATTCGAAATATGCGCGGATACCGTAAAGCGAATACAGGGGAATGATAGCACAACTTTGGTTGATATAGAGTTTGGTGGGTGTTTCGGATAACTCGGTAAAAGGCAAGTTTCGAGTCACCCTTCTGATGACGACGGGGTCAGACGACGGGATAAATCCGGTTGAGTCCTCGGTTTCGTCGACGAAAGTTCCTGTTCCAGAGACGATTTCCCACTTGACGAAGTTCTCGCCGACCTGCATGCTTTTTCTGGATGTGACAGAAAGCGTATCGCCGATGGATACGTTATATGAATTTGGCTCCCCTTCAATAGTCACATCTGCGTTGGCTGTTGCTACAAATATTATAGAGCAAAGCAACGAAAAGAAGAAAATAAGCACCCAGCCCCCACTTCAAGCGATAAGGAAAATGAAAAAAGTCCGCTCTAAATATATACTTATTTTGTATAAAACGGATAATTTTTTTAGCAATGAGCAGTGAGCGATGAGTCTTTGAGAGACTAGAGACTAGAGAATAGAGAATAGAGACTAGAGGCTAGTGGCTAGTGAAAAGAATCACGCACTTCGTGCGTCAATATAAGACGGCGAAGCCGTGATATTTCTCCCTAGCCCCTAGATTCTAACCTCTAGATTCTCTAACGAAGATTGCTTCAGGGCTAATCGCCCCTCGCAATAACAAATTTTTAGGCTCGAGGTTCGAGGCGCGAAGCGCGAGCAGTGAGTTTTAGAGAGACTAGAGAATAGAGACTAGTGAAAAGAATCACGCACTTCGTGCGTCAATATAAGACGGCGAAGCCGTGATATTTCTCCCTAGCCCCTAGATCCTAACCTCTAGATTCTCTAACGGAGATTGCTTCGCCTTCGGCTCGCAATGACAATCCCACTGTCTACTTCCTACTCCCCCTGCGATACACTCCCGTCTTCACTATCCTCGTTTCCTTGTGCCCATCCTCGAACTTGAAGAAAATCTTCCAGATGTAGATGCCCGTACCGACTTTGCGCCCCTTCTCGGAGCGGTTATTCCAGTGCAGGTACCCCTGCTTGAACAAATCGCCGGAATTTCCGCGGATGGTCTGCTCCATCTCGCCGTCGTAGCCGAATTTCTGCTTGAAATGCGTCACGTATGTCGCAATGGCGCTAAAAATGTAGACCTCGGCCGTGTAAGGCATCGAAGATTTCACGCTGATGGCAGAAATTGAGTCCGGCAGGAGTTCCCAACCAGCGCCCTCTGGCGGAATCCACTGTGGCGTTTCGCCAATGCCGCTGATAGCCTGCAACGGTCGTACCTCGCTGAGATAAATCTTACCATCCTCCCCTTCGACCTTGACCCCACCGCGACCCAAGGGGTTGCCCGCCTGGTCCTCATAGCTAGCTTCGGGATCCGTAAACAAGCAAGCCCCTTCCTTGAGAAAATAACCATCCAAGAAAATTGTCCACTGTTGACCATTATCGCGGATAATTGGCGTTCCTTTCAAGTTGAGTGGCAGCGAGGCTGTATCTTCGCAGGATTCCGAGTAGCGGAACAGATTCTCCCAGCCCCTCTCGTTGCCGACATTCTTGACGGGTTCGGACATCCAGACGACCAGCGTATCCGGCGGCATGTCCAAATTCGGGTCCATGTATTCCTTGAGGCCCACTTTCCCGGGGGACTTGGTTGCGCGCGCGGGGACCGCGCCAACGCGGTCCAGCAACTTCACATTTTCGAGGTCCTCGGAATACACCGTGGAGAAGGCGAGGAACGGCGGGTGCGCGGAGTCCGCTTTCGTCAAACCATACTTGTACGGGGCGTTGATGTAGCCCTCGAACCACTTGTCGTCCGTACGGTTCTGTTTCATCATCCCGGCAGGCACATAGCGCCATTCGCCGCGGTTCGAGTTCCAGAAAATCGAATCCACGCCCGACATGTTGTTGCTACGCCCTTCCTTGAAGTGGACACGCACGTAATCCGCGCGGCCATCCAAGTCCTTGTCGTAAATTTCGGCGGTGTCGGCGATGAGCGAGTACACGATGGAATCGCGGGGCGACGGCGTGAGCGAATCCACGGAGGCAGAGTCCGTGACAGAAGAATCCGTGACGGAGGTGTCGGGATTGTCCACCACGTAATGGATGCGGCAGGCGTCCGTAGAGAGCGAGTCCACCCACGGATAGCGGACGGATGCGCCATTCGCATCCGTCGCGCGGAGGTAGTAGAAGAGTTTGTCGTAATCGTTCTCGTTCGCAGGGAACTTTGTAGCCCAGGTATCGTTCTCGGCAGAATAGGTCAATGGTCTCTGTTCGAAAGACCTCGTACGCGAATCCTTGTAATACAAGGTCACGCCACCGATGCCGTCGCTGTCCTTGACGTTGAAGGCAAATGTCTTGATATCCGAAGTAGAATCTTCGCACGCAACAGAGACCGCCTCGACAGAAGGAATATCGTTATTCACAAAAATCGTGTAAGGCTGGGCGGAAGGGTTTTGGAGATTCGGAGTTTTGCCTATTTGGCCTGCAGTATCCGTCGCAGCAACAAAAAAATCCAACCCCGGAGCAACTACGAGTGCCGCAGGAATAGTGAATTCCCAAAGACTGTCTCGAACATGCCGCATGGCATAAGCCCCGAATTGCCGATCAGTCGTCCCCGATGTCCGCATAAAGACATTTGCATTGCGGATCATCATCAATGTCGAAATATAGGCAGAAACCGTAATTGAAGTATTTGCTTGCTGCACATTTTTAATGAGGTCCCACGAATCTTCCGTAAGCGAAATGGTCGGCGGGAGCGCTCCTTCGCTCCACTGGAAGGAATCCTTGGTCGTAATATTATTGAATGTCATGCCGACGATGACGTTATGCAATTCCGCATTTTGGATTGTATCTGGACTTTGATAGCAAAGAATGCTCTGCGAAAGGAATTTATTACGGATATTCGCATAAAGTCCGGCAAGTTCATCTGCATCATTTGCAGACATACAGGTTCCACCGGTCTTTAAGGCCAAACTCTCTAACGGATCTTTCATTCCGCTTGCTACCGCGATTGAATATATGGTTGTATTCTTGCTTTTTGCCAATTCAATGGTGGCGGGTAATTTACTACTCTCGTCAGTAGAGTTATCTCCATCAGAAAAAACAATGAGCATTGTCGGGTTGGTTTCATTCACTATTTGCTGCAATCCGACGTATGTTCCTGTGACAATATTTGTACCCCCATTAGCAGTTAGTTCATCTACAGCCATCAGGAGCCATTCTTTGTTTGACGTCATCACCTGATGAACTGTGGTTTTTGAACCTCCACTGAATCCGACAATTGCAGCCCTGTCGAAGGGGCCCATGGAATTGATGAACGACTTGATAGACTCTTTGGCTGGTTCCATTCGGTTCCAAAGCATCGAGCCACTTTCGTCAACGACGATGACTACGGAAATTCCGCTATGGGTGTAAATATTCGTGACTTCAGGACGAATAGGGATTCCGTCTTGAGTCAAGACAAAGTCATCGGCATCTAGGCCATAGAAATAGTATCCATTTCGAGAATCCGAGACCGTAACCGTCGCGCAAATTTCAGGATAATTGGTCAAATCGTGTTGAGTAATGGTCAACAAGGGCTTTGCGGAATCGTCTTTCGCAAACACGGCCTTTACGGTAGAGATGGAATCCTTCACTGTAACATTTGTACTGAATTCCTTGGTAGTCGAGAACGTCACATTGCCAGCAACCGTTTCCCATGAATCAAACTTGTACCCACCATGCGCCGATGCAATCAGGGGGATTTCTTCATTTGATTTAATGGGTATAGGCCCTGGGGGATTTACGGAACCGCCCTTAGTGGCGATTACATTCAGCATGCGGGGGCGCGAGACCCAAAAAGCAAACGACTTGTTTAGAATGACTTTATTCGAATCCTGAACAGTCCAGTAATAGGGAGTATTGGGAGTTCCTTTGATTATAAGACGGGTCGCCCCATTTACCATTCTTGTATTCCCTGGAGTCGCAAAAGAACCATCTACTTCATAATCGCTGATAAATGCTTCCATACTGCCAACAGGCTCATATTGGAGTATATAATAGTTCGTATCGGGTGGAGTCCAAACAAAGCGGACGGTAGATAACGAGGACTCGCTATAGTAGTTCTTCTGAAAATTGAATGTCCGCTTTTCGAATGAAAGCGTACATAACGAACTGGGCTTGAACAGGGCTTTCAGTTCGGCATTCCCAGATATAGAGGCAAATGTGTACGGAGTTTCACCATCAACAACGGCCGAACCCGATACAATCTGCCAGTTGGAGAAGCGGTAACCCATGTCGGCCTCGGCTCCAATGGAATACTTTGCACCTGAATATGCCGATGCGTAGCCATTGGAAGGAATAACTTTGCCGTTAGCCCCCGCACTGAGCGTGAGTCTGTACGCCTGCATAGAGTAACTGATAAAAAACGAATTATCGTTCTTTGAACTGTTGGCAATGATAATACCTACAGTCTGCCCTGCCGTGAGGTTTACGGTCTCGGAATAAGAACCTATGAATTTCGTTGTAGACGCAATCGATGTGTAGCCGGAGCCCGTATACCGGTTGTAAACGAGGGAATCCCTCGACTTCTCATTTGACACAACAAATGTATAAGATCCAGCACTTGGAGCCGTGAAGGAAAATCGAACTCCGGAGATTCCACTAGACACCTTTTTCCCATATAAATGTTCATTGAAATTATATTGAACGGGAGTATTCGTAATGTTGTAAATTTTGCCTGGGGAAAAAAAGGCCGTTATTACACAATCAGTCTGAGCATCGGTAATCTTTGTTATTGCGTTTCTTTCATTTTCAAGGGTACAGGAACCCGATACGACTTCCCAATGGTCAAACTTTTTATCGTCATCAGCCTCAGCATTGATTAGAGTCCCTTCATCATGAAACATATAATATATTTGGGGAATTCTATTTGAATTAGCATATACAATTCCGCCCCCAGAATCAAGTAAAACTATACAGACTAGCGGAATAACGGAAATGGTAAAAGAGTCATCAAGCTTTCGAGTCCAATTATCCAATTTTGGAAGATAGAGGGAAAAATAATTTGTAGTATTAGGTTGAAAAGTAAAATCTCCCCTGCCCAATAATTGAGAATGATCATACCTGGCCGTAAATCTGGGACATGAAGAATCTGCTTCGCAATTAACTAAGACTAATTTTTCTTGACTGGTGGAATAGATTACAGCATAAGTGCTGGCATTACCGGCATCATAAGACAATCGAACTCCATAATTACCATATTTCATCATGGAACTATTTTCGTAAAAACTGAATTTGGAAGTTTTATCACTCACCTTGTAAATGGGGACATCTTTTCTGGTGACTAGCCTTAGGACGACAGAATTTGTGGAGGGTATAAATCCAGTCGAGTCCGCCATCAAATCAATAAAAGTCCCTGATCCAGAGACAATTTCCCACCTAACATAAGTTTCTCCAACTTGAAGATATCTTTCAAATGATAGTGGGAGCGTATCGCCAATGGCGACATTGTAAGAATTTGGTTGCCCCTCAATAGTCACAGCGGCATTGGCTGTTGCTACAAATAGCACAGAGCAAAGCAACGAAATGAAGAAAATAAACACCCAGCTCCCCCCCCCTTCTTCAAAGAAGAAGAAAATGATAAAAGTCTGCCCTAAATATATACTTATTTTGTATAAAACGAATGAAAAAAAATTATTTTATTTTAAGTCTAGGGCCTAGAGACTAGAGAATAGAGGCTAGTGAAAAGAATCACGCACTTCGTGCGTCAATATAACCTCTAGATTCTCTAACGGAGATTGCTTCAGGGCGATTCGCCCTTCGCAATGACAAATTTTTAGGCTCGAGGTTCGAGGCGCGGGGCGCGAGCAGTGAATCTTTGAGAGACTAGAATCTAGAGACTAGTGAAAAGAATCACGCACTTCGTGCGTCAATATAAGACGGCGAAGCCGTGATATTTCTCCCTAGCCCACCACCTAAAGGTGGCCATGCCCACATAAGTGCTAAAGCACTAAGTGGTCAAAGGTAGATTCTAGATCCTAACCCCTAACCACTTCCTACTGTCTACTTCCTACTTCCTACTGTCTACTTCTTCTTATGCCCGCGGCGATAGATACCGGTCTTCACTATCCTCGTTTCCTTGTGCCCGTCCTCGAACTTGAAGAAAATCTTCCAGATGTACACGCCCGTGCCGGCCTTGCGACCCTTCTCGGAGCGGTTATTCCAGTGCAGGTACCCCTGCTTGAACAAATCGCCGGAATTTCCACGGATAGATTGATCCATCTCGCCGTCGTAGCCGAATTTCTGCTTGAAATGCGTCACGTAGGATGCGATTCCGTCAAAGATGTACACTTCCGCGGTGTACGGCATGGTTGCCTTCACGCTGATTGCGGAGAGCGAATCCGGGAGCGATTCCCATTCGTCGCCTCCGGGCGCTATCCACTGCGGCGTCTTGCCGATGCCGCTGATGGGCTGCAACGGGCGAACCTCGGCCAAATAGAGAGAGCCGTCCTTCCCCTCTATCTTGATTCCGCCGCGGCCCATCGAGTTGCCCGCGAGGTCCTCGTAGGTGGCCGACGGATCGGTGGAAAGACAGAAGCCGGTCTTGACCGAATAGTCGTCGAGCACCAGCAGCCACTGCTGTCCGTTCTCGCGGATCTTGGGGGCCTGCCGGAGATTCAGCGGATACGTGACGGTGTCGTCGCACGATTCAGAATAACGGAAAAGTTTCTCCCAGCCCCTCTCGTTGCCGACATTCTTGACGGGTTCGGACATCCAGACGACCAGCGTATCCGGCGGCATGTCCAAATTCGGGTCCATGTATTCCTTGAGGCCCACTTTCCCGGGGGACTTGGTCGCCTTCGACGGGACCGCGCCAACGCGGTCCAGCAACTTCACATTTTCGAGGTCCTCGGAATACACCGTGGAGAAGGCGAGGAACGGCGGGTGCGCGGAGTCCG
>JAEERM010000045.1 GCA_016285835.1 Fibrobacter sp.
TCTTCTGGATGGGTTTCTTAAGCCTTGTCGCCGTCCTGCTTTCAGGCAGTGTGTGGGTCGCCGCTGCCCTCATCGCGCTATTCCTCTATATTTCAATTTACGCATACTTCAAGCCGGAGTCCCGCAAATTCATCACCACGAACATGAACGCCATGGCCACACAAATCGTGGGCGGTTGGTGGCATGGCGCTAGCTGGAACTTCATCATCTGGGGTGGCCTCAACGGGTTCGGCCAGGTGTTCAACAAGATTTGGGTCAAGAGGAGCCGCACATTCAGAGCATCCGCAGCACTGTTCTTCTTTGCCATCAGCGCAATCATCTACAAGAACTACGACGTCGCCATCTGCGCCATTTCGGCCGTATGGTTTGGCGTGCTGTTCGTCGGCATCTACGCCGTCATGCTGTTCCGCCTGTTCAGCGACAAGTATTTCCACTGGCTCTATGTCGCCTGGAACGTATCGCTCACGTTCGTGTTCATCACGTTCACGCGTCTCTTCTTCCGTGCGGGTTCCAACCTCGACCCCGCCGAAGCGAACGAAGTCGCCTGGAACACGGCCAAGAACATGGTGCAACAGATGGGCACCGCCTGGAAATGGGACGATTCGCTCTGGACAATCGCCTGGGAACACATCAACATCATTCTCGTGTTCATCGCGGGCATGCTCATCCACTGGATTCCCAAGAAGTTCAAGAGCCGCTACAGGATTGCATTTGCATCACTCCCGCTCCCTGGAATGGTCGCCGCGACTGCGTTTATCATCTTCGTGATATACCAGTTCATGAGTGCGGACAGCTGCCCGTTCATTTATTTCCAGTTCTAGGAGCGATGAGGTGTGAGGTCGGCACTTCGTGCCTTTGAGGTCGGTCGCTAACGCTCCCTTTGAGGTGTGAGGAAAGTAAACAGTGGTTGGTGGTTAGTGGTTAGGGAAATAGACGAGAGACGAGAGGCGAGAAGATTTGTCATTGCGAGGGGCGAATAGCCCTGAAGCAATATCTAGAGGCTAGGATCTAGGGGCTGGAACCTCAAACCTCAGAGTGCGAAGCACGACCTCATACCTCACACCTCATTGCTCATGCCTCGAGCCTCATTGCTCATTGCTCACAGCTCGAACCTCGTGCCTCGCGCCTACATCGTATCATATATCCGGTCGTCTTTGTTCAAAATACTGCGCAGCGGCCAAGCACATCACTAAATTTTACTTTTTCCTCTTTTTTACTCGTTTTTCACATCCCTTAACTTATATTTAGGGTATGAATAAAAGAGTGCGTAAAATTTTGGGGAATCTGTTCATTTCATCTACAGCGTTTCTGTGGACCGCCTGTGGCAACGACTCCGCCAGCGCAGCGAACATTACCATACCCCAAGCAGGCAATAATCCAGCCAGTTCTTCCAGTGATCCCGTTCCAACTTCTTCTAGCGAATCGATAACAAGTTCTAATGGAACTTCCAATGCATTTTTCAACATCGAAGAGGAACTTTCAAAACTGAAAAGGCCGGACACGACTGGATTAAGAGGGACAACCGTATCAGGATATAATGCTTGCATTACTAGAATTCTAGCCAATGAAAATTCGGAATACATCGCTTATATAGGACGAGGAGGAGAAATCGAGGCCGAACGCGTTGTAGATAACAGAATAGAAGCGTTCCTAGAAAGTCCCAAAGGGGCGTCTCTTTCTCAGAGTTTAAAGAACTGCTACAAGTCCGCCACGTATCTCATTTCTGCAGGTGCATTAGACTACGGCGTCATTCCCTGCAGTTCCTATTCCGATGATGTTATCGTTGACGACAATTACATCAACAACCTCTTGGAGGCAGACGAAATCAAGCGCAAGGATTTCAAAAAAGCCCTCGAAAAAGTCAATGAAAGAATTGCCGAGTGCGAAACGAGGTAGGAAGTAGACAGTAGGCAGTGGTTAGTGGTTGGGAAAATAGACGAGAGAGTAGGAAGTAGTTTGTGGTTGATGGTTAGTGAAAATTTGTCATTGCGAAGGGCGAATAGCCCTGAAGCAATCTCCAGGATAAGGATCTAGAGACTAGGATCTAGGGGCTGGAAGCTCACACCTCATTGCTCACTGCTCGTGCCTCGAGCCTTTCCATATGATACAAGCGAACAAATTTATCACGAAAATTTGCGCATTGGCATTTTTTCCGACGTTTCGCATGTTTTTTAATTTATGTTTATAACATGAACAAGAAAATAAATCGCTTTCTTGGAAAGATATTCATCCTGGGCACAGCATTCATGTGGTTCAGCTGCGACAGCGAATCCGTTTCATGTCCGTCCAGCGAACCCGATCCTAATTCCTCCAGCGAACCCGTTCCGAGTTCGTCAAGTAATCCCATTCCAAATTCTTCAAGCGATTCAACAACAAGTTCTAGCGGCACATCCAAAGCCTTTATCAATATCGAAGAGGAACTTTCGCAAATCAAGCCGACCGATACCACAGGGCTCAGAGGAAAGTGCATTCCTGAGCGTGAATATTGCGAAACGATAAACGGCTGGGGCAGTCATTATGCAGCCGAAGCCCACGCCGCATCCATCGCCATCAACAAACTCGAAGATCAGCATAAGGATACACCTGACTATTGGTATGGTAATAATTACTGTTATAGAACCTTGTTAGGCGGTTTAGGAAACGCTCCTGTATATGGGGTTCCTGAATGCCCTATTTCCGGATCTACACCATGCGAAACAAATGGCAATGGCTATTCCCTTTATAACGAAGTTCACATTGATGACGCCTACATAGAAGCCCTTCAGCGAAAAGAAGAAGATTATTACGAAACCGTCAAAAGCACTCTCGAAAAAATCAATCAAGGCATGGAAAAATGCAATTAAACCGGCTTCATACCTAAAGGGGATTATTCATGCTCAAAAAAATTCATAACATAGTGGGAAAAATATTCCTTTCGTGCACAGCATTTTACTGGTTCGGTTGTACCGACACAAACAGTGGTATTCCCGTCGGCCCATCAAACATCGCCAATCAAAATTCATCGTCAAGCGAAGCATTTTCTTCCAGCGAACAGCTCTCATCAAAAACGGAAGAATCATCTTCAAGCGAAAGTCCCTCAAGTTCTAGCGAAGTACAGACAAAATCCAGTTCTTCCAATAACACACCTTCAAGTTCTTCAATCAGCGCAGCAAGTTCCTCCAGCGAAAAAGCCCCGATTTCATGCAAGGAACCTATAAGTTCATCATCTGTCAAAAGGGAACCTCCCCAAAAAGCATCTTTTGACATTGAGCGAACACTATCCGTCATGAGCCATGACACGACCGGACTCCTTGGGCAATGCGTTTCCGCAATGCAATCTTGCGCAATACATTTGCAAAGCTATTACAAAAATTTTTACGAATACGCTGTAGATAGCCGGAAAAGAACCCGCGCAAAAGATTTCGTCAATTCAGAACTGGATTCCCTCCTAGCAAGTCCTCGCGGGGCAACATTTTCAGAAGAAAAGCGCAACTGCATCCTGAATTTAAAATACAGCTATTGGGAAGCGACACCCGATTACGGAATTCCTCCTTGGTATAGTTGCGAGGACAATGGCGATGTTCAAATAGACGAAGCATACATCCGAGCCATTTTAACATTAGATAGTCTCTCTCGCGAAGAGTACAAGAAAATACTCGAAGAAACAAACGAAAAAGCCGCCGAATGCGATGCGCTTGAATAGTCGGCCATAAAAACTATATTTGAACCCGTGGACAGCGCCCCGGAAAAAAATTCAGCATTCGACAAAAGGCTCAAGCGGCAGGTCATAGGAAAACCTCACCGCTTCTTGGCCGTTGTCCCGCTCGGGTTCGAAAAAACATTCGTCAGGGAAATGGACTTTTTAAGACGAGAGAATGTCGAAAATCAAGGCACAAGCTCGCTTGACATAAAAATTGCCGGTGACGGGAAGGTTGAATTTACTGCTAAGCTCGTTGATGCCTGGAAAGCTGTGGCTTACAGCCGCATCGCCAACCGCATCCTGGTGCACATCGCCGATTTCAAGGCCGAAAATTTCCGCGAGCTAGAAAAGAAAGCCGCCGAGATTCCCTGGGAACTTTTCCTAACCACTAACCACCAACCACTAACCACTATTCACGTTACTTGCAAACATTCGCGCCTGTACCACAGTGACGCCGTCGCCGAACGCTTGCAGAAGGTGATTGAAGGGGGAAGCCTCCCCCTCGCTGCAGCCCCTACCGGGTCTTCCGCTACCCCCTCTGCGGGGGCACCCCGCAACGCCCCGAAAAGCGAAGCGAGCGACCTCGTTCCTCATACCTCAAACCTTTACGTCACGCTTATTGACGATCGTTGCACCCTCTGGCTTGACCTCGCCGGCGAAGAACTCTACAAGCGCGGGCACGAACGCTTCGTGAACGACGCCCCGCTCAAAGAAACCATCGCCGCCGCAATACTCCAAGAAGCATTCAATGCCGCCATCCTAACCACCAACCACCAACCACTAATCACTCTTATTGACCCAATGTCCGGCAGTGGCACCTTCAGCCTCGAAGCGGCCTACATGGCACACGGGCTCATTCCTGGCAAATGCCGAGACTTCGCGCTCAAGCACCAGCCAGCGTTCAAACCCGCAACCTGGAACCACATTGTCAATTCGGCAAACGCAAACCCGAATCCGTCATTGCGAAGGAACAATGATACCGAGTTGTCATTGCAAGGGAATGATGATTCCATATTGTCATTGCAAGGGAACGATGATTCCATATTGTCATTGCGAAGGAACGAAGTGACTGCGGCAATCTCCAGCACGATTCACAAAATCATCACCTCCGATATTTCGGAAAAAGCGGTCGGCATCATCACGCACAATGTGGAATGTTGCCCGCTCGCAAACATCGCCCCCAGCGCAGCACCGACTGTCAATCCGCAGCTTCGCGACTTTTTCAGCTACACGGCAAAAGAAATTGCAGACCTCTGCGGAGAATCCTCCCCCGTCATCGTGCTGAACCCGCCCTACGGCAAGCGTCTCGACTTTGACGCACCAAAACTTTATACGCAAATCGGCAAGAAACTCGCAGAACTTGCCCGCGAACTTGCGCCCCGCGGCAAGCAACTCACGGTCGCCATCCTCGCCCCCAAAGACGATTCACGCCCAGGCTCTAAATACACATGCACCGCGAACCTGCTGCACGAATGCCCCGCACTTGACCCACAACAAAACTCCGACGCAAAAAACATCGTCACGAGCCACGGCGGCCTCAGCCTGAACGCGATAATCGCAAAAATTTAAGGCTCTTGACTTTTTATTTTTAATTTTATATATTGTACATCAGATGACAGGGTGGCAGACCAATCCACCTAAGATAAAAAAGAAAGGTCAATGGATGACAGGGTGGCAGACCAGCCCACCTAAGACAAAAAAGAAAGGTCAATGGATGAGCCGTATTTCATATATCCTATGAAATACGGTTTTTTTTTGGAGGAAACATGAAAAAACATCTATGACAAACTCATACATTTAGCAACAATTGAATATTATCTGATAGCACTTACCAAATGCACAAGCATTAAATCTCGGAAAAGTAGAAAAGAACTAATTATATTTTTCTGCAATTTCTGACAAATAAGCCAGTCTGCGTCTTATAAAAGGAATCCGATTATCTTTTTTTTGCTTTGACAGCCAGACTGATAAGAATGATATTATCATACTAGACAATGTCACTCCAAATATAAGCATTGATTTAAAATCATAAGGGGCCAATAGATCTTTTTTATCATCAAATAGTAAAAAGAAAACTGCAACGAAAGCAATAAATGTATACATAGGTATCGTCACCATATAGACAAGACGTCTTTGTTTTGCCTTTTTTGTTTGTAACGTCTGCAATTCATATTCTAATGTTTCTTGTTCTTTTTGTATTTTCTTCGAAAAAAGAACCTTTGAAAAATTTCTTATTTTATCTTGAAAATCCTGTTCTACAAACAGAATCTTGCAAATATTGATTATTTGTTCCCAAAAACGGCTGTCAACATTTTTTATATCGGGAATCGTTGATAAAGCAAAAGCCTTTCTTATAGTCCAGTCAAATAAAACAGATTCAATATTTGTGAACAGCGTCCCTCCAGAAAGCTTATTGTATATTTCATATTCATCGCTTGTAACTTTGTTGAATACTTGATACGACTTACTTGTTAGCAATTTTCCTATTTTCAAGTGAAGCGATCTAATAGAAGCCGAACTTATTGCATCCGCCTCCATGACAAATAAGGTTTGATCTACAAAAGTCAAAACATTTGGCAATATCGGCGAATACCCTGCTTGACAGTCAAAAATGACAACTCCATATTTACTAAAAATACTATCCGAATATGGACAAAAATATTTCGATTGAGGAGGAGGATCAACAATCAGACCATCTATTTTTGTTACAGATGGTATGAAATCAAAATTTTGCTTTATATTAACAATTTTCCCAGTTGATGATCCATTATCGACAAGATCTCGCAATGACATAAAATCATCAGCGGACCGAAGAATATCCTCAAAAAAATATGTCGCTCCGTTGGTGCTAAAATCACAATCTACCAGCAACGTTTTAATACCACTAGCAGCCAGCAGGTTAGCCATACACAAACTCAGGGAGGTTTTTCCACTCCCGCCTTTTCCACTTAAAACAGCAATTGCTTTCATTATCTCCCCCCATTAAGAGAGCGCGCATACGCTTTTTGTCGAGCATCGGTTTCTTTAGGAATAGTATCAATATCAGTATAAACAACTAAAAAATCAACTAAAACAAGAAATAAAAAAATTCCAAAAAAATACAAATGGTAGAAACAAAGTTCTTTTGAAAAAAATTTGCATTCGAACGCAGTTATAGATAAACTAGTCAAAGTGGTAATAGCGAAACCTACCACAAAAATTACGTGAAAAACCCTGGCAACTTTTGACTCCTTATCTCTGATAGATAGAAAAATGCTACTTAAACAGGATAATGAAAAAGCCAAAACCGATACAGCAAGAGATTTATTAAACACATCATTAGCATCATTTGCATAATTTATCCAAATGAGCAAAAAAGTCAGAGTCCAACAAAAGAATTTGCAGAAAATTTCTAAGCCATCTTTTCCGAAATGAATATCTGGATGTTTTTGCGTACGTTCTTGCATACCTTTTTTAAATATAGCTATTTTTAACAGATTTATTCAAAACATTTATCAATTTACAAAAAAAAAATATCATGTAAATAATAATGAGAATTCTACTCCACCGGCAGATTCTTCGTCCGGCGCATAAACCGGAGAGTTTCCTTTTCGCCCTTCTCGGCCAGCATCTGGAGCAGATAAAGTAATTTGCGGTAAGTCGTCTCGGTCATTTTTTCGTGAGCGGTACTTTTGGTCAAATACAGCAGCGGGGATTCCTGCGTGTACGCCTTGTTGTACGTTTTGGAGGCCGCCACACGGTCGCAGAACATTTCCTTGATGTAGCGGTCGGGCATGTCCATCGGCACGAGTTTCTTGGTTTTCATGTCGTAGTCGTACCAGAACTCGAAATGGTGCTTGTTTCGGCCCTTGTGGTGCATCCAGGCGAGGCTATAGCCCTTATCGAAACGTTCACCGTTATTGGGCGACTGGTCGCCCGTGTAATACCGGGCTCCCGGAATAAATTCGGTCGGGCTGTACTTGGAAAGGTCGTGAAACAGTCCCTGGAAACCGATACCCGCCTTGAAACAGAGGCGAACCACTTCGTTGCGGTGCTTCGTTATCGTGATGAAATGCCGAATAGGATGGAAGCTCATAGCCGTACCACGTCGTCACAGATTTCAGCGACCGCCGAGCGGTGCGTCACGAGGATGATTGTCTTGTCGGCAAGGCCCGCGAACAGGCGTCCGTACAATTCACGTTCCGTGTTCTCGTCGAGTGCGGAACTGATTTCGTCAAGGAGGAGGATGTTGCCAGGGCGCAAGAGACCGCGCGCAATCGCGATACGCTGCGCCTGCCCTTCACTCAAGCCGCCGCCGCGTTCGCTAAGTTCCGTATCGATTCCTTTCGGCAAGTCATCGACAAACTCGGCGCAGGCCAAGTGGAGCACCTCTCGCAATTCGTCTTCACTGGCATCGGGTTTTGCAAGCAGCAGGTTATGCCGGATGGTCCCGCTCATGAGCGTGTTGCCTTGCGGCACGTACACAAAGTTGGCGCGCATTCTTTCCGAAAGGATTTCCACAGTCCCCGAAGCACTCCCGTCATCGGCGCTGCACTGCGAATAAATCAGCATCCTGCCGCGATCCGGCCGCACAAAGGCAAGCAACAGCCGCAACAGTGTCGTCTTCCCTGCTCCGGTCTCGCCCATCACGGCCACCTTGCTTCCGGGCTCAAAATCGTAGCTGAAATGGTCAATCGCCTCGTGATTTTGCCCCACGTAACCAAAGCTCACGTCCTCGAGACGGACGCCAAGGCGACCGTCCATGACCTGGGCCGGTTCGTCCGTACTTTCGTCGGATTCACGCTGTTTTTCCAAATCTTGCAGCCGGTCTATTCCAGCCATGGCGTGTATCACCTTGGGCCCCATATTCAAGAGCGAAAAAATCGGATGCTGAATCTGCCCGACCAATTGCAAGAAGGACGTCATCACACCAAAGGTTATAACGCCGTTGCGCAGTCCGATTCCGCCCCACACAAAAGCCACCAAGTAGCCGAGCCCCAGCGTACAGCCGAAAAGCAACCGCGTCACCATGGTAAAGCGCGCCCGACGGCAAACATTGCGTCTCAACAGGCCCTGCTGTTCATCCAGCAAGCCAGTCACCCAGCCCTCGCTGCCGAGCGAACGCAGCACAGCATTGTATTCCATGCCCTCCTGCACCTGCGTCTGGATGCGGCTTTCGCTCTCGCGAATCGCAAGCGTCATGTTCTTTAGCTTATGCGAAATCAACTTGCCAAACACCACGGCCACGGGCGTCAAGAGCAACAGCACCCAGGCAAGCCTCGGGTCGAACCAGCGCAACAGCAGGAACGAACCGACCAGTTGCAACGTGGTCACGAGAATCTGCGGGAGCGTGTCCATCGAAACTTCGCTGATAGTCTCGATATCCTTTGAAAAACGCGAAGTGATGTCGCCGGAATGGAGTTCCTTGACATCGTAGAGCTTGCGACGGAACAGGACCTCGAACATCTTGAGGCGCAGCCCGCTAGCCGCGCGGACCGACGCATCGGCCGTCATGTAAAAGCATATCTGGCGCAGCACCACGCTCCCCACCACGGTCAGCACAAGCAACACAACCATGCGAACAATATCGTCGTCGCTCCCCGTGCGGATAGTCTCGTCGATAAACCGCTTGGAGAGCCAGACCATCAAGAGCCCGAGCGAAACACGGAGAGCCCCCATAACGACCCGAGCCGCGATGTTCAGGCGGAAACCCCGCGTAAAGCGCCAAAGCCAGACGAGATAGCTCATTCGACTACTTTAACCTTCTGCCATTCGCCGACAATCGCCGACACATCCGCTTTTGCGCGTTCCAAGTCCACTTCGTATTCGCCGCAAAGCGCCTCGGCAAGGGCTTCTACAGTGAATTCACCTAGCGATTCCGCCTTTTCCCACAGCCAGGCGGCAGTTTCGTTCAGGCAAAGCAGGCGGCCAAAATCCAGGGCACCGATGCCCTCGCCCATAATCACCTTTTCGCCACACACGTCACGCAATACAAAGCCTTTTTTCAATTTCATATCGGAATCCTTCTATAAATTGCCAGGAGCCACCTCCTAAAAGGTAACACCGCGTACCAAATTTTTGCAGCCAGTCGGCCGCCCAAAGAGTCCAAAGAGCGCCTTTTTCCGCCCTTCCTCACCACATGGGTCGCACGGGCCCGGACATCTGCAAGCCGGCAATGTTCCCGGCCAGCCAAATTTCCGTCCCCCATCAAGGTCACAGCATCGCCATCGAGGCAAACAATGCGGTGAACAACATACCGCCCGCCCTCTACCTGCGCAAGGACGACATCGCCCACTTTCAAGCTCTCGGGCTTCACGAGCACAACGCTGTCCTCGCCGCCCACGATAAAGGGAAGCATGCTCCGGCCATTCACCGGGAACGTGACAGAAACGCCCTCGCCCACCAGGCGGATAGCTTCCTGCATTATGCTTTCATCGCTAGCCATCTATCCCGTCCGCAATCGTTTCACGGCAAAGCCGCGCCGCACCTTCGTCCGGCAAACATTCCAAATACCACACGGGCACATTCGAGGCCAAAGCGTTCTCGGTATAATGCAGCCCGTCGGCAATTCCACGTTCCCAACGCTTGCCCGAAATACAGGGAACTAGGGCCGCATAGGCCTTGACTCCGCGCAGGCGCGCAATCTTGTTGAACGGTGCTTGCGAAAGAAGCACAATTCCGCCCAAAGGCAGGCTCTCGTTCTTGTAACACGGAGTCTTTCCGCTCCAAGGGGAACCGAAAACCACAGCGTGCGCCACGCCCGCCGGGGATTCCGGTGCAAAAAAACGCACCACGGGATTGTCATCGTTGAGCAAGTCCGAGCCTTCGTTGTAACGCAGCCAAAGCCGCGCATGCGTACTCTTACCCGTTCCGCTCTTGCCAAGGAACATGTAACCCTTCCCATGATAAGCAACTGTCGCCGAGTGGAAAAGTGCTGTTCCGTGTTTGGCCGTCGCAAGGGCATAAAGCACCATCAGGGAATTGTTCACGGCAAATTTCACGGAATTCTGGTTCGAAATGCTAGGCACGACCAGGCGAGCCTGCGTATATCCAGGCGAACAGAGGAGTGTCCCCACGTCCGCATCACGCAACCGGAAATTGAACATGATCAAACCATCTGCACTATGACCACAAAGGATTTCCTGCCCCTCGTCCTCTTGGCGAGTTTCCTCGATAAATCCAGGCAAGGCCGTAGAATGCTCGACTGCAAGGGTAAACAAAGGGCTTTCCGGCACATCGCCGTCCTCAAATGGCACAGCAAAGGGCTCGTAATTGTCCATCAACGCAAACAAGTCCACGCCAGCCGAATCCGGCAGGTTGGATCCAACAAAAAATGAATGTTCTGCCACCTTGTAAACCCGAGAGATCATCCGTGCAAGCCCTTCAATGACAGGCGTCGCAACTTTATTCGCGACACAATCGATCTAAAAAACCATTTCCAATAATAGAATTCATTCCAAGCAGTCTCAACAGGGTCAAACGCAAAAAAGCGAATAGACCGCCACCTTTTCCAAATCCATCCGCGCAAAAAGCCCAACTCACCCTTTTTAGAATAAAATCCAAAATTGCCACCCGCAAGCACATCCTCAAGCAACCACTTGCCGCGCATCTTGTCCGGTTTACAAAGCATGCGGTCGTGCTCCAGGCCGAATACGTGCCAAAGCGCCCACATCAAGGCAGCACAAGTCCGAGCAAGGCCAAGCCGCACCAACTGCGAAGCCACCTCGTCACGGTCTTCTTGAGTTGAATGTTGCAAAAGAACAAAGTAATCCGTCAGTTGCCGCAAGCCAATACCGTTGTGCAAAAAATGCTTTTGGATATGGGAAAGTTGCATCACGAGCGCAAAGCGGAGCGATGGGACGTAAAAGCCCTCTGGCACTCTCTCGGTATTTTTGATTTCGTCTTCCAAGTAGTGCAGAAGCCTTGAACACACAAAAGGATTCCTGCTCTTGGAAACAGGGCTAAAATGCACTTCTACGTCACATTCTTGAGAACTTCGGGCAAGGCGTACATGGTGTTTTGCCTCAATAATTTTCGGATCCCGAACATAATCCAAACCGAGTTGGCCCAACAGGCCAATAACTTTATCCCGGCCGCCCGAAACCCAGATATCGATATCCCCACCCTGACGGCTGTACGGGTCCGGATAGAGCCGCGCATTGGCAGGCCCCTTGAGTATCGCCGTATGCCTCCCCTGCGCAACAAAAAGATCCGTCAAGCGCGCCGCCTCGCGGTTCAGCATCGCATTATGGCCCTTGATGAGCTCCGCCTCACACGCCCACTGGTGCAACAAGCCAAGCGGAGGGCGTTTTTCGGCAGGCAAGCGGGAAATCCCCTTAAAGGTCAGCCCCAGAGAGTTTTGCTTGGTCGCAATATTTTGCAATTCAAGCCATTCCTTTTCGCTACACACCGGAAAAACGGAAAGCCCCTCGCCAGAGGAGCTTAGGGCTATCCGTAAAAGTGCAAAGAATTTTTCTACGACTACAGTCAAACTACTTCACAATCACCTTTTTGCCGTTATTGTAATACGTTCCCTTTGTCGTCGGCTTGCCGTTGAGCCTGCGGCCCTGCAAGTCATACCAGCGATCCACCTTGAATTCACCGGTCCTGGTATCGAGCGTGCCCCAGCCGACAACCTTGCCCTTGCCATCCTGAACCTTCACGTCGATTAGCTCGGGCAATTCAGCGACATTCACCGAACGCCTTGCAGAAGCGCTGATGGAACGAGTCAAGCCACCAGCATCATTATAGACCAGGTAAGCTCTCATCGGGCGCAGCCATGCTCCGGTACCGGCCTTTACGAACTGACCGACTTCGACACCATTGCCACTGCTGGCAGCAAAACCATACGCACGGCCCAATTCCGGATCACCCGCAGTAAATTTCTTGTACACATACAATCCCTTGAACACCCAGTCACCACTAGTGGATGGATGCATTTCGCTCGTGTTGAACGTTACCGGCCCATTCAATTCGAAGGTCAGCGGAGCGGTTTCGGACGGCATCACCAAATAGGGCCTGTTAGCCACGATGGTTCCCGCTTCCGGCGGATTCACCGTAGCAGTCCACTTGTCTCCATTTCGCTCAAGCAAAGCGAACTCATAGAATTTGCCGCCATGCACCTCGCTCGTATCGATAGTGAACGGGAACATCACCGTCGACATCTTGCCGCTATTGAACACGCGGTTAAAGCGGATCGTATCCACCTGGACATCGGTGGGAATATTGACGGTATCGTTGGAAGAACCATCCAGTTCGGCAGCAGAGGTCCCATCGCTATACATGGTTATCGTGATAGCACCATAGTTCGTCACCACCGGTTCATCCGGCACCCACTTGGCATAGAAGGTCTTGTCACCCGAAGAGCCTTGCGGAATTTCCGTTACAGCATCGCCTTCGAAGTCAGGATTATCGAACCAGCCACCAAAAGTGAAGCCTTCACGACCCTCTGCTTCTCCCAAAGCAAATGTTTCGGTTTCGCTCGTGTAAGACGTTCTGCTGTTGGCCTTAGTACCACCATTCAATTCATAGGTAAGGGTATAGACCTTAATCCACTTTCCGTACAGAGTCAAATCACCATAAGAACCCTTCTTAATCTGCGTAACCTTTGTCATATAACTTGTTTCTTTAAACCATCCACCGAAATCATAACCCTCGCGTGACTGGGGAAACTTTATATTCTTAGTAGAATCATTAATGGTATAGGTTGTCGGATTTGCCGAGTTATTTACACAGCCATCGCATTCATAAGTAATCGTGTAAGTAGCCAAGTTCCAAGTCGGATACAGCGTAACAGAAGCCACAACCGTAAGGGATTCGCCAAATTCATATTCCTTTGTTCCACCCATAGTTGTCGACCAACCATTCTGCTCGTAACCTGCACGGCGGAAGATGCCTGCGGATTCGAGAGTGATGGATGAGCCATGTTCAACGAACTGGTCCGAAATGGAACCATAGGAATTGTTGTCGGCCAGATACATGACCCTGTACGTCTTCTTGGACCACTTGGCATAGAAGGTCTTGTCGCCAGTCGTTCCCTGAATCACTTGGGAAGCCGGGTTGGTGAAATTGGCATCGTAGAACCACCCATCAAACACATAGCCTTCAGAATCGGCCGGAGCAGCCAAGGCGAATGTCGGCGTTTCAATGGTATAGAAAACAGGATTTTCGCCCGCATTCGACACACCATTCATTTCGTAAGTCACCGTGAACGTATCGAGAGCCCATTTTGCATACAAAACAATGCTCTCGTGAATTTGCGCTGCAAACTGATAAGGATTCTCGCCTTCTGCGTCCGTAAACCATCCGGCAAATTCATAACCACTATCTGCAATCGGATCCGTCGGAGCAGTGACCGTATCTCCAGCACCCACGCGGACATAATCCACAGTCGTCCTACCATGCTGATTAGCATTATAAGTCACCGTATAGGTTTCAACATCGGTCCATACGGCATACAAAACAAGTTCGTCAGATGCGGGCACTGTATCCAGGGAAACCGAGTCGCTTTCGGGAGCCCCTTCAGTCAGCGCCCAACCGGTAAAGTAGGAGTATGTTGCGCATTCGCCTTCCGTCCCCGATACATACGTCTTGCAGCGGGATGTCGGCAAGGTTCCAAGCCCCTCAACAGTAATCACATCGCCGCTAGCAACCTGCTTTGTCTTTGCGCTTTCGCCGGATTCAGGGAAAACACCCGGAGCAACATTGAATGTCACAGTATAAACCGGAGCCCAGACAGCAAAAATCGTATCGGTTTGGGTAACTGTCCCGAGATCGGCTGCCGGTGCGGTTGCATCACGGGTCATAGCCCAACCAACGAAATTATGATTTTCACGAGACGGCACGCCAACTTCGTTGGCAGTAATCGACATTCCAGACTGAAGGAACTTGTCCTTATCGGTCTTTCCATTGGCAAAGGCACCTCCGTTCGCATCGAAGACAATCTTGTAACCATCGATACCATACCCATTCAGCGAGAGACCCGTTTCGCCCAAGGACCACGGTTCCGTTTTACAAGCACCGGTTGTCGAATCTATTCCATTCAAAACACAAACGACTTCTTCCTGATTGCTTTCAGAAACCTGCTCAACAGATTCTGTATGCACCGTACAGTTTTTCCCACAATTCCTACCAACACCACCAACTTCATTACCTTCATAATAATTTTCACCTTCATAATAGTCGTCCGTAGCAGTCATTTTACCGGAATACACGTTTCCAGTTATTCCACCTACAGCACCATTTGTGCCCGTATTTACAAGACCAGGACCGGCATACACACAGGATGCAACCGTGACGTCCGTCTTAGTGATACCGATAATCCCCCCGATATAGGCTTGACTACCACTTGTACGGATTTCCACAAGGCTCATGCAGTTGGATATCGTACCATTCTTGGCGTTACCAACAATACCACCGACACCTTGGCCGTTACCCGTCGTCCTGATTGTTCCAGAAACCACCACACAATTATCAACAACGTTCGGAGTATTCTCTGCCATCCAACCGACAACGGCGCCCACAGAAATTTGACTATCCTGCCTTCCTAAAATATCGCCAGCATTAGTCGATGCCTGGATATCGACGTTTTCAAGAATTAGGTTTTTTACAGTGCCACCAGGTTTTTTCGAATCAGCGTTACCAAGAGTTCCTATAAAGCCAAGATTTTGGGCATAATTTTTGTCTATTTGAGCAAGTTCCGTTCCATTAATATACAGGTTCTTGATTACATGGCCATTTCCATCGAAAATTTTACTGTATTTAGCATTACCTTGTCCTGCCGCAATCGGAGTCCAGAGTTTGCCGCCCAAATCCAGGTTGGCAGTCAACCTAGCATTGCCTTGGCTCCAGTTCTTCGCATACCAGGCGAGCTTCGCTTCGGTATCAATGATATAGTAATCACCTTCTTTAGTTGGCTGCTCAGTCGAAGTTCCATCCCATGCCGCAAAAGCCTGTCCCATTCCAAAAAGGCAGGTCACAAAAAGAAAGAAATGCAATTTTTTTAAAATTTTCATAATTTTCTCCTTGGGGGGTTAGTAACAACAAAATATTCAATTTATTCAAAAATATAGTATAGTAAGAAAATAAACGCAAACATTGTTTACATGTTGTGAAACGAATCACCCCCAAACCCACGTATTACGTGACCGCCGCCACAAAAGCAAAATGCC
The DNA here is from genome assembly GCA_016285835.1 of Fibrobacter sp. Classification (GTDB taxonomy): domain Bacteria; phylum Fibrobacterota; class Fibrobacteria; order Fibrobacterales; family Fibrobacteraceae; genus Fibrobacter. Next base: position 15,829 of record JAEERM010000045.1, read on the forward strand.
CTTTTTTTGCTATATTTCAAGTTAGAATAATTGGCAAGCCCCATTTTTCTAGCTTTGCCACACAAAAAAAGAGGATAAAAAATGCCGAAACTTCGTTCGCTCAAGACTATGGAAGGTCGTGAAATGGCCGGTGCACGCGCCCTGTGGCACGCAACAGGAACCAAGGTGGAAGACTTTGGTAAGCCCGTGATTTGCGTGGTGAACAGCTACACCCAGTTTGTTCCGGGCCACGTTCACCTGAAGGACTTGGGCCAGGTGGTCGCCCGCGCGATCGAAGCCGCCGGCGGCGTCGCGAAGGAAATGAACACCATCGCCGTGGACGACGGTATCGCCATGGGCCACGACGGCATGCTCTACAGCCTCCCCTCCCGCGACCTGATTGCAGACTCCACCGAATACATGGCAAACGCCCACCGCGCCGACGCCCTCGTTTGCATCTCTAACTGCGACAAGGTGACTCCGGGCATGCTCATGGCCGCCATGCGCCTCAACATCCCCGCAATCTTCGTCAGCGGCGGCCCGATGGAAGCTGGCCACGTGACCACGAAGGACGGCAAGGACCGCGCCCTCGACCTGATTGACGCCATGATCGATTCCGCTGACAGTTCCGTGAGCGACGAAGACGTGGCCGCCATCGAAGCGAACTCCTGCCCCACTTGCGGTTCCTGCTCCGGTATGTTCACCGCGAACTCCATGAACTCCCTCACCGAAGCCCTCGGCCTCAGCCTCCCGGGCAACGGCACCATCGTCGCGACCCACGCCGAACGCAAGAAGCTGTTCGAAGCCGCCGGTAAGCGCATCGTGGAACTCTGCCACCAGTATTACGATTTGAACGACGACAGCATCCTCCCGCGCAGCATCGCCACGAAGGACGCTTTCGAAAACGCCATGCGCCTCGACATCGCCATGGGCGGTTCCTCCAACACCGTGCTCCACCTGCTCGCCGTAGCCCAGGAAGCGGGCGTCGATTTCACCATGAAGGACATCGACCGCCTTTCCCGCAACACGCCGTGCATCTGCAAGGTGGCCCCGACCGTTCACAACATCCACATCGAAAACGTGAACCGCGCCGGTGGCATCATGGGCATCATGGGCGAACTCGACCGCATGGGCCTCATCCACAAGAATGCAAAGACCGTTCACGCCGCTACGATGGGCGAAGCCCTCGAAGTGAACGACCTCAAGCGTAACCCGACCGCCGAAGCCAAGCAGCGCTACCTCGCCGGCCCGGGCCGCAAATACAACCTGGTCGCCTTCTCGCAGAACTTCATGTACCCCGATCACGACCTCGACCGCGCTAACGGCGCTATCCGCGACGGCGAACACGCCTACACCAAGGATGGCGGCCTCGCTGTTCTGTACGGTAACCTCGCCGTGGACGGCTGCATCGTGAAGACCGCCGGCGTCGACGAATCCATCTTCAAGTTCACCGGCCCCGCCGTGGTGTTCGAAAGCCAGGAAGATGCCGTGAAGGGCATTCTCGACCCGAACGTGGTGAAGGCTGGCGACGTGGTCGTGATCCGCTACGAAGGCCCGAAGGGTGGCCCCGGCATGCAGGAAATGCTCTACCCGACCTCTTACCTCAAGAGCCGTCACCTCGGCAAGTCTTGCGCCCTCCTTACCGACGGACGTTTCTCCGGCGGTACGAGCGGTCTCTCCATCGGCCACGCTTCTCCGGAAGCCGCCAACAAGGGTAACATCGGCCTCGTTCACACGGGCGACGTCATCGAAATCGACATCCCGAACCGCAGCATCAACGTGCAGCTCACCGACGAAGAGCTGGCCGAACGCCGCAAGGAAATGGAAGCACGTGGCGCCAAGGCTTGGCAGCCGGAAAACCGCGACCGCGTGGTGTCCAAGGCCCTGCAGGCATACGCTGCCATGGCCTCTAGTGCAGACAAGGGCGCAGTCCGCGACCTTAGCCTGATTGGTGTGAAGTAAAAAGCACTCGCACTTAAACAAAAGAACCGCCTTGTTCAAACAAGGCGGTTCTTTTGTTATTGTCGTTTTTTACACATTTTTTTGGACAATTTTCCTTTGTAAAACGTCTATAAAATAAAAAGCAACCAACATCAACAAACTGCAAAGGGAAATTATGAAAAAAAAAGACAAACAGATTGTTTTTTCAATCGTTTATAATTATATTATAATTATCCAGGAGAATTCTCAATGCAAATAGAATTCGAGTGGAACGAAAACAAAAACACCTCAAACAAAAAGAAACATGGAATATCATTTGAAGAAGCAAAAACATGTTTCGAAGACGAATATGCCAAAGTATTCTATGACGCAGAACATTCGTCGTTGGAGGATAGATCCATCCTTATCGGATTATCAATGACGTTAAAAACATTAGTCATTGCTTTTACAGAACGCCTAGAAAACAATGGCAATAAAATTATTAATCGAATAATCAGCGCAAGAAAAGCAACTCAACGAGAAATTCAATACTACTGGAACGAAAGAAAAGGAGTTTACTAATGAAAGCCGAATACGATTTTTCAAAAATGAACGGAGTACAGAATCCTTACGCCAAGATTCTTAAAAAACAAATTACCATAAGATTAAATGCAAAAACAATTGATTACTTCAAAAAAATGGCGAAAGAAATAGGCATTCCCTATCAAGTTCTCATAGACTCATACCTTACGGATTGCGCCGCAAACAAAAGAAAACTTGATATTCGATGGCTATAACTTCATGCTATTCAAAATACGGGTCCAGCCGTCATCGGGAATCTGTGCGCCCATAACCTGCACAACTTCGTTGCTGACGATGCTGCCGAGGTTGCCGGAGCGTTCCATATCCCAGCCGTTCATGTAGCCGTACAGGAATCCCGACGCCCAGAGGTCACCGGCACCCGTCGTATCAATGGCCTTGGCAGGACCCGCCTGCACGTGCGTCACCTGGCCATCCTTGGCGATCAAGGCACCGCGCTTGCCGATTTTCACGACAGCGACTTTTGCCTTCTTTGCAAGCACATCAAGAGCCGCTTCTTCCTTGACTCCCGCATAGGCAAAGGCTTCGTCTTCGTTGGCAATGATAATGTCAATCATCTTTTCGGCAAAGAGTTCGTCGAACAGTTTGCGGCAAGCATCCACCACACCAAAGCTGCTGAAGTCAAGTGCCGTTTCCACGCCCAAACTGCGGGCAAGCGTAAACGACTTCTTGAAACAATCCGCATTGAACGCCCTATAACCTTCGGCATACAGGAGCCCCACACCATCGTAAAGCGCGGGCACAAAGTCTTCGCTCGCAAGGAAGTCGGAAGCGCCAAGGTAAGTCCACATGGAACGCTGCGCATCAGGAGTTACAGCACTAAACACGCAACCCGTCGCAGCATCCGAAATACCGAGCTTCGATTCCACACCGTTCTTGTTCAGGTGTTCCTGGAAAAGCTTTCCAAGTTCGTCGTCACCGATTTTCGAAATAAAGGCAGCCTTGCCCCCCAAGCGAGAAAGCCCGACCATCGTGTTGCAAGTCGAGCCACCCGGCACGCGCAAGGGCTTGTCGAGAGCCCCGAGGAACTTCTCCATCTGGGGCCAATCCACCATGTTCATGCCACCCTTCTGCACGCCTTGCGATTCAATCCAGGCATCATCTACATTTGCCAAAATATCGACCAGGGCTGCGCCCATACCAAGAACTTTTTTCATTACATACCTCTACGGCGACGCAGACGTTCGCCCGATTCAATTAAAAACTTTTTTTCGGAGTCCGTCAAAGAGTGAATACCTTCACGGCTGACCTTCTTCAAAATTTCGTCCATGCGTTTTTCTTCGTCCACATAAAAAACTTCACCTTCGATTGCATCGGACGAATCATCGGTACGCACTTCGTCACGGGAGGTTCCACCCCCACGAGACACCTTCACCTTTGGGCCACGGAAATTCAACTTCCCCGACAGCCGGCGGAAACCGCCCTCGTACAAATACATGTAGATGAACCCGGCCACGACGCCACCCAAATGGGCCAAATGCGCAATGCCGTCACCCGACGGAGCCATGAACACATCAATCGCGACCATCACCCACATTGCATACTTTATCTTCATCGGGAAAAAGAAGAACAGGAGCAAGCGACGTTCCGGGAAAAAGCGGTAATAGGCAACAAAGATACCCATCAAAGCGCCGCTTGCGCCGATAATCGGGTTGTTGGTAAGCCCCAAGAGGCACATGACAACACTAAAGAACGCAGCAAATACGCCACAGAACAAGTACATTCCCGTGAAATGCTTTGAGCCCATCCATTCAGCAACCTCGTCGCCGAACATCCAGAGCATGAGCATATTGAACAGGAAATGCCAAAAATCCACATGCACGAACATGTAGGTAAAGTAACGCCAAGCCTCAAATGGGATTGTCGGGAAAAACGCCCCGAAATACGTGATGTAATCACGGAGAGTCCCGTACCCGCCCCCCGGGAATCCTAAAATTCCACCAACCAGGAAAGCAAGCAGGAACACGACGAGGTTCGCAAGGAGCAATACGCGAATGGGCTTGGCCAGATATCTAAAAGGTTTCATTGGTCCCCTTTATTGCGGACTATATCGTGAATAATAATTTCGGGCACAAATTTAGAAAGAAGTGCGGCATCTTTCACGCCATTTGCCAAAAGTTCACGCACGACGCTGCTACTCACAGAAAGGTGCTCCGGAGCGCTCAGCAAAAAAACGGATTCAGCATCGCCATACAAAGCCTTGTTGTTCCAAGCGACGGTTTGTTCAAAATCAAGATCGGAAGAATTGCGGATGCCGCGGACAAGGTAGCGCGCACCGACTTGCTTCATATAATCTACAGTCAGCCCTTCAAAAGAGGCCACCTGCACGTTGGGTAGCTCTTTTACAGCCTTCTCGACAAAGCTCTTGCGTTCTTCCGCAGAAAACAGGTTACGCTTCGAAGAATTTTGGGCAACAAGAACCCACAACGTATCGAACAAGGCCGACGCACGGCGCACCACGTCTAGGTGCCCCAACGTAAAGGGGTCGAACGAACCAGCGAACACGGCGATTTTATTCATACTTCAAATGTAGTAAAAGGCTCGAGGTGCGAGCAGTGAGTCTTAGAGAGACTAGAGAATACCTTTGACCACTTAGTGCTTTAGCACTTATGTGGGCATGGCCACCTTTAGGTGGGAGGCTAGTGAAAAGAATCACGCACTTCGTGCGTCAATATAAGACGGCGAAGCCGTGATATTTCTCCCTAGCCCCTAGATTCTAACCTCTAGATTCTTTAACGGAGATTGCTTCAGGGCTATTCGCCCTTCGCAATGACAACCAAGGCGAATGCCGTGCCAAAACGCTTGCGTTTCGGCATGGCTGAGCCGACAAGTCATGCGCCTGCGAATGACAACTCCACTTCCTACTGTCTACCGTCTACTTTCTACTTTCCTCACAGCGAGCTTGCGAGCGACCTCACCCCTCAAAGGCACGAAGTGCCGACCTCATACCCTACTTCTTCTTATGCCCGCGACGATAGATACCCGTCTTGACGATGCGGGTTTCTTTATGCCCGTCCTCGAACTTGAAGAAAATCTTCCAGATGTACACGCCCGTGCCGGCCTTGCGGCCCTTATCGGAACGTTTGTTCCAGTGCAAGTAGCCCTGCCTAAACAAATCGCCGGGCTTGCCGCGGATCGACTGGTCCATCTCCCCGTCGTAGCCGAACTTCTGTTTGAAGTGAGTCACGTAGGATGCGATTCCGTCGAAAATGTACACTTCCGCAGTGTACGGCATCGTCGCTTTCACGCTGATCGCGGCGAACGAATCCGGCAACGATTCCCATTCGTCGCCGTCCGGCGGGATCCACTTCGGCGTCTTGCCGATGCCGCTGACAGCCTGGAGCGGGCGTACCTCAGCCAGGTATAGGGAGCCGTCCTTCCCTTCTATCCTGATTCCGCCGCGGCCCATCGAGTTGCCCGCGAGGTCCTCGTAGGTGGCCGACGGATCCGTCGACAGGCAGAAACCCGTCTTGACCGAATAGTCGTCGAGCACCAGCATCCATTGCTGTCCATTCTCGCGGATCTTGGGAGAATGCTTCAGCTTGAGCGGATGCGTGACGGTATCGTCGCACGATTCAGAATAACGGAAAAGTTTCTCCCAGCCCTTCTCGTCACCGACATTGATGACCGGCTCCGAAAGGGTCACGACCAACGTATCCGGCGGGGTTTCGGAATTCGGGTCCATGTATTCCTCGAGCCCGATTTTCCCGGGGGACTTGGTTGCGCGCGCGGGGACAGCGCCCACACGATCAAGCAGTCTCACGTTTTCGAGTTCCTCGGAATACACCGTTGAGAAGGCGAGGAACGGCGGGTGCGCTGAGTCGGCCTTGGTCAGCCCGTACTTGTAAGGCTTGTTGATGTAAGCACCGAACCAGGTCCCGTCGGCGCGGTCCTGCTTGATCGTGCCTTCCGGCACGTAGCGCCACTCGCCGCGGTTGGAGTTCCAGAAAATCGAGTCGACGCTCGTGATGTTGTCGCTGCGCTCCTCCTTGAAGTGCACGCGAATGTAATCCGCGCGGCCGTCGAGGTCCTTGTCGTACATCTCCGCGCTGTCCGCGATGAGCGAGTACACGATGGAGTCGCGCGGGGACGGCGGGAGGATGGAATCCTCGGGGATCGTGTCGATGACGGAGGAGTCGTTGTCGTCCACATAGTGGATGCGGCAGGCGTCCGTGGCAAGAGAACCCTCGCTAGGATGCCGGACAGTCGCGCCTTTCGCGTCCGTCACGCGCAGGTAATAGAAAATCATATCATAGTCGCGCACGTTCGCGGAGATCTCGGCGACCCACGTGTCGTTCTTGCCGGAATACGAGAGCGGCATCTGCTGGAAGATGATGGCGCGTGAGTCCTTGTAATAGAGTATTGCACGGTCGATGCCGTCGCTGTCCTTGATGCTGAAGCGGAAAGTCTTCAAATCAGAAGTCGAGTCCTCGCAGGCCACGGAAACCGCCTCGATGGCGGGGATGTCGTTGTCGACAAAGATGGTGTACGGCTGGTTTGCGGGATTCTGGATACGCGGGGACTTGCCAGCCTGACCGAGGGCGTCCGCGGCGATCACGTAGAAGTCGAGCCCCGGAGCCATCACGAGGCTTGCGGGGACAGTAAATTCCCAAAGGCTGTCGCGCACGTTCTGCAGCGGGTAGCGGGTAAAAATCCCGCCCGTGCCCGACGTGCGCACGTACACGTCGGCATAGCTGACGCCGACCAGCGTCCTTATGTACACGCCGAGCGTGAGCGGGTTGTTCGATTCCTGCGGGTTGTCGATCAGTTCCTTCGTGGCCTCGGTCAGCGTGACCGTAGGCGGCAGAGAGTTTTCGCTCCAGCGCGCCGTGTCGCTCGTGGTGATCTTGTTGAACTTCGTGCCGATGGCCACCGAGTGTGTTTCCCCGTTTTGGACCGTGTCCGGGGTCTGGAAGCAGACCATGTACTGCGACATGATGTTGTCGCGGATGGCCGCGTAGATGCCGGCGAGTTCGCTCGCGTCGCTCGCGAACGTGAAGGTACCGCCCGTGTTGACGGCCAGGTCTTCAAGCGGGTATGTCGCGTCGGTTTCGAGGCCGATGGAGAAGATGGTCGTATTTTTCGACTTGGCGAGGTCTATTGTTTCCTTTATTGTTCTGCGGCCACCGTTATTTACACCGTCGGAGAAGATGATGACCGCCGTCGGGTTCGTCTCGTTCACGATCTGTTCCACGCCGACATGGGCTCCAGTGATGATGTTCGTTCCCGCGTTCGGGTCCATTTCGACTTCTTCCACGGCCTTTACCACCAGCGACTTGTCCGAGGTCATCGCCAAGTGCACTACGGTCGAGTCGTTCCCGCGGAAGCCGACGATAGCAGTTCGGTCGTAGGGGCCCATGTCGTTCACGAAGCTCCGTATGGACGCTTTCGCCTTCTCCATGCGGTCGTTAATATCCATCGAGCTGCTCTCGTCCACCACAATCACCACCGAGACGCCAGTGACGTTGTTGATGCTCGTGACCTGCGGCTTGATCGGGACGCCGTCCTGCGTCAGCGTGAAGTCGTCGGAGACCAGGCCGTAGAAGGAGTTGCCCGAGTTCTTGTCCGTCACGGACACCTGCGCGCAGACCTCCGGATAGTTGCCCACGTCCAATTTCGAGATTTTCAGCACGGGCTCCGCGGACTCGTCATTCGTGAAAGTCGCCTTGACGCTGCAGACCGAGTCCTTCAGCGAGACTGTCGTACGTGATGCCTTCGGGGATTCAATGTCCATGTCACCCTCGGTATTCACCCACGACTTGAACTTGTAGCCGCCATGCGGCCATGCAGTCAAAATAGTCTCATCTCCGGGGGCGGTGAACACCTTGCCGGACGGGTATGCCGAGCCACCCTTCCCACTCAGCACGTTCAGCACGTAGGGCGGAGATATCCAGGCGTTGAAGGACTTGTTCGGGATGCCGCTGCCGCTGTCCTGGAAGGTCCAGTAGAGCGGGACACCTGGGGTGCCATGCACGGTGAAGCTAGTCGTGCCGGAGACGGGTTTTTCCGAAACGGGGGTCGAGAAATTCTTGTCGGTGCCGTAGTCCGTGAAGATGCCCCCGACCGGGTCGACGGCCTCGATGCTGACCATGTAGGAGCCCGTGTCGGGCGGGGTCCAGGTGAAGCGGATGGCCGAGAGGCTCGGTTCGCTGTAGTAGTTGTCCTGGTGGTTGAATTTCTGCTTCGTCCGCGTGAGCGTGTAGACCGTGCTCGCCTTGAAGTTCGCCTTCAGTTCGGCGTTGCCGTTCACCGTCACGTACGTGTAGGGCGCGTTCTTGTCTTCGACGGCGGGCGTGCCCGAGACCGTCTGCCAGTCGGAGAAGCGGTACCCAGCGTTTGCCTCCGCCGAGATGGAGTAACGCGAGCCGGCGTACGCCGTCGCGTAGCCCCCTGCCGGCAGGGCCTTGCCGTTGCCGTCGGTGCCGAGCGTGACGCGGTAGGCCTGTGTCGCGTAGTTGATGTAGAACGGGTTCGCGCCGCTGCCCGTGTTGGCGACGACGATCGCGACCTCCTGCCCCGCCGTCAGCGTCATCGGTTCGGAATGGGTGCCGAGGAACTTCTTTGTCGTGGCGGTCGTCGCGAAGTCGGTGGACGTATAACGGATGTACACGGCGGAATCCTGCGTGGTCTCGTTCGACACGACGATGGCGTAGGTGCCCGCGCTCGGGGCCGTGAAGGTGAAGCGCACGCCTGCGCTGCCGCTGGAGGCCTGCTTGGCGTAAAGGTGGTCCTTGAAGTTGTACTGCGTGGGCGTGCCCGTGATTGGGTAGACGGTACCCGTGCGGAACACAGCGCGCACCTTGCAGTCGCTCTTCACGCCAATGACGCCCGTCGTGTCCATGTCGCGGTCCAGGATGGAGCACGGACCGGAGACGACCTCCCAGTGGTCGAACACGTTGTCGTTTCCGGGAACGGCGTATATTTTGGTCGTATCGGTACTTATGACCCAGCTGGACGACAAGACCTTTCTGTGAAGAGAGTCTAAATAGGCCGTTCCATTACCCGAATACGACACCGCTAATGTGTACGTATGGTCAACCCGAATGACGAGAGAATCCTTCATGTTTGCATTGGGATAACCTACAGCATAAATAAATAAATAGTTTTTTTCATGAGGCTGGGTTTTGATAACACAGATTCCTTGACGACAATCTCTCGATATGACAAAAGAGTCAGTAGGTGCACTGGGCACGGAATTGCTAAACGTAGAGTCCCCATAGAAATCTATTAGACCTATTGACTGGTTGTTTTTATAGGTAAGCAGGAATTGTCCACCCGCGTCGGTATCAAAATACATCCGGATTCCGTAATACGACATTCTAGGTATGACGACACTATTTTTGTCAAAATTATACTTAGTAAACGAGTCGGATATTTCGTAAATGGGCAGGGTCCTTGTCACCCTTCTGATAACGACAGGGTCAGACGAAGGGATGAATCCGGTTGAATCCTCGGTCTCGTCGACGAAGGTTCCCGTTCCGGAGACGATTTCC
>JAEERM010000144.1 GCA_016285835.1 Fibrobacter sp.
AGGTCGAAGACACTCCGGCCGTGCTCCTCAAGGGCATGGCAGGCTCCGTGCTCCCGATTGCGGTCGCACACGGCGAAGGCCGCGCGGAATTCGCTAGCCGCGAAGCCGCCGAAGCCTGCCTCAAGACCGGTCTCGTGGCGCTGCGCTACGTGGACGGCAAGCACGAATACACCGAACGCTACCCGCTGAACCCCAACGGCTCTCCGTTCGGTATCAACGGCCTCTGCTCCGAAGACGGTCGCGCCCTCGTGATGATGCCGCACCCGGAACGCGTATTCCGTACCTGCCAGTACTCTTGGCACCCGGCAGACTGGGGCGAAGACGGTCCGTGGATGCAGCTGTTCCGCAACGGCCGTATCTTTGTCGGTTAGTTTTTGCAGATTGTAGTTTAGCTATTCCAGGGCAAGTTCGTCCTGGATGGCTCCTTCCATACAAAGCAAGCGTCTCTTGAAGTCTGTGCCGAGGACGTAGCCGCTGAGGCCGCCTTTGCTGCTGATGACGCGGTGGCAGGGGATGATGATTTGTAGCGGGTTTGCGTGCAAGGCGTTCCCAACGGCGCGTTCTGCGCCCGGGTGGCCTACGGCTTTGGCGATTTGCCTGAATGTGCGCGTTTCGCCATAGGGAATTTCGCGTACCTTTTCCCAAACCATAACTTGGAATTCTGTGCCGATGATGGATATCGGGATTGTAAAGGTTTGCAACTTGCCGCTGAGAAACGCATTGAGTTCGGCGGCCGCTTTTTTATAGGCCGCGGCAGTTTTGCGGTTCAAGCGTGTATCGGGCATGGCTCCTGCGCTAGCGCAAGCTTTTACTTCGCTGGGAATTGCCCTGCTTTTTGCCTTGTCGCTTATGTAGCAAAGTCCGCAGAGATTTGCGCCCTCGAAACGAAAGACCCACTGGCCCCACATGTTCCTGTGGTGTACTTCGGTGAATCGTTCGTCCATGATAGCCATGGAATAAATATAAATTCAGTTGCCCTGGAATGTCTCGGAGAAAACCTTGTCGCTTGCGGGTTGTCTATAATATTTTGCGTATTCCGGGGATTTTTCGGAACAACCGGACTGTGTACAGCGACAATCCAAAGAAAACTACAGCCATAAGCGGTGCTGTAACGATAGGATGGGGGATGAGCATCGATAGGTGAAGTCCGTAGAAAATCTTGATGAACATAGGGTGGACCAAGTAGACTCCGAGCATGCATTTGGACATGTCGATGAGTTTTGCATTATCCGTGGTCGTGTTCCCGTATTTTGTCCTGAAATAGCAAAAAATGGCTGCTGCAATCAAGAATGTCATTGGGCGGAAGTTCCCGAAGAAATATTCGTTGGGGGCATCCCTTGCAATGCTGAAATAGGTGGAGTAGAAAAACGAGATAAACCAGGAAATTCCAGCCAGCGAATAGAGAATTTTCCGAACTTTTGGCCCGAGACCGTAGTGAGCGATATAGAATCCCGAGAGGTAGAATCCGGCGAACGTGGTGCTGCCCTGGATGCCGATGTTCTTGTATATGGAAAAATGCGCCAGTTTAAAAAGGAGATGGTTTGCCGTGGGGAGAACGAGACCGAACATGAAGAACAATCCGATGACATAGAGCACCATGCGTGGGCTCGCGTGTTGCGTGAACACTCTCAAGGCGGGAGTTATCAAATAAAGACCCGCCAAAGTGTACAAAAACCAGAGGTGTGTCGCTGGCTTTGTAAACAACGTGATTGGCGTGGAGAGATAGTCCATCCAGTCTCCGCTTTGGCAGATGACGTTCAGGAATCCGTAGGCAAGCCCCCATGTCACAATCAAAATGACGATTTTCGGGAGGTTGTACGTGAGAATTTTCTTAGGCGGGTGCGCGTACTTTGGGGAAAGCATGAACGCCCCGCTAATCATGATGAAAACTCCCACTCCGAATCTGGACAGGCTGTTCAAGAAGTTCAGCACGAAAAAATCAGGAGAACTTACAGGAGTGTCGTACCAGGCAGAGGTTACGGTATGCTGGAATACAACGGTAAAGGCTGCAATGATGCGCAGCCATTCCGCATATTTTTCTCGACGACCTTGCGATTCCGTTATGGAAGTTTGGTTTGCCATTACCTGCTTATTTGATTGTCACCCTGTTGACCAGGCTCCCCATCCGGACGATATAGGCGCCTGAATGCGGAATGCTGATGGTCAATTCGTTGTCCGTTGCCATCGCTCTGGCGACCAGGTGGCCTTGCAAATCGGTGACGATAATCTTTGTACCGGTCGGAGCTCCGCTAAGGGTTATGGTGTGCCCGAGAGCCTGGACGCTAAACTGCTGGAATGGCCTTGTCTTTGTGATGGATTCTTCTTCCGATGAGGGTTCTTTCTTCTTTTCGTATGTCAAGGCGGGCAAATCGTTCCCTTTGGCCTTGCCCCACACGGAGCCGTCCGCTTCCTTGGTCCATTCTTGCAGCCTCTTCAAAATAGAGCCGTTCTTGAAATTTTCTTCTTCTGCGGAAATTCCTCCGTATCTAGAAGATTGCTCGCTGGAATAGTAGGTGTTCCAAATGGAGATGTTTATGCCGATGAAGTTGAAACCGATTAAGGCATCGGTATGCTCGGACCCGGAAACTTTGCCAAAGTTATATGAATTTACCAAGGTGACAACTTCACCTGCAATGCCGACGAGTCCACCGGCAGTGAAAGTGGCTTCGACAAGTCCGGTGTTATAGCAGTTCGCAATGGTTAACGTGTATTTGCTCAGTGTGTCTTCTTTCGGGTCGACAATGCCTGAACCCAGGAGCCCTCCGATATTATTATAGCCAACGATGGTGGACGTGTTGTAGACATTCAACAGGGAAAGGTGAGCTGTTGTTGCCGTACCGACAATGCCGCCGACGGATGTGTACCCCTCGATGTAGGAGTCAACAAGGCCGAGATCCTTGATAACAACAGGCTCCTTTTCTGAACCACCCGTAATGGAGCCGAAGAGGCCAATTGCATCGGCGGAATCCTTGAAGAACAAGCCTGAAATCTTTTTTCTATTGCCGTCAAATTTTCCGGCGAATTCTTTCATCGGGGTCCACGGGATGATTTCTGTTTTTTGTCCGTCAAACCTCCCGTTATCCTTGAGCAGATCCTCGTTAACGACAATATCGTCGGTCAGTTTGCCACAAGCGGCGGAGTCACGCGTCATGCTGTCGGTGCCGTTCACGATGGCGGCAAAGCCAAAGAGTTCTTCGACTGTCCCGATTTGGTAACAATCCTTTTCCTTTTTTGGTTCCTTGGGAGTAATCTTTTTGAGGCTGAAGTTGTATGTTTCGCTGCTAGAAGAACTGCTTACAGAACTGGAAGAAACCTTCTTGCTGCTGGAACTGCTCTTGCCCTTGCTACTCGAAGACTTGCCCGAAGAACTAGAAGACGGCTTGGACGAACTGCTCGATGTTGCAGCCTTTGTCCACTTGGCCCAAAATTCCTTGTCGCCCTTGTCTGTCTTGGAAATCTTGGTTACAGCCTTTCCTTCGAATTCGGAATTGTCGAACCATCCGTCAAAGGTGTAATTCGTTCTTGTCGCATTGGGGAGGGTGGCCCCCTTTCCATAAGTGTAGCTTGAAAGTTCCGATTCAAGTTTTCCTTCACCCTTGTGAAGCGTCACCTTGTAGGTGTTCGCTTTGAATGTTGCCTTGAACGAGGTGTCTGTCTTGACTTTGACAGAGCGGGATGCCTTTGTGTTGCCATCGTTCCATTCCGTGAAGGAATAACCTTCGTTCGCAGTGGCCTCTATAGTGACCTCTTTACCGCAGGAGTATTTTCCGGCTCCCGATACAGAACCCATGGCCGTGTTGTTGATCGAAAGGGAGAGCTTGCAGCGAATTTCTTGCCATTTTGCGTAGAAGGTCAGATCGCCGGTGTTTTTCTTGGTTATGGCCGTTATAGTGTCGTTGTCGAAATCTTCGTTGTCGTACCAACCCAAGAAGGAATAGCCTTCGCGGCTTGGCGTTGGAAGTTCTTTCTTGATGCCTTCAATGTACTTTGATTTTGTCGTGTCGCCCTTGGCAATGACGAGCGTAAGGTCGGAAATGGTTATTCCCTTGACCTTCCCGCTGAGGTCGGGATGCGAACCCTTCTTGACATTCTGTCCCCATACGGAACCGTCAATTTCTTTGTCGCTGTAATATTTGAGCGAAAGGAGAACCGTGCCATTTTCGAATTCTTTCTGGGATGCTTTGGTGGCCCCTTTAGGAGTCGTGTCGTCGTCCTCGGCATCAAAAGAGTCCAGGAAGAACGTGTTCAGGATGGAAACCTTGGCTTTGCTCTTGGCATGTGCGATGATGGCGCTGATAACGTGGTCACCGTCAACATCCCCGAGGTTGTATGTATTAGTGACGGAAACCTTTCCTCCGGCAGCGCCAACGATCCCGGCAGCCGTTTTGTTGCCCGTAACATAACCAATGTTGTACGAGTTGTAAATGCGGATGATTTCCTCGTTGTTCTTGGATGTTCCCAGGATGCCGCCTGCCGTATCGCCGATGACGGTTCCCTCGTTGTAGGAATTAAAAATATCCGCTTTGGCTTCGGACCGCACGACACCCACGATACCGCCCGAAATGTGTTCCGTTTCAAAATAGGAATCTACGAGGCCCACGTTTTTAATTATTGCAGGATTGCCACCTTTGCCAACCGAACCGAACAAACCAACAGTGTCTTTTGCACCACCCTTGAAATAAAGTCCAGAAATAGTCTTTCCGTTTCCGTCAAATTTTCCACTGAAACTCATAATCGGAGTCCAAGGGGCGAGGTCTTCTTCGTCGGCTTTCAGGGTGCCGTCTTCATCGAGAACGTCATCGTTTACCGTGATGTTGTTAACGAGGATGCCGCAGGCAGACTTGTTTCGTTCTGTATCTTCAAGTTTCCCGTTGACCAGGGCTGCGAATCCGTACAAATGATCGGCGGATTCTATCAGATAGCATCCATCTTCGTCGGTGTCCGGCAGTGTAGGGGTGATTTCGGGAGCGTCAGCAAAAGCAAACGCAGTGAGTGATGCAATGCAAAATGCGATATAAGTTAGTTTTCTCATAAAATCCCCAAAAAATCGAGATTACAACATCCTCTAGATAAAATACAATTCATTTGGGCAAAGAGATAGTAAAAAAAATATAGCAGCAGCAAAACCTCGCCCAACAGCCACAATGTAAATATGAAATAAACGAAATTTGTGAGAAACAAAAAAATCTCTGCAGAGAACTGCAGAGATTAAAACTTAGACGAAGTCTAAATTACTTAACCTTCAAAGCACCACGTTCCAATTTGATAGTGAAATTGGTAACGTCGCAAACTTCGCTCGGACCCCAGTACTGGATCGGACCCGGATAGGTGTAGGATTCAGTCGTAGCCCAAACGTCGCGGTTCTTGGCGAAGAACTTGAACGGAGCACCGTCGAGTTCGACGAGAGCCTTCTGGATCACCGGCTTGTCGGCACCGTGACGACGTTCGATGTTCATCATCATGGTGATAGGAATGCCACCGGCAGTCCACTTTTCGATGCCCTTCGTGAGGTCACGGACAGAGCTCATGTAGCCGTTCATCTTGT
>JAEERM010000046.1 GCA_016285835.1 Fibrobacter sp.
ATGTATTTTTTCATAAAAACTCCTAGTGGTAATCAACAATTTCAACGTTGTAAAACTGTCCTTCGTTCATTGTAAAGCAAATACGCCATTGGTCGTTAATTCGGATAGAATATTGCCCTTCTCTATCTGCAAAACTATGTATCATATAATATACCTATTTTACGTGTATATGTCAAGCGGGTATGTTTTTGGAGGACATTTAAGGTGTCCCTATCTTTAAGACGGAGAAAGAGGATAAAATGAGCCGAAAAATTTTGTTTATGCGCATTTTTTTACATTGCAGAAACATTAGATGTTATATTTAGTGCGGATAATAGGAGTATTCATGTCGAATTTGTTCTCTAGGTTGTCTTTGCGAGCTAACATAGTGACTGCGGCAATGGCTGCTTTCTTTCTCGCGGCTTGCGGCGGCGATGGCAATAAAGCCAATGAACCGGACCCTTCTGCCGAGGCCGATTTTGTAGTGGATTCCTTCGGCGATCTTTCTGTTTGCACCGGCAACCGCGAAGGCGCGACCGCCTACGTGAAAGACGAAGATCACGATTACATCTGCACCGACGGTGATTGGGCCATCGACACCAACGCCGATACTCGCAAAAAATCCAGTAATAGCAAAGACAAAGCGAAGTCTGGCAGCCGTTCGGGGAATCAGAAAGCCGCATGGGATTATTTGAATCGAGAAATTGATTATGGCGAAATGGTCGATGGCCGTGACGGCCAGACGTACAAGACTGTGAAAATTGGCGACCAGGTGTGGATGGCCGAAAATCTGAATTATAAAGTAGACAGCAGCTGGTGTGGTGGTGGAAAAGATTCGACTGAAGGTGACTGCTCCAAGTACGGTCGTCTCTACCTTTGGTTGACAGCGATTGATTCTGCCAAGCTTTATAAGGATGAGTCCATAGACTGCGGTTATGGCAAGACTTGTTCTCTGCCTGATACGGTGTACGGTATTTGTCCGTCGGGCTGGCATTTGCCTGATACCACGGATTGGAAAACGCTGTTTGATGCTGTGGGAGGAAAAGATATTGCTGGTAAAATGCTCAAGTCGCAGTCTGGCTGGAATGATTACAATGGTACAAGTGGTAACGGAACGGATGCCTACGGTTTCTCTGCGTTCCCTGCTGGTGGCAGGGATAGCGGTGGCGACTTCTCCCTTGAAGGTGACGTCGCTCAATTCTGGAGTGCCACTGAGTACAATAGCATCTCCGCCTACAGCATAATCCTGTTCTCCTACCACGGCGAGTATGCGCTCTTGGACGACATCTACAAGGGCGGCGCCTTGTCGGTTCGTTGCCTGAAGGACGATCCCTAACCCCTTCAAAAATCCACGCATGGACAATCTAACTATAAAACAAGGGCGCTTCGGGCGCATTTTTTCGTGCTGGGACGTATAAGTTGACTGAAAAATCCATTTTTATACGCCCTTTTGTTATGTTATATGTGCTTTTTGCTGCTGTTTTGCATTTTAGGGGCGTATAAATCCTGCTCGTTGGTCTATTTTATACGCCCCTCCTTTGTTTTGGAGTGCATTTATGTGTTGTTTTGCGTATAAATGGGCGTATAAATTTCTTCGTTTTGCTTGTCTTATACGCCCCGAGGCGAAAAAGCAATGTTTTTTTGTTATGTTTTTTTCAGATTTATTCTTTAAAGAGGGAAACATGGCGAATTTATTCTCTAAACAGTCATTCTGGTGCAAGCGAAGTGCCGCAATTGGAACCATTTTGTTTGTCTCGGCAATGTTTGCCGCCTGTAGTGACGAAGTCACCGAAGTAACCGAGGTTGTCGGGATGCAGGTGGTGGAAGCTGGCGACGCCTTGCCCAAGTGCACCGCAGACAACGAGGGTGCGATGGTTTATTCCGTGGATTCTGCTGCTGCATACTACTGTGTTAACAGAAATTGGACCTCGATGAAGGGTAAAGATGGTGTCGACGGCAAGGACGGAAAAGACGGCGCCGATGGAAAGAATGGAAAAGATGGGAAAAATGGGACCAGTGAGTCGTCTTCTTGCACGGCGAAAGCCCTGAAAAACGGCAAGGGCTACAAGATTGTTTGTGGCGGCGATTCCGTGGGTGTCGTGCTGAATGGTGAAGACGGTGTCAAGGGCGACTCGGGCGTGGCAGGTACCAGTTGCTCCGCCGAAGAAGATTCTGACGGAGTAAAGATTACTTGTACCGACGGTAAGTCGTTTACGCTGAGCAACGGAGCTGATGGTAGTGATGGCAAAAATTGCGAAATTGTGAGCGATTTGAACGGTGCAATTACCCTGGCGTGTG
The DNA here is from genome assembly GCA_016285835.1 of Fibrobacter sp. Classification (GTDB taxonomy): domain Bacteria; phylum Fibrobacterota; class Fibrobacteria; order Fibrobacterales; family Fibrobacteraceae; genus Fibrobacter. Next base: position 2,278 of record JAEERM010000046.1, read on the forward strand.
GCGAAGATACGACGATGCTTTATAAAGCGATGTGCGGAACCAAACCTTACGATCCTGCAAAACAAATCTGTGACACCCGAGACATGCAACTCTACAGGGTAGTGACCATCGGCGAGCAGATTTGGATGGCGGAAAACCTGAACTATAAAGTGGAGTCGAGTTTCTGCTACAATGATTCTGCTAAGTATTGTGAAAAGTACGGTCGTCTTTACCAGAGGGCTGTAGCTATTAGTGCGTGCCCCGAAGGTTGGCATTTGCCCGATAGTACGGAATGGAGAGTTTTGTTTGATGCCGTAGGTGGTCAAAATGTTGCAGGTAAGATTCTCAAGGCCTCGTCCGGTTGGATTAAATTTCATGATGTAAATGGCAATGGTTCGGATGATTTCGGGTTCTCGGCGCTCCCAGCCGGTTCCCGTGCGTCCGGTTCCGTTGATGGAGGGCCCGTGTTCTTCGATGAGGGGAGCATTACGACATTCTGGAGTTCTCAAGTGTGGATTATTGATTTGATTACTGCTCACGACAAGGCGTACTATGGCGACGCCCTCGGCTCGAACGCCTACTTTTCTGTTCGTTGCCTCGAGAACTCTAACTGAGGCTCACCTGCACCCAAAAGCTAGCAAAGCAAGCTTTTGGGTGTGCGTTACTTCTCTCTTTAATGGGTTATCCTGAACGAGATTCCGATGCTGTGGACCGCAAAGGAATCCTTATATGTAGCGTCTCGTTCTTCTTCATCTTTTTCGTTGTATGCGCCGAAGTTATAGAAGAGTGACGTTCCGAAGCTCCATCGTCTGCTTATCCACCATTCTTTGCCGATTTCAAATGCACCAAACATGTCGATTAATGTATCGGTGTCATGTCTGTTCTTTTTCCTTTTTTTGTAGGTATAGCGGACGACGTCCATTACGACGCCTGAACTTAATCCGAAGAATATGCCGTAGAATGGGCTAGTCGTTCTTTGGAATGGATAAAATTCTGCGCCTAAGCCAAGTAAAACTCTAAATTCTTTGGCGTCGTCGTCATTGAGATCTTTTTGTTCGATTTTATCCTTGTTAATTTTTCTTTCTTTTTTTTCTTCTTCGAATGTGCCGGAATGGTAACCAAATCCAGTTACTGCATAAACTGAGACGATGTTGGCAATAGATCCGCCGAGCCTGATTTCGTTGTAAAGACCTGAACCGTTGAAAATATCGTTGTACTTTGTGTAATGGTCCTCAGTATCTCCAACGTAGATATGGCGGGTGTATATATAAGAAAAAGCCAGGCTATTAGAAAAGTAAAGGCCTCTGTGGGAGTGAAATTTAGGGTCCGTGTCAGGTGATTTGTTTATGTCCTGTGCGAACGCACATGAAGCGATAATTAGCAGGGTTGCAATGATTCTCTTCATTTGCGTTTCAACTTTTTTCTGTTGTAACTCTATTGTAGTCTTTTGAAAATTAAACTGCAATGGCCGTTCGGAACACACGGGCGACTTCGTCCGGGTTGTCGCTTTTTAGCCAGCTGAGCGTCTCGGTGCCGCGGTAGCTCCAGGCGAAGATGTTGTCGATGTCGGCGGCACGGCTTTCTTCGACGGCGATGGCGAGGTCGTTTTCGCGACCGGCTTCTATCTGGTAGGCCTTGATCCACATCTGCACGGCCTTGTCGTATTTTCGGGCGACATCCACGAGCTTCTTTGCTGTTTCGGCGTATTTCTCGCGGACCCATTCCTCGGCGGCGCCACGTTCCCAGTACGGGTCGCTGGCCACTTCGTCGACGCTTGCAAGCCTCGCCACGCGGCCCCAGTCGTCAAGCCCGGCGGGGAACCACGGCGGGAGCATGCAAACGCAGTTGCGCTTGCCGCGGGCGTGTACATCCTCGGTCATTTCTTTCAAAAAGTCGATGAGGCTGTCTTCGCGGAATCTTAATACATCGTCGGTGAGTTCTGCGGGCATTTCATAGCCGAACTGCTTGCGGAACTTGGCCTGGCATTTTTCGCAGCGGCAGCTCCAGTTCTGGAGTCCGCCCTTTTCGAAATAGAAGTGCGGCTCGTCCCAGAATATCGTGTCGACCTTCGTCGCACACACGGTTTCGATCCAGCGGTGCATGTAGGCGCGGAATTCGGGGTGGTTCGGGCAGGCGGCTACTTTGGGCTTGCCGTCAAGCGCCACCTGGCACAGGTCGTGGTTCCTGGCGGTGAGTTCCGAGTACGCCTCGCCGCCGAACACGCGGCCGATTCCCCACGGGTTCACGTAGACCTTGAGGCCGAGCTCGGCGCTTTGGTCCACGATTTCCTTCATGGTGTCAAAATAGTATTGCAGGTCTTCTTCGCTCCATGTGTGGAGCACCGCGTTGAATCCCGCGGCCTTGATACCTTGCATGTCTGAAATTGCGTGCTTAGGCGAACGCACGCCGAAATAGCTTACGCCCTTTACCTTGACGGGGGCTAGGTTTCTACCTTCGCCCATTGCGGAGACCCACTTTTCAAAAGAACCAGGTCCAAGGTCTCGTCCCATTCGTCCTCGGTGAGCGGGCGGCGCACCCAGAACAGGTTGTCGTCGTCTTGCTGCACGGGCATGTTGTCGGGAACGAACTCGATGACCCAAGATTCGGGGATGGCATCGCGGAGCGCCTGGCTGAACGCGATGTTCTTTTTGGTGGGGCGGTCCGAATGGTCAAAGATAATCAGCGTGGGGGACTGGCCGAAGTTGAGCGCCGATTCCAGGAGGCTGGTGGCGTCTTCGATGCTGTTGCACGTGTACATCGTGGAATCGATGGCGAGGTCGCGTTCGAGCAACCACCGCAAGGTCCACTGGCTGAGTTTTTCCAAACTGCCGGGCGATGAAGGTGCTATGAAGAATATGTGTCCCACGGCATTAAAGATAACTATTTTCTTATGTAATTAGTATTCTATTTTTTGGCCTTTTTTTATTTTTTTTGCCCAATTCTCATTTAATTTCTAACTTATGCACATGTTATCCCCAAAAGCAAAATTTCCGCCCCTCGGTGAGTTCCGTTTTGTCGAGTCCATTTTGGATAAATCGGCCTCGATGGAAGCGCGTCCGCCGCGTTACCGGGAGTGGTTGCCGGTCGGGGACGACGCAGCCATTTTTGACGGTTGGCTTGCCACCAAGGACTTGTCGGTAGAAAACGTGCATTTCCGTATGGACTGGTCTACGCCGGAGCAGGCTGTCGAGAAGCATATCGTCTCGAATGTGTCCGATATTTCTGCGATGGGGGGCGTGCCGCGCATGGCCCTGTTGGGAGTCTGCCTGAACAAGTCGTGGGATGCACCGATGCGTTCCCGCGTTTCGGCGGCCCTTGCCGATGGCTTCGCGAAGCGCGGTATTGCGCTGATTGGCGGCGATACGGTCGCTGGCGATGCGACTGTATTTTCAACAACGTTGTTAGGGGAGTTGGCCGCTGAAAAGCCTCTTTTGCGGAGTGCCGCATGCCCCGGGGACGGAGTCTACGTGACGGGGACATTGGGGAAGTCTGCTGCGGGGCTTTGGATTCTCATGAACCATCCCGAAGAAGCCTCCCGTTTTGCCCGCCTGGTGGAATACCACCTTTGCCCCAAAATCCAGGAATCCGCGGGTGCGGAACTGGCTCGGTTGGGGGGCTGTAATGCCTGCATGGACATCAGCGACGGGCTTTCGTCGGAACTGAACCATTTGGCCCTTTCGTCCGGCGTTTCGATGGAAATCGACCTGGAAAAGCTCCCGATCGACCCGGAAGTTCGCAAAATGGCCGACTTTTTCAAAATTTCGGCGCTGGATTTGGCTCTGAATGGCGGTGAAGAATACAATTTGCTGTTTTCTTTTGCGGATACAAAAAGTATATTGTTGAATGATAACGAACACCTGGGGACCGTTTCAAGGATTGGAACGGTCTTGGCTGGTTCCGGGGTTTTTGGCCTCGGGCCGGAAGGGAAGAGGAATTTACTTAAAGCACAGGCTTGGTCCCATATATGAATAGTAGTGCAAAATTGAATTTAGGGCAGCTTTTGCTGCGTCAGGGAATCCTGGACGAAGACCAGCTCGCCCATGCCATGGCCGAACACAAGCGCACGGGATTGATGTTGAGCAAGATTCTCCTGCGCTTGGGCATGGTCAGCGAAGATACGCTGACAAGCATTCTTGGCGTCCAGATGCAGTCCTCCACCAAGATGCGTATTGGTGAAATGCTGCTCAAGCAGGGCTACATCAACGAGGAACAGCTGAACAAGGCGCTCGAGATGCAGAAGACCACGGGCAAGCGCTTGGGACGCACCCTTGTCGACTTGGGCTTCATGCCCGAAGAACGCCTAATCGAAATCCTGTCGATGCAGTTCGAGGTCCCGTATGTACGGCTCGAGAACTTCATCATCGATCCGGATGCCTATACCTTTCTTCCCGAAGATTTGTGCAAGACTTACAAGATTGTGCCGCTGTTTGTCCTGAAAGCCGAAGACGAACGGCACATGCAGCGCGTTTCGTTGACGATTGCGATGACCGACCCGACGAATATGCGTGTCATCAACATCGTGAAGTTCAAGGTGAAGATGGAAGTGGATATCGTCATGGCCTCCGAAAAGGATGTGCTCAAGGCGATTGAACGCGTGTATTCCGGCCACGGCCCGGCAGAAGAATCCCTTGCCGAACTTATCAGCGAGTCTAGGGATGAAGGTGAACTGGAAACGGTCGACCGCGATGCCAACAGCAACAACGAACCTGAACTGAGCGACGAAGAAGGCCGAGCGGTCGTGAAGATCGTGACGACGCTGATTCACGAAGCTATTGCTCGCCACGCTTCCGATATTCACTTGGAGCCGCAGGAAACGTTCCTCAAGCTCCGTTACCGCATTGACGGTGACTTGCAGGTGATGTCCCCGATTCCGGCACGTTTGATGCCGCAGATTCTTTCGCGTATTAAACTTTTGTCCAAGATGGACATCGCCGAAAAGCGTAAACCCCTTGATGGCCGCTTTACTGTGCGTTACAAGGGCGCCGAAGTTGACCTCCGTGTGAGCTCGTTCCCGATTTCTTTGCGCAAGCGCGGCGTTTGCGAAAAAATCGTTATGCGTATTTTGGACCCGAACTCGGGTCAGTTCCCGCTCAAGGACATGGGTTTCGACGCTCGTGTGCTCAAGCAGTTCCTCGATTGTATTAATGCTCCGAACGGTATTGTGCTTGTGACCGGCCCGACGGGTTCCGGTAAGTCTACCACGCTTTACGCCTCCATCCGCGAGATTCTTGATTCTACGATCAACATTTCGACCATGGAAGACCCTGTGGAATTGAACATCGACGGGGTGAACCAAGGGCAAATCAACAATGCGGCGGGGTTCACCTTCGCTGCGGGCATCCGCGCCTTGCTCCGTCAAGACCCGGACGTCATCATGATCGGTGAAATGCGTGACCAGGAGACATCGTCCATGGCTATCGAAGCTGCTTTGACGGGTCACTTGGTCTTCAGTACGTTGCATACAAACGATGCTGCCGGTGCATTCCCTCGTTTGCTCGAAATGGGACTGGAACCCTTCCTTGTGTCGACTGCTATCAAGGGCGTGCTTGCCCAGCGCCTTGTGCGCCGCATTTGCAAGTACTGCAAGGAGCCGGTCGAGATTTCGGATTCCCTGCGCGAAGAACTGCACCTCACTCCAGACATGCAGTTCTACCACGGACGCGGTTGCGAAAAGTGCGACGGTTCGGGCTACAAGGGACGTTGCGGTATTTACGAGTTCCTCGTGCCGAACGAGACGGTGCGTAACCTCATCATCAAGCGTTCTTCGGGCGACGTCATCAAGCGTGCCGCCATGAAGGAATGCGGGATGATTACGCTGCGTATGGACGGCATCCAGAAGGCCTTGGACGGTGCGACAACGCTCGAACAGGCAGTGGGCGCATCCGCCGCCGATGATGCTTAGTGAGGCTCAAAGCTAGAGAATAGAGTCTAGAGACAAGAGGCTAGGGAAAAAGAATCACGCATAACCCCTAGCCCCTAGATCCTCTAACGGAGATTGCTTCAGGGCTATTCGCCCTTCGCAATGACAAGTTTTCCCTAACCACCAACCACTAACCACTGTCTACTTCCTACTATCTCTCGTCTATTTCCCTAGCCCCTAGCCTCTAGATCCTAGCCCCTAATTTCTATATTCCCCTCCCGTATGTCTTATAGGAGCGTTTGATGGCGAACATTGTTGATGGTGCTGTACTTGATCGTGAACTAAACCCAGAGCAGGCCGCTGCTGCAAAAAAGATTGACGGCCCGATGCTGATTCTTGCCGGTGCCGGTTCGGGAAAGACTCGCGCGATTACGTATAAAATTGCCCATCTCGTTTCTTACCATCGCGTAGAAGCTGGCCGCATTTTGGCGGTGACTTTTACGAACAAGGCCGCTCGAGAAATGAAGGAGCGTATCCAGCGCTTGTTGGACTGCAATGTGCCTTTCCACTGGATGGGAACGTTCCATTCCGTATGCCTTAAACTGCTTAAACTTTGCCTGGGCAAGTCCTTTGTCGTGCAAGCTCTGGGTGGCAACTGGTACGATGCCAATTTCTCCATTTACGACGATGACGACCAGCGGAAGATTCTGAAGGAAATTTTGAAAGAGGAAATGGGCGAGTCCTACGATGTTTCCGACCTCAAGAAAGTCCATGGTGCCATATCGCGTTACAAGAATACCATTTTGTATGAACACGGGGTGGCAACATTGCAGACTCCCGAAGTGGCGATGGCAAATGCCGAGTTTGCCGATGCAGAACGCTATGCACGTTACTATGCCGAATACCAGAAGCGCCTGCGCGAATCGAATGCGATGGACTTCGACGATTTGTTGTTCAATACGGTTCTATTGCTCCAGAAGGTACCGAATTTGGCGAAACAACTGGCCGAGCGCTTCCAGTATGTGGTGGTCGACGAATACCAAGATACGAACGACGTCCAGTACGAACTTCTGAAATTGCTGATAAACGAGAACAAGAACGTGACGGTGGTGGGCGACGATGACCAGAGTATCTATGGCTGGCGTGGCGCAAACATCAAGATTATCCGCAACTTCCATCGTGACTTTGCTCCGGTGACGATTGTAAAACTGGAACGCAACTACCGCTCGACAAGCAATATTGTCCAAGGTGCTGGTTCCGTAATCGCCCATAATATCCGCCCGGCCGAAATGGTGAAGAAGGTTTTTTCGAAGGAAGAAGCGGGCGACCCGATTCGTGTGCGCCACTTGGTTGACGACCGCTCCGAAGCGGGGACGATTGCAGATCTCATTGCCGTCGCGGGTCCGGAATTTTATTCAAAGACCGCTGTTTTCTACCGCACCAATGCTCAGTCCCGCGCTTTGGAAAAGGCGCTGAACGATCGTCGTATTCCCTCGGTGATTTTTGGGGGAACGCGCTTCTGGGACCGTAAAGAAATCAAGGACATTCTTGCATACTTGCGCCTGATGGCGAACGAAAAAGACGATGCCGCTTACCTGAGAATTATCAATACGCCGCCGCGCTCGATTGGCAAGACGACTGTGGAAAACATTCTCGGGCTAGTCCGCATGGGTAGCGGGACTTTCTGGGATGTGCTTGTTTCGGAAGCTTCCAGCGCAAGCCGTGCCGCGACAAAACTCAAGCCTTTTGTTGACTTGATTAATTCTTGGAAGGCCTTGATTGCGGCAAGGGAGACTCCGTTGCCTATCCTTGTTGAAAAGATTATCAAGGACTTGGATTATAAGGAATTCCTGCGGAAAGAAGACGAGTTGACTGCCGACGAGCGTTGCGCTAACTTGGACGAAATGGTGAACGCCGTCCGCGAATTCGACGAAGAACATCCCGGTGCCACGCTGGATGCCTTCTTGCAAGACATCTCGCTTTTGACTGATGCCGATAAAAAGGTGGACGATTCCAAGGGCCATGTCACGTTGATGACGATTCACATGGCCAAGGGGCTTGAATTTAACACGGTGCATATCGCCGGTTGTGACGAGGAAATTTTCCCGCTGGTTCGCGGTTCGCTCCTTTCTACCGAAGATTCCATGCGCGAGCAGATGGAAGAAGAACGCCGCCTTTTCTACGTGGGTTGTACCCGTGCCGAAAAGAAACTTTATCTGTACCATGCTGAACGGAGATTCTACCAGGGTACGGTTCGTCCGTTTGCTCCGTCAAGGTTCCTTGGGGAACTGGATCCTACAGTCGTAGAATTTACCCCATGTATCAATGAAGGTTCTCCGGCACCGCGCCCCAATATGCCTCCGGCCTTTGCCCACCGCCCCGCAACTTCCACGGGCAGCTATGGTCGGAGTTTTGGACAGTCTTCTGGTTTTGGCGGTTCCAGCTACGGTCGTTTTTCGGGTAGTTACAACCGCCCATCGCCTGTATCCTCGTCAATCAAGAAGAACGACAAGCATATCGTCTACCGCAATCCTATCAAGGTCCAGAAGGCATCGACCTCCGGTCCGCAAATCGTCTACGACGAGTACAGCGAGAACCCGTTCCACGCAGGAGTCAAGGTGAGCCACTCCAAGTATGGGGTCGGTGTCATCATGAAAGCTTACGGCACTGGGGATAATGCTCGCGTGGACGTGCGCTTTGCCCGCGACAACGTCGTGCGTACCATTATCCTGAAGTACGCTGCTCTAGATATAGTAGGGTAGAGGCTAGAGGCTAGGATCTAGAGGCTAGGGAGAAATAACACGGCTTCGCCGTCTTGTATTGACGCACGAAGTGCGTGATTCTTTTCACTAGCCTCAAGCCTCTAATCTCTAGCTTCTCCCTTTTTACTATCTTGTTAGTGTAAGAAACGAGGTTTTATGCTTGAAAATGATGAAGTTCTGAAGCTTGCGAAGTTGTCCCGCCTGAGTATTTCCGAAGAAGAAATTCCCGCGTTCAAGGGACATCTCGACAAGATGCTGAATCACCTGGACGCCCTCAAGGCGCTCGATCTTTCGCATGTGGAACCTATGACCGCCGTCGAAAACGGTGCGACGATTCTTCGCGAAGACGTGCCGGTGCAGGGCTTTACCCTGGAACAGGCTTTCGCGAACGCTCCCGCCGTCGAGAACGACCACTTTGCCATTCCCAAGGTGATTGGCGGCTAATACCGCTGGCCTGTAATGCCTGTACATTGTATCGTCCCCGCCCGGATGGGGTCTTCTCGCTTTCCCGGGAAACCCCTCGTCAAAATCGGGGGCAAGGAAATGATTGTCCGCACGCTGGAACGGGCCCGGCTGGCAGGCTGTTTTGAGCGGATTGTCTGCGCTACCGATTCGGAGCAAATTGCCGAGGTAGTTTCAAAAGCAGAATTTGAATATGTGATGACCGGTGCTTGTGCCACGGGTTCGGACCGCGTTGCCGAGGCTGCCCGTGTGCTGGGCTTGGACCTTGTCGTGAACTTGCAGGGGGACGAACCGCTGGTGGAGCCTTCTGTTCTTTGCGATGTGGCCCGCGAACTTGCTGCGCATCCGGAATGTTGGGTTACGGTCGCGTGCCCGCTAAATCCGGCCGAAGCGCAACTCAAGACGGTCGTGAAGGTCAAGGTCCATGATGGCCTTGCAGTTGATTTTACCCGCGAAGTCCCACCGGAGGAGGCTTCGCTCTGGTACCAGCATCAAGGGATTTACGCTTATTCGAGGGCGGCCCGCGATGAATTCTCCTCCCTGCCGCAGAGCCCCGTGGAACTGGAGCGCTCGCTGGAACAGATGCGCATATTGGGTTTGCGCCCGATTCGCATTGTCCAGAGCCCGTATCCATCGGTGTCTGTGGATGTCCCTTCCGATGTCGAATCGGTGGACGCTTTGCTTCATCAACGTCAATAGGCGGATGGGTTACAAATAAAGTAAATTTCTCCGCCGGGAGTGCTTATGAATTCTCCCGAAAAGAAACTTCTCCACCTGGCTCTTTGCTTGTTCGTGGTGGGGCTGGTCGTCCGGTTTTTGCCTTGGGGGCTCCCCTCGATTGTCGAAAACGATGTCATCGAGGTGCAGGCCAACGCACCATCGGTGGTGGATGAATCGTCCAAATTGGAATATTCACATGTTGGAATATCTGGCGGTGCCGGAACAGATGATGGACGCTCCGAAGGAAAGTCCCGTTCAAAGAAAAAAAAGGCCAAAGTTTCGCTCCCAGTGCATATAAATACGGCTTCTGTGGAACAACTTTGCGCTTTGAAAGGGGTCGGGCCCAAGCTCGCGGAGAAGATAATTGCCGTCCGGGAGGCCTCCGGACCCTTCAAAAAACCGGAAGACCTAGAAAAAGTGCCCGGAATCGGTAAGAAAAAATTGGAAGGGCTCCTTTCGGGGGTAATTTTTGATTAGTTTTGTACTATCAAAATTATCATAAGTCGTTGATTATATGAGTGATACGAAGTTATACCTTGGAATTGAAGCCGGCGATGCTTCCTTGAAAGTCGCCCTTCTGGACTCCGCCGAAAAGCGGGTTTTGAAGACCGCTGTCCTGAATACGGAGACCTCTCCGCTCGATGACGTTTTCTCTTTCGAAAGCGCCTTGCAGGACTGGGTGGACGAAAACCAGATCGAGAACATCCGGGCTATCTCGGTGACAATTCCGGCATTCCGTTCTGTTGTCAGGCAGATTTACGTTCCCCCCGAGGCCGTACCCAATATGGAGGACTACCTCAAGTGGTATCTCGGGCTTATTACCAATGCCGATCCAGGTGCCTATGTCGTTGACTACAAAGTACTTGGCGGTGGTAACGCTGCCCTGGGACAGTCCGTACTGCTTATCGCGGTCCGGCGTGAATGGGTCGATGCTTTGCGCAAAGGTTTCCGCAACAAGTCCCTGACTCCCAAGTCTCTCGAAGTCGACGTTCTTTCCGTGATGAACCTGATGGATGTCGCCGAACACATCAAGCATGTGGAATGTGTGGTCAAGGCGGATTACAGCGGCGTCACGCTTATCTGGCTTTCTAAGGACAACCTTCAGGCTATGCGCGCGGTCTCCACGCTTTCCCTTGTCGACAAGAGCCGCGAAGAAGCCTTTGATTTCTTGGCGACAAATGTCGTCGAGCAGATTGCCATGGCCCAGACGGAAAATTCTGCGCCGAATATCAAGCAAATTCACCTTTGTGGCGATGTTGCCGAGGATTCCCTGTTTGTTGAAATGCTCCGCAAGAAGGACCCTGAATTGCAGATTGCCCTCATGGATTCCTTCTCCAATCTTCGTCTCCCGATTGACTCCGATGATTCCGCTTCTGTGCTCTGCTGCGCTGGTGCCATCGGGGCTGCACTGACCGTGATGGAGGGTGTATGATTCGCTTAAACCTTATTGAAGTTGCTGAACGCGAGTTCGAAGTCGATAATGTCTCGCCAGTCAACTTGACCAACCTTTCCGACGTCCAGCGGAAGTCGAAGCGGAAGGCTCTCAATGTCTTCCTCGGTATGATTTTCCTCTGCGTCGCGTTCTGCTGTTTCCTCAGCATTTGTGGCGTTCCCACTGCTCTGCAGGGCATTTTCCCTGCCCAGTTCCTGGATCTCATTGGTGCCGAAGACCCGAGCCGTTCGGCCCTGTCTTTGGGTGCTGGTCAAATGACGACGGCCGGTGGCACGCTCGAAGCGCAGCAAATGGCTGCTATGGCCGAGGCCAAGCGCCGTGAGGCCATGACGGTCAAGGGACTGGTTGGCGCAATCAACCACCAGGCCTTGTTCAACAACAAGCGCTTGGACTACACGTCTTACTTGCCGCTCGAAAAGCTCTCGTTCCAGCGCACGGCGGTGAACCAGTTCTTCACGTTCATGTCGACCGCGACCCCCGACGATGTCGGTTTCTCGGATTGCGTGTTCGAAGCACCCAATTACTACTACGTTCGCGGATCGGCTGTGAAGCCCACGTCGCAGCGTACTTTCCTCGACCGCCTCAAGACGGTGAGTGGAAACTTCAAGACTCCGCCTCTGCCTGAAAACGCTCCGGCAACGGATATCACCGCCTTTGGTGAATTCAACGTGACTGGTCCTAACCTTGCTGCGATTACTTCGTTTGTTCCGGCTGCCGAGGCCGCTTCCGAAGTCAAGAGCCTCAAGGCTCTTGCGACTACGAATAAAGTTGTGCTTTCCGGAATGGACAAGCCTGCCATCGAAGATCTCGGCGTCTACAAACGCTACACCTTCACGGCGACTTCTCCTGCCGACTATGTCGATTTGCAGGCTTTCGTGGCCGCTCTTGCGGATTCGCCTGTTCGTGCCAGCATCCGTAAGGCCGACCTCAAGTTTGTCAAGAAGGACCTGCTCTCGACGCTGTATATCGTGATGCTGGTCGGACAGTAATATGTCCATTCGCATTACTGGTGGCATGCTTCGCGGAAGGAATGTTCCTTCGCCCGATTCCATGAAAACCCGTCCAACGGCTTCCCGTACAAGGGAGGCCTTGTTCAACATCCTGCAAAGTGTGGATGGGTTTAGAATGCTCGACCTTTTTGCCGGCAGTGGCATCATGGGCCTGGAAGCGGTAAGTCGCGGGGCGGCAAGCGTCATTGCGGTCGAGATGGTACATTCCCAGGCTCGCATGGTTTACCAGGCGTACAAGGCGCTAGGGCAAGAATCCAAGCTGCAACTGCTCGAGGCGAACGCGTTGACTTTGGACCGGGATAAGTTCTGCAAAGACAAAGGTTTCGACCTGATTTATGCGGACCCTCCGTTCAAGAACATGGAATATCCGGACTTGCGCCCCTTCATCGATTGGCTGGAACCGGGCGGTGTCGCCGTGTTCGAAGCTCCGAGCCGGGCAATCCCTGCGTGGGCGAGCGATGCCGAAGTACGCCGTTATGGCGAATCCTCGTTGCTGGTGTATAGGTAGCGATGAGGTGTGAGGTCGGCACTTCGTGCCTTTGAGGTATGAGAAAGTAGGAAGTAGACAGTAGGAAGTAGACAGTGGGATTGTCATTGCGAGCCGAAGGCGAAGCAATCTCCGTTAGAGAATCTAGAGGTTAGAATCTAGGGGCTAGGGAGAAATATCACGGCTTCGCCGTCTTATATTGACGCACGAAGTGCGTGATTCTTTTCACTAGCCTCTATTCTCTAGTCTCTCAAAGATTCACTGCTCGTTGCTAAAAAAATTATCCGTTTTATACAAAATAAGTATATATTTAGAGCGGATTTTTTTCATTTTCCTTATCGCTTGAAGTGGGGGCTGGGTGTTTATATTCTTCTTTTCGTTGCTTTGCTCTATAATATTTGTAGCAACAGCCAACGCAGATGTGACCATTGAAGGGGAGCCAAATTCATATAACGTATCCATTGGCGATACGCTTTCCGTTACATCCCGGAATAGCCTTCAAATCGGTGAAAATTTCGTTAAGTGGGAAATCGTCTCCGGAACGGGGACCTTTGTCGACGAAACCGAGGACTCAACCGGATTTATCCCGTCGTCTGACCCCGTCGTCATCAGGAGGGTGACAAGGACTCTGCCTATCTACGAACTATCCGACACGTTCACCAAGTTCACTTATGGTAAAAATAGTTCCGTTATCCCCTCAACACTTTATGGTGTCCGAACGTACTTCAATTCAAACGAAGGCGGACAATTCCTGATTACTTGTAAATTTCAACAGTCGACAACGTTCCTGAACTTTTACGGAGATTCCACTTTTAAAACTTATGTCCCTATTGCGCCTACGGACTCTTTTGTTGCGACCAGGGACTGCTATGTTGCTGACGGATATAGAAAATGTCTTATTAAGGTACAGCCTAACATAAATTACCATTTCTTTTTCTATGCAGCGGGTTATCCCAATGTCAACATGAAGGATTCCATTTCTGTTAAAGTTTCGCGGACTTACACCATAGGTATTTCTCACTCGGGTAATGGTGTTGCTTATGTTGATTCATTACGTAGAAATGCTTTGTCAAATGGTTGGGTCATAAGTACCGATACGACCAAAATATACGCCGTTCCCGGAAATGACAACGTATTCGATCGCTGGGAGGTCGTGTCGGGTTCCTGCTCCATCCTTGAGAGCGACAGGGACACGACGAGCGTCGTCAATGTAAAGAGCGATTGTATGGTGCGCGCGGTATTCCGCGCAGGCACCGTCTACCCGATCACGGGGACGCCCGTTCAGTACAATTTCAAGGACAATCTTTACGCCAAACAGGCCTCCAGCGGGAGCGCTGGCGTGCGCTTCACTTTCACTGCCCCGAGTGCGGGCACCTACGCCATCGTCGTGTCGAACGAGACCACGCAGGATTCCGCTGTTTACATCCGTTACACATCTACCGACTTCGCCACGGCCGCTACGACAAAGAAATTCCTCGGCACGTATTCCGAAACGATGACGCTTTCGGCGGGGCAGGAGGTTGCAATCGTCGTCGCCAACACGGGCAACGGCGCGAACCCCTTCTACATCAACTACGCAACGCAGGCCCACAAGATAACGCTCGGCACGGATGGGCATGGCAAGGCATTGCCGGTCGGCGGCTACGCGACAGCTTACGCCGGCTCGCGGTACTCCATCTCGGCGGAGGCCAACGCGGGCTACCGCTTCTCCGACTGGCAAACAGTCTCCGGTACACCCGTCATCGACGACAAGAACGCGCCCTACACCTACGTGACGGTGAGCGGCGACGCCGAACTGAAGGCGCGCTTCAAGGCGAGCTCGGTCTACACGCTCACCGGAACGAAACAGAAATTCAACCACCAGGACGACTACTATAGCGAATCCTCGCGCTCGGCCATCCGCTTCACCTGGACCCCGCCCGACACGGGCTCCTACATGGTCAGTATCGAGGCTGTCGACCCGGTCGGGGGCATCTTCACGGAATATGGTACCGACAAGAATTTCTCGACCCCCGTGTCGGAAAAAATCGTCTCCGGCACGACGAGCTTCACCGTGCACGGCACCCCGGGTGTCCCGCTCTACTGGACATTCCAGGACAGCAGCAGTTCTATCCCGAACAAGTCCTTCAACGCCTGGATTTCTTCTCCCTATGTGCTCAATGTGTTGAGCGCGAAGGGCGGTTCTGCATACCCGTCTGGGACGGTTTACTCCGCCCCTGGCTCCAAAACACTACTAACCGCATGGCCGCACGGGGGCTACAAGTTCAAGTCGTGGGTGAACACCGAGGGCGACATGACCATTGAGTCGCCGAAGGTATCGCGTACGATAGTCGTGCCGAAGGATTCCGTCTGTACCATTAAGGCGACTTTCACGAATGACGAGTCCGCGGAGCCGGTGCTGAACATCTCGAAACTGGACGTGGGCAACTATCCGGAGGTCTGCGCGCAGGTATCCGTGACGGACAAGAACTCGGGCAACTCCTTCTACGGACTCGTTTCCGACGATTTCACGCTGACGCAGGACGGCGTCCCGATCAAGCCGCAGGTCACGAGCATCAACAACGTCACTGGCGTCTCGGTGGTGATCGTGGTGGACGAGAGCAGCTCGATGACGATTAACGACCGCATGGAGAAGGCGAAAGCGTCCATACGGAGCTTTGTGAACGACATGGGCCCCTACGACCGAACTGCCATCGTCGGTTTCCGCGGCTTCGATTCAACCGTTGTGCACCAGACCATGACCTCGGACAAGTCGCTGCTTACGGCTGCCGTGACTAGATTGGTTGCCATATCTGGTTTTACGAACATCCTCACTGGAGCCTATTCTGGTGTTGAGCAAGTTGTGTATGAAACGAACCCGACTGCGGTCATCATCTTCTCTGACGGGGAAGATAACAGTGGCCACAAAACCGTTAAAGAAACAATAGAACTTGCCAAGTCGAAAAATACGACCATCTACTCCATCGGCCTCGAAACCGACGCGACATACCCGCTTGAAGACCTGGCCGTCAACACGGGTGGCACCTTCACGTTTGCAAGCGACGCGAGCGAACTCGCCGGCATCTACGCGGCCATTCGCGACAACATCATGTCGCAGTACATGGTCTGCTACCAGACGCCGGACACCGTCCAGAACGGCGAAACACACAAAGTCGTCATCAGCACGAAACTGAACAAGATCACTGCGAGCGATACGGCGCGGTGGAGCGAAAACTCTCTGCCGCCTACGGTCACGCTGACCGAGGCCACGAAGGAACTGATCGACAACCCGCAGGAATCGAACAACCCGCTCACGATAGGCGTGTTCATAAGGACGCTGGTCGGCGTCGCTTCTGCGGACCTCTACCTTCGCACCTCCGGCACGAACGGCGTCTTCACCCGCTACCCGCTTCAGAACGTGCGCGACAGCCTCTGGGAATTTACGGTTCCGGCGAGTCTTGTTATGGCTCCGGGTCTCGACTTCTACGTAATCGCTGCGGATGCCCTCGGTCAGGCGGGCAAGTCCCCGCGTATCCAGAACCCCGCAAACCAGCCGTACACCATCTTTGTCGACAACGACATCCCCGCCATCGAGGCGGTGTCGGTAGCCTGCGAGGATTCCACCTCCGACCTGAAGACGTTCCGCTTCAGCATCAAGGACAGCGACGGCATCGACCGCGCGACCCTCTACTACAAGGACTCCCGCGCCATCATCTTCCAACAGATTCCGCTCTCGTACTCCGGCAAGAACGACACGTGGGTCGCCGAGTTCTCCGCGAACGTGCGCGACTATGATATGATTTTCTATTACCTGCGCGTGACGGACGCGAAAGGCGCGACTGTCCGGCATCCTAGCGAGGGTTCTCTTGCCACGGACGCCTGCCGCATCCATTACGTGGACAACGACTCCTCCGTCACGGACCCTGTCCCCGAGGATTCGATCCTCCCGCCGTCCCCGCGCGACTCGATCGTGTACTCGCTCATCGCGGACAGCGCGGAGATGTACGACAAGGATTTGGACGGCCGCGCGGACTACGTGCGCGTGCACTTCAAGGAGGAACGCAGCGACAACATCACGAGCGTCGACTCGATTTTCTGGAACTCCAACCGTGGCGAGTGGCGCTACGTGCCGGAAGGCACGATCAAGCAGGACCGCACGGATGGCAAATGGTTCGAAGGCTACATCAACAAACCCTACAAGTACGGGCTGACCAAGGCCGACTCTGCCCATCCGCCGTTCCTTGCTTTCTCAACGGTGTATTCCGAGGAACTCGAAAACGTGAGACTGCTGGATCGCGTGGGCGCAGTCCCTGCCCGCGCGACCAAGTTCCCGGGGAAAATAGGCCTCGACGAGTACATGGACCCGAATTCCGAAACCCCGCCGGATACGTTGGTCGTGACCCTTTCGGAGCCGGTCATCAATGTCGGCGACGAGAAGGGCTGGGAAAAACTTTTCCGTTATTCTGAATCGTGCGACGATACCGTCACTCATCCGCTGAATCTTCGGCAGGCCCCCAAGATCCGCGAGAACGGTCAGCAGTGGATGCTGGTGCTCGACGACTATTCCGTCAAGGCGGGCTTCTGCCTTTCGACGGACCCGTCCGCCACCTACGAGGACCTAGCTGGCAACACGATGGGCCGCGGCGGAATCAAGATAGAAGGGAAGGACGGTTCTCTCTACCTTGCCGAGGTCCGCCCGTTGCAGGCCATCAGCGGCATCGGCAAGACGCCGAAGTGGATTCCGCCGGACGGCGACGAATGGGAATCGTTGCCGGATTCGCTCGCCGCGATCAGCGTGAAGGCGACCATGCCTTACACGGCGGAAGTGTACATTTTCGACGGAATCGCATCCTACGTGACGTATTTCAAGCAGAAATTCGGCTACGACGGCGAGATGGAACAGTCTATCCGCGGCAAGCCCGGCGATTTGTTTAGGCAGGGCTACTTGCACTGGAACAAGCGTTCCGATAAGGGCCGCAAGGCCGGCACGGGCGTGTACATCTGGAAGATTTTCTTCAAGTTCGAGGATGGACATAAAGAAACCCGCATCGTCAAGACGGGTATCTATCGCCGCGGGAGTAGGAAAAAGTAGGAAGTAGACAGTAGGAAGTGGTTAGGGGTTAGGATCTAGAATCTAGGGGCTAGGGAGAAATATCACGGCTTCGCCGTCTTATATTGACGCACGAAGTGCGTGATTCTTTTCACTAGCCTCCCACCTAAAGGTGGCCATGCCCACATAAGTGCTAAAGCACTAAGTGGTCAAAGGTATTCTCTAGTCTCTCTACGACTCACTGCTCGCGCCCCGCGCCTCGAACCTCGAGCCTAAAAATTTGTCATTGCGAAGGGCGAATCGCCCTGAAGCAATCTCCGTTAGAGAATCTAGAGGTTAGATTGACGCACGAAGTGCGTGATTCTTTTCACTAGCCACTAGCCTCTAGTCTCTATTCTCTAGTCTCTCAAAGATTCACTGCTCATCGCTAAAAAAAAATATCCGTTTTATACAAAATAAGTATATATTTAGAGCGGACTTTTTTCATTTTCCTTATCGCTTGAAGTGGGGGCTGGGTGCTTATTTTCTTTTTTTCGTTGCTTTGCTCTATAATATTTGTAGCAACAGCCAACGCAGATGTGACTATTGAAGGGGAGCCAAATTCATATAACGTATCCATAGGCGATACACTTTCAGTCACTTCCAGGAAGAGCCTCCAGGTCGGCGAGAACTTCGTCAAGTGGGAAATCGTCTCCGGAACGGGAACCTTCGTCGACGAGACCGAGGATTCAACCGGATTCATCCCTTCGTCTGACCCTGTCGTTATCAGAAGGGTGACAAGGACCCTGCCCATTTACGAAATATCCGACAAAACGACCAAGTTCATCTATGGCGAAAATAGCGCCGTCATACCTAAAATGTCGTATTACGGTATTCGTATGTATTTCGATGCTGACACAGGCGGACAATACCTGCTTTCCTTTATAAACTATCAGACGATTAATTTAATCTATTTCTATGAAGATTCGACTTTCAATAATTCTGAACCTACTGTGCCTACTGATTCTTTTGTTATATCGAAAAATTGCGCTTCAGTTATGGATGGTGATATGTTTGTAAAATGCGCCTTCAGAACGCAGCCTCACACAAAGCGTTACTTCTTTATTTATATCAAGGAGTATTCCAATGCAAACATGAAGGATTCTATCCTTGTTTGGGTTGATCGTACGCACACATTGGAGATGTCGCATTCGGGTAATGGAACTGCCTATTTGGACTCTCTTCGTAGAAAGGTCTTGTCGTCCAGTTGGATCATAAGCACCGACACAACCAAAATATTAGCTATTCCCGGGAACGACAACGTATTCGATCATTGGGAGGTTGTCTCCGGTCCGTGTTCCATTCTGGATAGCAGTAAGGACACGACAGGCGTCTTTGGCGTAACGGACGATTGCAAGGTGCGGGCCGTATTCCGCGCGGGTACGGTCTATCCAATCACGGGTACGCCCACCCAGTACAACTTCAAGGACCATCTGTATGCCAAACAGACCTCTAGCGGGAACTCCGGTGTTCGCTTTACCTTCACGGCCCCGAGCGCGGGCACTTACGCAGTTGTTGTGTCGAACGAAATCACACAGGATTCCGCTGTGTATATCCGGTACACCTCGACCGACTATAAGACCGCAGCGGTGACAGAGCGCTTCCTCGGCACTTATTCAGAAACGATGACGCTGACCGCGGGGCAGGAGGTCGCAATTGTCGTCGCCAACACGGGCAGCGGCACGAATCCCTTCTACATCAACTACGCGACGCAGGCCCACAAGATAACGCTTGGTGCGGATGGCAACGGGAAAGTCCAGCCCGCAGGCGGCTACGCAACGGCTTACGTCGGCTCGCGGTACTCCATCTCGGCGGAGGCCAACGCGGGCTACCGCTTCTCCGATTGGCAGATGGTCTCGGGCACGCCCGTCGTCGACGACAAGAACGCGCCCTACACGTACGTGACTGTGAGCGGCGACGCCGAACTGAAAGCCCGCTTCAAGGCGAGTTCCGTTTACACACTCTCCGGAACGAAACAGAAATTCAACCACCAGGACAACTACTACAGCGAAACCTCGCGTTCGGCCATCCGTTTCACCTGGACCCCTCCTGACACGGAAACCTATGTTATCAGTTTCGAGGCCATAGATCCGCTCGGGGGTATCTTCACGGAATATGGCACCGACAAGAATTTCTTGACCCCCGTGTCGGAGAGACCTGTTTCCGGCACGACGAGTTTCATCGTGCGCGGCACCTCGGGCGTCCCGCTTTACTGGACATTGCAGGACAGCAGCAGTTCCATCCCGAACAAGTCCTTCAACGTCTGGATATCTCCGCCCTACGTGCTTAACGTATTGAGTGGGAAGGGTGGCTCGGCGTATCCGTCCGGCAAGGTGTTCACCGCCCCCGGAGATGAGACTATTTTGACTGCATGGCCACATGGCGGTTACAAGTTCAAGTCGTGGGTGAATACCGAGGGTGACATGGACATTGAATCCCCGAAGGCATCACGTACGACAGTCTCGCTGAAGGACTCGGTCTGCAGCGTCAAGGCGACCTTCACGAATGACGAGTCCGCGGAGCCCGTGCTGAAAATCTCGAAATTGGACGTGGGCAACTATCCGGAGGTCTGCGCGCAGGTGTCCGTGACGGACAAGAACTCGGGCAACTCCTTCTACGGCCTTGTTTCCGACGACTTTACGCTGACGCAGGACGGCGTTCCGGTCACGCCTGAGGTGACGAGCATTGATAACGTTACGGGCGTTTCCGTGGTAATCGTGGTCGACGAGAGCAGTTCGATGATATACAACGACCGCATGGAGAAGGCGAAGGCGTCGATCCGGAGCTTCGTGAACGACATGGGCCCCTACGACAGAACGTCTATCGTCGGCTTTCGCGGGGAAGATTCGACCGTGGTTCACCTGGCGATGACCTCGGACAAGTCTTTGGCCGTAAAGGCCGTGGATGAAGTCGAAATGGATCCCAACGCTGCTACGAACATCCTCGTAGGTACTTATGTCGGCGTGGAGCAGATCGTGAATGAGACGAACCCGACGGCGGTCATCGTGTTCTCCGACGGTGTAAATAACGGTGGTAGCAGAACAATTAAGGAAACCATAGACCTCGCCAAGGCGAAAAATACGACCATTTACTCCATCGGACTTGAAACCGATGTGAAATATCCGTTGAAAGACCTTGCGTCTGGCACAGGTGGCACTATCACGTTCGCGAGCGATGCTAGCGAGCTCGCCGGCATCTACGCGGCCATCCGCGACAACATCATGTCGCAGTACATGGTGTGCTACCAGACCCCGGACACTGTCCAGAACGGCGAGACGCACACGGTGGCCATCGGCACGAAGTTCAACAAGATCACCACGAGCGACACGGCGCGGTGGAGCGAGAACTCGCTGCCTCCGACGGTCACGCTGACGGAGGCCACGAAGGAACTGATCGACAACCCGCAGGAATCGAACAACCCGCTCACGATAGGCGTGTTCATAAGGACGCTGGTCGGCGTCGCTTCTGCGGACCTCTACCTTCGCACCTCCGGTACGAACGGCGTCTTCACGCAGTACACGATGCGCAACGTGCGCGACAGCCTGTGGGAATTTACGGTCCCTGCGAGCGCCGTGATGGCTCCGGGTCTCGACTTCTACGTGATCGCCGCGGACGCCCTCGGGCAGGCGGGCAAGTCGCCCCGCATCCAGAACCCCGCAAACCAGCCGTACACCATCTTTGTCGATAACGATATCCCCGCCATCGAGGCCGTGTCGGTAGCTTGCGAGGATTCCACCTCCGACCTGAAGACGTTCCGCTTCAGCATCAAGGACAGCGACGGCATCGACCGCGCGACCCTCTACTACAAGAACTCTCACGCCATCATCTTCCAACAGATTCCGCTCTCGTACTCCGGCAAGAACGACACGTGGGTCGCCGAGTTCCCCGCGAACGTGCGCGACTACGACATGCTGGTCTATTACCTGCGCGTGAAGGACGGCAAGGGGGCGACGGTGCGCCATCCGGGCGAGGGAACGCTCGTGACGGACGCCTGCCGCATCCATTATGTGGACAACGATTCCTCCGTCACGGACCCTGTCCCCGAGGATTCGATCCTCCCGCCGTCCCCGCGCGACTCCATCGTGTACTCGCTCATCGCGGACAGCGCGGAGATGTACGACAAGGACCTTGACGGCCGCGCCGACTACGTGCGCGTCCACTTCAAGGAGGAACGCGAAGACAACATCACGAGTATAGATTCCATCTTCTGGAACTCCAACCGCGGCGAGTGGCGCTACGTGCCGGCGGAAGCGATAAAGCAGAATCGCACGGATGGCAAATGGTTCGAAGGCTACATCAACAAACCCTACAAGTACGGGCTGACCAAGGCCGACTCTGCCCATCCGCCGTTCCTTGCTTTCTCAACGATATATTCCGAGGACCTCGAAAACGTGAGACTGCTTGACCGCGTTGGCGCAGTCCCTGCCCGCGCGACCAAGTTCCCGGGGAAAATCGGGCTCGAGGAATACATGGACCCGAATTCGGACATGCCGCCGGATACTTTGGTCGTGACCCTTTCGGAGCCGGTCATCAATGTCGGCGACGAGAAGGGCTGGGAGAAACTTTTCCGTTATTCTGAATCGTGCGACGACACCGTCACGCATCCGCTCAAGCTGAAGCATTCTCCCAAGATCCGCGAGAATGGACAGCAATGGATGCTGGTGCTCGACGACTATTCGGTCAAGACGGGTTTCTGCCTGTCGACGGATCCGTCGGCCACCTACGAGGACCTCGCGGGCAACTCGATGGGCCGCGGAGGAATTAAGATAGAGGGGAAGGACGGCTCTCTCTATCTGGCCGAGGTGAAACCGCTCCAGGCTATC
This sequence comes from Fibrobacter sp., assembly GCA_016285835.1. GTDB lineage: Bacteria > Fibrobacterota > Fibrobacteria > Fibrobacterales > Fibrobacteraceae > Fibrobacter. The sequence continues at coordinate 24,902 of JAEERM010000046.1, forward strand.
AGCGGCATCGGCAAGACGCCGAAGTGGATTCCGCCGGACGGCGACGAATGGGAATATCTTCCTGACTCTCTGTCGGCAATCAGCGTGAAGGCGACCATGCCGTACACCGCGGAAGTGTACATTTTCGACGGGATATCGACGTACGTGACGCACTTCCAGCAGAAATTCGGCTACGACGGCGAAATGGAACAGACCATTCGCGGAAATTCCGGTGATTTGTTTAGGCAGGGCTACCTGCACTGGAACAAGCGTTCCGAGAAGGGCCGCAAGGCCGGCACGGGCGTGTACATCTGGAAGATTTTCTTCAAGTTCGAGGATGGACACAAGGAGACGAGGATAGTGAAGACCGGTATCTATCGTCGCGGGAGTAGGAAAAAGTAGGGTGTGAGGGGTGAGGTCGCTTCGCTTTGAGGTATGAGGTCGCTCGCAAGCTCGCTGTGAGGAAAGTAGGAAGTAGACGGTAGACAGTAGGAAGTGGAGTTGTCATTCGCAGGCGCATGACTTGTCGGCTCAGCCATGCCGAAACGCAAGCGTTTTGGCACGGCATTCGCCTTGGTTGTCATTGCGAAGGGCGAATCGCCCTGAAGCAATCTCCGTTAGAGAATCTAGAGGTTAATTGACGCACGAAGTGCGTGATTCTTTTCACTAGCCACTAGCCTCTAGTCTCTATTCTCTAGTCTCTCAAAGATTCACTGCTCATCGCTAAAAAAAATTATCCGTTTTATACAAAATAAGTATATATTTAGAGCGGATTTTTTTCATTTTCCTTATCGCTTGAAGTGGGGGCTGGGTGCTTATTTTCTTCTTTTCGTTGCTTTGCTCTATAATATTTGTAGCAACAGCCAACGCAGATGTGACTATTGAAGGGGAGCCAAATTCA
>JAEERM010000047.1 GCA_016285835.1 Fibrobacter sp.
GTACTTATTGCGCCTGCGCACGTTTTTCAGGTTTTCTTCTTTCATTAGTCGGTAGACGGTCTTGTGGTTGATTAAGAAGCCCTCGTTTCGGAGCTGGGCCATGATGCGACGGTAGCCGTAACGACCCCTGTTCTGCGCATGCACGGCCTTGACTCGGCTACGCTCGTCGGCGTAGCGGTCTGGCCTCTTGTGGAGGTTGTAGTAGTATGTGGAGCGGGATAGTCCGCCTGCCTTCAGGAGATGCTTCAGAGCGTGCTTGCCGCTCAGTTCTCGGATGACCTGGGCCCTATACCGAACATCTCGGCATTTTCTTTCTGGTCTAGGGCCTTTAATTTTTTTAGGTATGCGTTCTCCGCCTTGAGATATTCGTTCTCTTCCCTGAGACGTTCCAGTTCGCTCATTCCTTTTGTCCGCTTTGGCTTGGGCATCTTGGGAGGCCTCCCTCTTGGCTTGGTGGCTAGTAGTTCCTCGTATCCGCCATGACGGAACTTTTTCAGCCAAGACTTGAGACAGTAGAGGCTGATTCCGTAATTTACGGTAACTTCGTCCAAAGATAGCGATTGTTGTTCAACGGCTTCTATAACGGACTTTTTTAGTTCCGCATTTGAGCGAACATTCGTTTTCCTTTTCGTGTACCAGGTGCCGGTAAGGTCATATTGCCGACATCTATGTCGGATGATATCCTTGTTTATGCCCGTAATCTTTGAGATGAGGATGGATCCATTCCCTTTTTGATAGAGTTCAAGGACTTTATCCCATTCTTCTTTTGTGTATTTCATATATGAAAATCCCGAAAGTTGTGTCCAACTTTCGGGGTTCACATCAAATCTAGGCCTTTTTTGTTTGTCAGAAATTTTTCTTTGTCTGTTGTTTTGCGCTTGTTAGCTGACGAGGGCGGAGTCGTAGTAGGCTTCGAGTTCTTCGCGGCAGTTGACAAAGTAGGGCTTGAGACTCGGGTCGAACTGTGTACCCATGGAATTGATGATGGTATCGTAAGCCTCGTTGTACGAGAATTTCTCCTTGTAGCAACGCTGGCTCACCAAGGCGTCGTACACATCGGCAATGGCCATAATGCGCGCTTCCAGCGGGATTTGCGTACCTTTGAGGTGTTCTGGGTACCCATCGCCGTTCCAAAGTTCGTGGTGGTAGTTCGCGATGTTTTTCGCGATGGTCACGAGTTCCGGGTCTTCGATGTCGCGTAACAGGTTTTCTACGATGGCCGCACCCTTTTCGGCGTGGGTTTTCATAATCTGGTATTCGTCGTTGGTAAACTTGCCTGGCTTGCGGAGAATAATGTCGTCGACGGCTATTTTACCGAGGTCGTGCATCGGGGCTGTCTTGACGACGGCGCGGCAGAACTTGCTGCTGAGCCCAAGCCTTGTATCCTTGCGCATCTCGGAAATGAGAATACGGATGACCTGGCTTGTGCGCTTGATATGCCCGCCCGTGTTGCTGTCGCGGTTTTCAACCATGTTGGCCATGCCCACAATCATCTGTTCCTGCATGGCCTGAATGTGTGAATCCTTGTCTTGCACGTCGTTCACGAGTTCCTTGTTGTACTTGTCGAGGAAGCGGATGTAACGCTGCGTCCGTGTGTCGTCTTCGATGCGCATCATGTAGCCGCAGTCACTGTTGCCGTGGAAAAGGTGCTTGATGAGGCACTTGTAGTGGCGTCGCCCGATTTGGAAATACATGGTTTTGTTCAAATCGTCGGGGCTGAACTGGTCCAGGAGTTTGGAGAATGTCTTTTCGATTTCCGTCTTGTTGCTGAGCGGGTAGTCTACGCGGAGTGCTTGCATTTCTGGGAAAAAGCTGCGGGCAATTTCGTTACAGCCGATGTAGCGCTTGCTCTTGGAAAATGTCACGTAGGCGCTGGTGTTCGATTGTACCAGGGAGTTCAGGACGGTTGTCTCGATATCGTATTTTCCCATGCGGTGGACGAGAATGAGCAAGATGTATTCGTCCATCAGGAATACGGCGGGTATCACGAGAGATTCCATTCCCATCTTCTTGGATATGGCAAAAGAGGCGAGTGTGACCGCTCCAATGAATGCCAGACTGCACAGGTTTTGGAACGAGACGTTTTTCCTGTGGAACAAGAAGAAGATAATGATGCCTAGATAGGTCACTCCGTAGGCGGCCAGTTGCATGCAGAATAGGTAATATCCTGGCCCGAAATCTGCCTTGATCTTGCTGATACCGTTGACGGTGACGAGTTCGGCGTTGCTGTAGAAAATGTCAGTATAGCCGCTTGTGATGGCGAAAAGGTACACTCCGCTGCTGAAGAAAAATAGCGCCATGCGGTAGAATACGGGAATCTTGATATGGCAGAGGTTCAAAAGAGCCATCAACAGGAACGGTGGCAGGAAAATACCGCCGGTAAGCACAATTTTGTTCGCAAGTAAGGCTTCTTCGATATTGGACGACAGAATTTGGAAAAGGAATCCAAAGTTGGTAATTGTCGCAATGTAAAAGGAGGACGGGTAGAAAGTGTTTGCACTTCGCGGGTATACCTTTATCAGGGAAATAGTGTTGATCAGAGACAATACAACAGTAATTCCGACATAGACAATCAATGGGTTCGTCAATTTAATATCTCTCTCTCATGTTTATCGATTTTTACGTTTTGAATCTATACTTAAATTTTTGAAAAAAGGTCTATTTTTTTTCAGTGCATAAAAAAATAAGTTTCCCGTTGGGGAAACTTAATTTTCGGGTAGAAACGTTCGTTTATGTGCAAACGATTTTTCCGAGAGCGATAATTGCCGCTGTGCGCGCCCGGAGCCGTGTTTTTCCAAGGCCGAGGAGCCGCGTTTTGCCTTCGCGGGATGTAATCAAGGCTATTTCCCGTGGAGAAAAACCTCCTTCTGGGCCGATTAGCAACATTGTCTCGTTCTCAACGCTTTCGGGGAGGGGTGAACCCTTTTCGTCGCAGAGAATAATGTCGCCAGTATATTTTTTTAGCCATTCATCCAGTGTTATGGGCCCTTCAATTTGTGTAAGCCAGGGCTTTTTCGACTGTTTCAGGCTGACAAGGCTCTTCAATTCGGCTCTGTGGACGGTCTTGTGAAGGTCGGAATTCTTGGGTTCCTGCGAAAAATCCGTACGGAGGAACACAATCTTGTCGATTTCGGTCTGTGCTGCATGGAAAACTACCTCTTCCAGGGCGTCATCTTTGAGGCAGGCAATGCCCAGCGATACTTTGGGGCGTTCGGTCGATGCCGTGATGACTTCGGGAATCTCCACTTCGCATGCCTTCGGGTCGGCGTGAACAATGGTTGCATTGGCAAAATGCCCGAGCCCGTCGCAAAGCTGCAACGTGTCGCCTTCGGTGGCGCGGCATACGCGGATGGCGTGGCTACTTTCGTTCTCGTCGAGGGTGGTGCGGCCTTTGACGATGGTGGAACAGTAAAAATGGCTGTCAGGTGATTTCATGCCCTTAAGGTAGAAAAACTTTGTGGTCTTGCTCATTGAAATTAGTTATTTTTTACGCATGTTGCACAAGCCTGTTAAGACGGTTGTTTTTGATTTGGACGGAACGCTCTATTTGAGCGGGCGTCCCTATCCCGGAGCGGTCGAGACGGTCTGTCGTGTGGCCCAATCGGTGCCAGTCTATTACTTGAGCAACAATACGAGCAAGTCTCCGGTCTTTTACGAGAACCGGCTCAATTGTATGGGGCTCCCGCTGCGCGATGGTGCCATCATTTCGGCGCTCTATCTTTCGCTCGATGCCATCCATGCGAAGGGCATAAAAAACGTGTTCTTCTTTGCGAACCCGGAAGTGTTCGAATGGTTTGCGGCACAGGATCCGTCTTTGAACCTGAATCCCTCTGTCGAGGAAACAGAGCTTGTCTTGATTGCTTACCATAATTCCTTTGACTACCGCGAATTGTGCGAACTTTCTTTCCGAGTGCAGCGCGGTGTACCGTTCTGGGTGACTCATTCGGATTTTGTCTGCCCCGATGAGAAAGGCCCTGTCCCGGATATCGGGAGTTTCATGGCTCTTTTGAAGGCTGCCTACGGCAAGGAACCGGAACGCAGTTTTGGCAAACCAAGCCCGGCTATGCTCGCAGGTGTGCTTAAGCATTATGCCCCGGAAGAAATTCTTTTTGTCGGTGACCGGCTCTATACGGATTTTGAACTGGCCAAGCGCGCTGGTTGTCGCTTTGTGTTGCCATTGTGCGGAGAGACCAAACGTGCCGATGTCGATGCCTTGGAATGTAAACCTGAATTTGTTGTAGATAATGTAAGTGAAATAGATTTCGACAAATTTTTTAAAGGAAATATTTGATGTTGACTATTTTTGAGAAAATGTTCCGTCTGTCATCTGTTGCAAAGGTGGCGCTCGTCTTGGTTTTCGTTATGTCATGCTTCGTCATGGCCACGGACAAATTGGTCGTCGCTGTTTCGTTTGCTCCGTATGCGTACTTGATTGATGCCATTGGCGGCAAAGATGTCGAGGTGGTGACATTGCTCCCTCCTGGGACTGACCCGTACAATTATAAGCCGAACCCGGCAGAACTCTTGGAATTTTCTAGGGCAGATGTCTATTTTACGGATGGTTCCGGCGTGGATAGGGCGTGGCTTCCGCGTTTTAAAGAACTCAAGAAGAATATGGATGTCGTTGACATCTCTGAGGGTGTTTCCTGGGTTGCCGGTGAAAAACAAGAACCAGATCCATTTGTGTGGACCTCTCCGAAGTCGTTCTCCTGTTTTGCCTCGAATGTACGTTTGGCTTTGTCAAAATACCGTCCTGAAAAAACAGAGAGCTTTACATTTAATCTTACCATGCTTTTGAATCGGTTGAATCGTTTAAACGATGAATTGATAAGGGCTGTGGTCCGGTTGCCGAAGGAATACCGGACGATTGTTGTGACTCGTCCGCAGTATCGTTATTTTTCTCGAGATTACTCTGTGACGCAGGTGCCAGTGAATGTTGCCGGAAATGAACCGACACCGGATGAATTGAAGAATATTATCGAGACCGGTCGCAAAACGAATGTGAGCATGCTTATTGTCCCGCCTGATTTTAGCCAAAAAGCAAAGGATGCGATTTCAAAGGAACTTGGTGTGAAGGTCCTTGCCCTGGATATCCTTGAATACAACTTTATTAACAATTTGATGGCCATTGTAGCCGTTTACAGTGATATTGCGGCTGAACGCTTGAAAAAGGCCCAAGCAGACCCGACAAAAAAACACATTTATAAAAAGTAACTAACATTAAGCCGAGGTGTATCAGATGAAACCATTGTTGAAAATATTGTCTATTTCGGCTTGTGCAGTCGGAATGACGACGTTATCCGCTTGTGGTGACGATTCTTCGTCGCATATCGATTTCGAAGACGATTTCGAAATGATATTGAGCAAGGCCAATTACTACTACCATTCCAAGGATTCGCTGCTCGTGATTACGCCTCCGGAGTGTAAGGCTAGTACGCTTGGCTATGTTGTATGGAAAGAAGAAGGCGAAAAAGCCGACACGATGAAGGCTTATGGCAATGGGGACGTTGCTTCGATTCGCCTCTTGCACGAGAACAAGTGGAGCAAGTACGATTACGATGGCGGTAAGTCTTTCCCTGTTGGCATATGGTCCGAGCCCAAGGCGGTTAACCAGAATATTATGAACGGCAAGCGGTTCAAGAAAAACGACGTTGTCGAGTCTATATTCCGTTACGAAGGCGACTGCTTTGCTTCGTCCCTGTTACACCAGTTGATGAAGAAGAACGAAGCTATTGAGCAGGCCGATTCCGCTTTGGCTAAGTTTTACATGATGTTCCAGCCAGAAAGTGAGAGAACTTTCAATGCGGAACGGATGATGGACGACTTGCGTGCACCCAAGTGCAACAAGTTGACCATGTACGATGGGGACGTTACCATCGGTATGAACAACTTTACCAAGAGTTCGGGAACCATCACGCTGGGCTACGACGGAAACTCCTGCAACATCAAGTTCGAGCTCCGCACCGCTTATGATGAGGATGATTGCAATGATGCCTTTGGCGATTACCAAAGCGACAGGAATCCTGATCCTACATTTGTTTTTGACAAGTATTCCGAAGCTGTGGATTACGACATCTACTGCATCAAGCGTCTTGTGCTCGACATGCAAGAAGAAAAGAAAATCCTCCCCAGGATGCAGGCGGGCGAAGACGATGCTTTGGCTGACGATATTGCCCGTGCCGCAGTCAAGTTCGTAGTGGGGGCTATGCGAACCTTCTAAAAAAGAAACGCCGCCCAAAATGGTAGGGCGGCTGCTTCAAATATTTTTAAAAGGTGTCCAGGAAAATGACTTTCCTGGCTTCTATTTTTTTGTAAGGACCTTCGCCTTCACGATAAGCCCTGCGGCCAGTGCCACGAGGAGGAGGGCGAAGACGAGACTTACCTTGAGGCAGGTGTGGAACGGAACGCTGCGGTATTCCATGCGCACTTCGGAAGCTCCTTCGGGAACTTCCACGGCGCGGAGCGTGCCGAACGCCTTGTAGACCTTGGCTTCCTTCCCGTTCACGTAGGCCTTCCAGTAGGGGTGGTAGTTGCCTGCGACGACCATGAAGCCCTTGCGGCTCGCGTTGACCTTGAACACCTGCGTGTCCATCTTGGGACTTTCGACAAGCTTGGCGGATCCCTGGATGGGGCCTTCCGCCGCGACGCTCCCCTTGCCGTCGTAATCGGGCTTCTCGGAGAGGATGACTTTTTCGCGGTAGAAGAACTTTCCGGCTTCGTCTGCAAAGGCGGGAGCGTCCGGTTCCGTCGTAGCGACGGAACTGTCCGTGGCCGCGCTGTCCGCGGTCACGGCCGCGGCGGCTTCGTCTGCGTTTTCAGCTGGTTGCTCTGTTTTGGCCTTGGGCTTGCGGATGGATGCCTGTGTCTGCAACGTCTTGATGGCGTCTTCATCGCTCATCGTGACTGCTTCACCATAGAGGTAAGCTTCGCCCATCGCCGTTGCAATCGGCATGTACGATGTGCCCTGGCGGGTATCAAAGACGATGGCCGCGATGTTCATGAGATCGAGGAACGGGTGCGGCGCCGTGGGATCGTTGATGTTCATCAAGTAGTTCGAGTTGCCCTGCCCGCCACGGAAGGCGCGGTAGCTCGCGAGTTCGTTGTCGTGGAACCCGTCGGCGTTACGCATGTGGTATTGCGGGAAGGCGTTGCCGCTTAATGCCCTGCTACGCGAAAGCGAAAGGACGCGCGGCGTGTTGAGGGAATCTGCTCGGTACGGCGCTTTGAGAGCCTTGACGACACCGTTGTCCGGTTGCAGGTATTCGTTTGCCTGGACATTCTGTATGAACGCACCGTCGATGAAGAATAGTTCGATGCCCGCGGCAATGGCGAGGACGGCTGCCTTGGCTGGCGTCGAGCCCTTCCATTTGGTGAGTGCCCACGTGACACCGATGATGACGAGTATCAGGATGAACCCGGGAATCACCTTGCTTGCAGTCATGTTCATCACGGTCTCGTTCAGCGGCTTGAAGTATGGTGCCGTGACAGGATCGTTCAGCAGGTTCTGTGCGCTCATCATGAATACGCCGATGATGGCGAAGCCGACGAGGACGCATACTTGGACAGCGCGGTGCGTGCCCGGGAGGCCAGACTTGAATGCGGCGGTGAAGTTTGCAAAGGAGAATGCCTTGCCCTGATCGTCGAGGCTCATGACACCGAGGCATGCGAATGCGTAGACGAGGAGGACGGCGAAGCCCACTGGGCCGATGAACGTCGTCCAGTAGAAGCGGGCGATTACGGCGAGCGTGAGGAGAATGATGTACATGACCGTGCCGTGCAGGAGTGCCTTGCGATCGGCAGCAGATTTTTCATCGTCGCCGGCGAGCGCTTTGACGACCGGACCCGCCATCATCACGAGCAGAAGCGGAAGCCAGAACAATGCCATACCCGGCGCGCGGAAATTCTTGACACCCGGGAGAACGTTGTACCAGAGCTTGAATAACGGAGAGTGGTCACCCATGCCATAGCTGAGCGCGACAACGGCACCGAGCCCCCAGAAGGCCGCCCAGCGGCGCTTGCCCGGGAGGAACAGGCAGAGGAACCCGAGGAAGGTGAGAAGTGCGCCCGCGTTGTTATGGTCGAGCTTGAAGCTGTTGTGGCCCCAGTAGAAGGGCGAACCTTGGCTGCCCGCTTCGGCCATCTGGCGGTATTCCTGCATGGTGACATTCACGAACGAACTGCCGTTCAGGTCACTTGTGTTGGGGTCTTGCTCATAGACGTCGACGCCCACGAAACCGGGCAGGAGCATCTGGGCCATTTCTTCTTGGTGCAAGGACCAGCTGACGGCGTGGCCGTAATTGGTGTGGTCACCTTCGCCACGCACGGACTGCGTGGTGGTGTACATGTAGGGCGGCACAAGCTGGAAGCAACTGAGCGCAAGGCCAAATGCAAGACCGATTGCTGCAAGCCCCATGCGCTTGCCACGCGTCGAGAGCCCGTCGCAATGGAACGCCACTTCGTAAAGCGTGTAGAGACCCGCACCCCACAGGAACAGGTAGGTGAGTTGCAAGTGGCTACCGAGAATCATCCAGGTGATGGAAAGCGCGAGCACAGCCACGTAGGGGAGGCTCCCGTTGCGCACGACTTTGCGGATGGCAAGCAGCGCAAGCGGCGCGATGGCGAACACCATCATCTTGCCGTCATGGCCGCCGTAGATGTATGTGAAAAATTCAGGAGAGAGTGCGTAGAGGAACCCGAGCAGGGCGCCCCACCAGCGGTTCCCGGTGAGGTTCCAGGCGAGGAGCATGGCGCTCATGAAGGCGACCCAGACCGTCAGGATAAACTTGATGCCGACGGCGCGAGCCGGGTCCGTGAGGAACTGCACCCATACCAGGGGGTGGTAGGCATCGCCGAACAGGGCGTCGATGGTGGGGACACCGCCTAGGCGGCTGTCGTCCCATTCCGTGAGCACGACGTTCTCGGCGCGGAGGATTCGGCTGCCGATGCTGTTCAGCTGGTCGCTGTTGAGCATGAGCTTGTTCGGGTCAAATGCGAAGTCCCTGAAGATGATCATGAGGACTACGAGGAAGAGCACGGCGGCTGCCGTGAAGAATACGGGTTTCTTTTGCAAAAAGTTCATAGAGTATAAAATAAAAAAAAGAAAAAAGCCCGTCGGGGACGGGCTTCGTGACAAGCTTGCTTGTGCCAGATGTGCGCTAGGGGTGCACCGGGCTAGTCGAGGGTGTTCTCATCAATCCTGGTGGTCTTGATGAGGTTATAGATTCCGAATGCCGTAATGATGCAAACTGCGGCGAAGACGATGAACTTGATCAGTTTTGCCATGCGGGACTCCTTAGCTGTTTTTTTCTAATCTATTCGATTTTCTCTGAAAAAGCAAGAGGTTGGTTAAAAAATAGTTACTGTTTTTCGAGAATCATGCAAATGACGGGGAGTTTCTTGTCGACCTCGTTCTCGCTGGGGATGATTTCGGAAACGATCGTCTTGCAGTTCAGCTCCTTGAGCAGAAATTCTATCTGGTTCTTGTCGAAGCCGAGCCAGATGTGTCCGTGCGTCGTGCGGAAGGATTCTTCCTTGTGCTGGGCGAGGTCCAACAACGCGAGTGTACCGTGCGGTTTGAGGATGCGGACCGCTTCCTTGAGGGCAAGATGCGGGTCGGTCGCGTGGTGGAGCACTTGGCTCATCAGCACGAGGTCGGCAAAATTCTCGGGGAGCCCGGTCTGCGTCATTTCGGCAACTTTCGGGCTCACGTTGGTAATGCCTTTTTGGGCGAGTGTCGTTTGCAGCCCGCTAATCACCTTGGGGTCGCAGTCGATGGAGGTCACGTGCTTGCAGCGCCCGGCCATCATGAGCGTGAGGTCGCCGCCTTCGCCGCAGCCGATATCCACGACGTTCTCGAAGGGGTACATGAGTTTGGCGAACAGGCTTATCTGCGCCTTGAGGCTTCCGCCCGCCTGGTCGAGCTTGTGGATTTGCCCCTTGGTCTTGTCGGTGCGGTCTTCCAGAATCTGGGCGGCACGGCACTTGATGATATCTTTGTCCGGCAGGGCTTCGCAAGCGTCCCGGATGACCGAAAGCACCCGGCGGCTCAAGTAGAGGTCGTCGCTTAAGCCGTAGTAGGCCTTGATTCCGTCGCGACGGTCTTTCAGCAAGTTGCATGCCGAAAGCTTGGCCAGGTGGCGGCTCGCGTTGCTCTGGTGGATGTCCAGGATGTCCTTGATTTCGTTGACCGTGAATTCGGCCTGGTCGAGGAGCAACAGGATCTTGAGACGCATTTCGTCGGAAATGGCGGAGAACAGGCCCATGTCGGGGCGGATAGGTTCTTTTATATTTTCTTGGTTGGACACGGAAGCTCCTGATAATATTCAGGTTGAATATAATTTTTTAGTTTATAGGTCAATGAAATCTTTTTTGCCGAAAGCGCTGTTTTTTTCCTGGTTTCTCGTTTCGGGGGCGCTTTCTCCCGTGGCTGCGGAGTATGTCCTCACGCTTTGGGATGTTCCGCTTACTATTGGTGCCGCCATGGTCTCTATTTACGGCAACATGCGCTACTCCGACATGGAAAAACCTGACGATGCCGACGTGAAGCCCAAGTCGGAACTGCTGCCCTGGGACAGGCCCGTTGCCGGACGTTATGAGGAGTGGCCGGACAAGTGGAGCGACTGGGCGGCACCTATTGCCGTAGCACCTCTTGCGCTTGCCGGGTATTCCTGGTATAGCGGCGGGACCGCCTCCGTTTTTTGGGGACACACGCTCATGTATGCGCAGGCTCTTGCCATCCAGAGCGGGCTGAACCTTGCTACACGCTCCCTGAAAATTTGGCCGCGCCCCTACATGTATGCCGAGGAAGGGGAGGGTAGAGAGGCGGCGGAAAAGGCCGAGGGCGAGGCCTACGGCAGCTTTTTCAGCGGTCACAGTTCTGCCGCTTTTACGGCAGCCGTGTTCACGGCATCGTATTTCTCGGAAATGTATCCGTCGTCCCCGTACAGGAGTGTGGTGTGGGCTAGCTCACTTTCGCTTGCCGGATTTGTCGGAGCGCTCCGGATTGCCGCCGGCAAGCACTACCCGTCGGATGTGGTCGTTGGTGCCCTGGTGGGCACGGGAGTGAGCCTTCTGGTCCTGGAATCCCATCGGGAATCTGCGAAGAATGTCTCGCTTTGGGTCGGACCCGGGAACTTTGGTGCCGTTTTTTCGTTCTAGGCATAATTTGCGGGTGTGAGATTGTTTACCCTAAAAATTTTTTTACGTGTTTTCCTCTGCAAATCCGGTATATTCAGGATAGGGTCTCCCCTGAAAGTGCTCTTTTAGAGAGACCATAGTTTGTACCTGTTTTGTAGAGGTGAAAAATGTTAGGTTATTTAGGCCGTTTGGTTGTGGCCTTATCAATGGTGGCGGGAGTATCGTTTGCCGCGAACGACTATAGCGATTCGCGCGACAATCGTGTCTACAGAGTATATCGCTCCGGGACTCTCAACTGGTTTACAGGAAATCTTTCATACAAAGAGGGGGCTTCGCTCGTCGTAAGGAACAGGGCGTATTACACCCCGAAGGTCTGGGACAAGGTTTGCCCCGAAAAGACGCGAGTCCCGTCTTGGCAGGAATGGGAAATGCTTGCCCGCGACCAGTTTATCGGTGCACGCAAAAAGCAGAACATGCGTAGCTTTGTCGGTGCTCCGGCCGGCTTTTACGAAATTGGCGGAAACGAGAACAAGCAGGTCGGTCCGGAAGTCGGCTACTTTGCCGTGGCCGGTGAACAGAAGCGCGGCATCATGCTCGACCTCAACCGCGGAATGTTCAGCGAAATAGCCGTCACCGACAGCATGGCCTTGCCCGTGCGCTGCATTGGTGATTACGACCCTCTCGAAGAAATGGGCATCTCCCGCGACAAGATGGTGTTCACGGACCCCCGCGACGGGAAAAAGTACAAGGTGGAAATCCGCGATAGCACCAAAGTGTGGATGAAGCAGAACCTCCAGTACAACCTCACGAGCGCGAAGCAGTGCTTCTTGGAAGATTCCGTGTTCTGCAAGCGGCACGGGCGCTTCTATACCTACGACGAGGCGCAGCGTGTCTGCCCGAAGGGCTGGCACCTCCCGAACGACGGCGAATGGCGAGACTATCAAAAGGACCAGTCCAAGCTGGATTGGGATAACCTGGGCCGCGGCGGGTGCCGCGACTGGGACGAATATTGCGACGAGACGTACACGGGGCATTACTGGTCAAGCACCTCGGTGGAAAAAAGCACCGGCCGCGCATGGGAGTTCCGCCGCCAGGCGCATAGCATCAACCGTTCCGACGAGAGCGTACAGAAAGGCCTCTACGTGCGCTGCGTTATCGACCTCAAATAAAAAACCATCGGCATTAGCCGATGGTCCAATCGATAAATATTTCTCCGATTACTTGAACGTCGTCGTGAGGCGGAAGGCGAGGCCGACGTCGCTCAGTTCGTTTTCGCTGTAGACGCTGAACTGGAGCTTGGAAGAGGCAATCTTTTTCACGTAGGCGACCGTCCATGCCCAATCGTCGTAAGTGTGCTCTGCAATCGGGTAGAGGTTGTCGCGCTTGTTGATGTATTCCCATTCAACCATGAGGTTGCTCATGAGCGTGTTCAGGATGCCGCTCTTCGGGGCGAAATCCATACCCAGGTAGAACGGCTGGAAGTAGATGCCCGGCTTGAAGTAATTGGATTCGGGAGCGAGGTAGTTCGGTGCCGTTGCGCTGAGATCTTCATCTTGCGTGTAGATGCAGGCATATTCACCGTAAACACGGAAGGCCGGGATAATGTTATAGCTTGCGTAGGTGGCTACCCTGTGAGTTGTGTAGGCCGTATATTGAATCGGGTCGCCATGGTTGGCGCGGTAGCCGACCTTGACTTCGAGAGGGAAGGTGAACTTCATGTCTTCTTCGATACGGACGTAGCCCTTGTTTGCGTAGGCGTCTTGCGTAGCGAACATGATGTTGAGGGTGCTGAGACCGTGAATCCAGCCCAGTTCAATAGCGTTGTGGCTGTAATCGCGCATCCATAGACCGCGTTTGGTGAGGTCCTTGTCCAGGTAAGTACCGAAGTGGGTGGACTGCGACCAGTCAGTCTTCCAGCGGCCCACTTTCAAGTTCAGCTTGTCCTTATCTCCGAGATTCCACTTGTAGTTGGCCCAGTAGAGGTCGGCAAGAATCTTGTCGTAGTTCTTGCCCTCGATCTTGTTGCCGAATTCCGGGGCGAAGATACGGAGCATGATAAGTCCGTCGAGGTTCTCGCTCTTGTACTGCCCGCCCACGTTGGCGCGGATCCAGCCGCTGCTGAAGTTGTGCTCGTCGTCGGCGATGGACTTGGTGAGCTGGGTCTGGACGTTGCCCTTGAGGCTGAAACTGTCATCGGCAGCGAAAACGGAGCTGGCCATGCCCGCAATCAGGAGCATGCTTGCGATTCTGGTGAACTTCATGGAAGTCTCCTATTTTAAAGGTGACGTAAATTTAAAAAAAACATCTTATATTGCAAATACATTTTGTCCATTTTTACCCCTCTAAATGTATCTTTGTGCCAGATTTCCTCCATTTGGGGAGGTGTCTTTATGAATGGAGTACAAATGTTTTTTCCCAAGTTCGTTATCGCCGTGTCGATTGCGTTCAATTTGTCTTATGCCCTCGCGCCGAACAAGACGCATGCAGTACTGAATGTTTCCTATGTAGATGACAACGATTCGCCCCACGCCCGCAAGAAACTAATCTTTGTCGGCCAGGCCCAGCCCAAGAACAAAATATCCGTGACCACGGATGCCGAGGGCGAAGCAAGCTTCATGATCCCCCGCGAAGACAAGTACACCATCTTTTGCGAAAGCCTGACCGGACCGTTCGAGTGCGGCGAGACACCGTACGTGTCGCTGACGGCAAGCACCGGCGGCATCACCGTCGTGTTCGACGACACGCGCGCAGAACTCACCGGAGTCACCTTCAAGGCAGGCAGCGCAGAACTCATCCCGAGCTCTCTCAAGACGCTTGACGCGGCCATCGCCGGGCTCAAGCGCAACCCCAAGGCGAAAATAGAAGTCGAGGGCCACACCAGCAGCGAAGGCGGCGAAGATTTCAACCAGGTGCTCTCGGCGGAACGCGCCTACAGCGTGCGCCTGTACATGATAAGCAAGGGCATCCCCGAAGACCTCGTGACAGCAACTGGTTACGGCTATTCCCGCCCCAAGGCCGACAACTCCACCGAGGCGGGCCGCATGGCCAACCGCAGAATCGAAATCCGCGTCCTCAACCCCGAAGAAGTCAACGCCCACGAAGAGTAGACGGAAAAAAATCCCAATTTTAGCAGAAATGGCGATTTTTCAATGAAATCGCCTTTTTTGTGCTTTGGATGATGAAAAGATTTTGCATTTTCGGGAAAAAACGGGTAAAAAGATTTTGCATTTTCGGGAAAAAGTGACCAAAAAGATTTTGCGATTTCGGGAATTTTTGCCGGCGACAACATGGGCAATCGCCTGGTTTTTACAGGGACATTTATAGGGACATTTATCGGGACATTTTCGCCGTCATTTTATCGCCGTCTTTTAAATTTATCGCCGATTTATCGCCGAAATTTTAATTTATCGCCGATTTGTCGCCACTTTTGATGCTTATCGCCGTTTTTTATCGCCACTTTTTGAATTTTGTCGGCGATAAAAATTTATCCGACTCCGCCTCTTGCCCAGCCATAGCCCTGCACGGCCATATCAATGAAGTGGTTCAGGAGCAGGTTGCTTTTGACGTTGAATAGGTCGATGTCGTAGCAATCGGGCAAATGCGGTGGGTTCTGTGCATCAAGAACTTCTTCGATTGTACTCTTGACTTTAGCGCGGGTCTGTTCGTCTTTGTACCAGTCCACCACAAGAATCTTCTGACGGTTTTCCTGCAATTTCTGGAACAGAGCCTTGGAAGTCAGCAGGACTTCCTGTTCCTGAGCCTTCGTCAGTTTTTTTCCCATCACTAGAAGGTCGAATATTTCGAGTTCTTCGTCACTCAGGCCCATTGTCGCCGAGCGGGAATCTTCCTTTTTCAATTCTTCAACGAGTTTTACCAGCTGCTCGTAGTAATCTTCATTCTCGGTGCCGCCCGCATTGTAGCGGTTAATGATATTGCGGAACCGTTCCGAGAACTTGATGCGCGTGACGTTGCGGTTTATCATTTGCCGTAAGGCCTTCTCGATAAACTCTTTCAAGTCGTTAATTTCGATGGCCTTGTATTTTGCCTGCTTGATTTCCTTACGCAATCCTTCAGCATCAATTTTAGAGAGGTCTATCAGTTTGGAGCCGCGCATGTACGACCCAGCTGCCGATACATCACGAATTTCGGTTGCGTCATCAATCTTCACGCTTTCCGACGAAACGCTACTATCCAGCAAATCGCCCATGCGTTTGCGGGCCTTTTCAATCTTTTCATCATCAATGAGCCTGAAGAATAATCCATGCAAGTAAACAAGTGGGCTGAACTTCGGGTTGTTCCAGTTGCGTTCGAAAATTTCCGGCTTGGACGCTTCGTAAAGATTCATCAGCGTGTTCAGAATGACCTTGAACTTGTTGACATCCTCATCAACAGAAATGATGGTGTCGTAAGCGTTGCGGAATTCATCTAGCTTATCGAATGTGGATGCCCCGTCCAGAATTTTCTCGATATTGATATTCCGTTCCAACAGGAATTTATCGGCTTCGTCAATGCAAGCATCAATATAGCCAATCAATTCGTCAATGTCCTTGGCCGGGAATTCAGCGCCATCGTCGCCAATAGCGTATGCGGCCAACGCCTGCTTCATGAACTTGAATACGTTCACGTAATCGACGATGATACCGCACGGTTTTCCCGGATACACACGGTTCGCCCTTGCGATGGCCTGCATCAGCGTGTGGTTCTTCATCGGCTTGTCAAGGTAAAGCGTAGAAAGGTTCGGAACGTCGAAACCCGTTAGCCACATGGCGCACACAAACACAAGTTGCAAGTTATCTTCAGGATCCTTGTAGCGGTCCTCGATATCTTTGCCCTCAGGCGTAATCTCGCTCATCTTTTTGCGATGAGCCGTGATGTCGAGCCCCTGTGCCTTGAATTTTTCGTTTTCGTCCGCTTCTTCCGAAACAATGACAGCCATCTCCACTTTGTCCATGTAGTTCAAAATGGCGGTTAGGCGCTTGTAATCCTCGCTATCCCTGACAACGTTATTCCGCTCGATGGTCAGCGCAGTCTTTTCTTTTTTCCAGTAATACTGAACCTTGTCGTACATCTTTACGGCGGTAAACTTGTCCACCGAAACGACCATTCCCTTGCCGAGGAACCCACGA
Organism: Fibrobacter sp.; assembly: GCA_016285835.1. Taxonomy (GTDB): domain Bacteria; phylum Fibrobacterota; class Fibrobacteria; order Fibrobacterales; family Fibrobacteraceae; genus Fibrobacter. The sequence goes on from JAEERM010000047.1 coordinate 16,263, forward strand.
CGTGGGAAATGATGTGCAATATCCCTAGCAATTTTATCCAGGCGGTCTTCGCGCTTGATGACTTCTAAAATGCGGGAACTGGAGTTTTCAAGCAACCTGGCTTCGGCGTCGTTCAGATTTTCGTCTTCGATAATCGTCACGACATCGTCATCGAGGAAGTTATTTTGCAGTCCCACTTCAGGAACGCGACGGCTATAGAACAGCGGCACCGTCGAGCCATCTTCCACAGACTGTGCGAAGTTGTATTCCGAAACATAGTCGCCGAACCACTGGTTGGTGAGGCGCTTGCTGCCCAAAAGCGGAGTCCCCGTAAACGCAACGAAGTTCGCATTCGGCAACGCCGTGCGCATATTTTCGGCAAGAGTCTTGTATTGCGTGCGGTGCGCTTCATCTACCAGCACGAAAATATCATCGCGGGTAGAAAGGACAGGGTATTTTTTACCCTTGTCGTAACCGAACTTGTGAATCAGCGTGAATATAAAAGGTTTGTTCCCTTGCAAGTATTCGCGAAGCTGTTCGCCGTTCTTGGGCTGGCATTCATCTTGCGGGCCGATGATTTCTGTCCGCAAGAAGTTCTTGTATATCTGCGTATCAAGGTCTTCGCGGTCGGTGATAATAAGGAACGTGAAGTTGCCACTGAACTTACGCTTGACCTTACGGGCAAACATCGCCATCGAGTAACTCTTGCCGCTCCCTTGCGTATGCCAGAATACGCCCAACTTGCCGTCCAGTTTCTTACGGTTCTCTACGGCGCGGCACAAGTTGTTCACACCCATGAACTGGTGGTTCTTGGCGATAATCTTTATGGACCCGTTCTGGAACAGGATGAAGTTTTCGATGTAGTCAATAAGGGTTGCCTTGTCGAGCAAACTCCTGACCATGTATTGCGCGCTTACGCCTTCGCCACGGATATGCTTGCGGTCAATCTTGTCGTCTTCGCTTTTCTTGAGCCATTCGAAGAAGTAGTCGTAGCTCGCGTTGAACGCGCCCAGCTTGGTTTCAAAGCCGTTCGAAAGAACGCACACCTGGTTCAGAGCGAACAGATTCGGGATTTCTTTCCGGTAATCCTGGAGGTTCTTGTTGTAGGCTTCTTCAATCTTGACGGTGCTGTTCTTGAGTTCGATAAAGACTAGCGGCAATCCGTTGATAAACACCAGAACATCGGGACGGCGAAAATGATAGTGCCCCTGGATCCACATTTGCGAAACGGCAGTAAACGTGTTGTTCTCGGGGTTGGCAAAATCGATAAGCGAAACATCGCCAAAATCCGGCTTGCCGTCCTTGACAAACGGAACGCGCACACCGTCACGGATTTTCTTGTAGAGTGCGTAGTTTGTCGCCGTCATGTCGGTGCCGGAATAGTCGCGGACCAAATCCTGCGCAATTTCGTCTAGTTTGTTTGCGGGAATTTCGGGATTGAGCCTCGTGAGCGACTCGCGCAAAACAACAGGCAATACGCACTGCTTTTTGCTGGAACGCCCCGTGCCATCGGGCAGCACTTCCATCTTTTCCGGAGACGGGTCGCAATGGACCACATCATAACCGAACTCCGGCGATTCCAGCATCTGGAGAATCGCCTGCTCGATATCGTCTTCGGAAATAAATGACTTCATGCCATAAAATTAATTCTTTAGCAGCTCAAACGCACGGAACCAGTAGTAAAAAGCCTCGATATTTGATTTTTTCAGCTTGTTTAGCTTGGTCCACTTGGCCAAATCGGTGTCTAAAGAGCTGTCAATTTCTGCTTTTTTCGCCGCATCAACCATTCCCATATGATATTTTGAGGGGGCAAATTGCCCTTTTTGCAAACACGCCGCCAAATACGCAACTTTAGCAGAATCAGTAATGGCTCTGTCAACGGAATATTTATCATTATAAATATAACCCCGCAATTTGGAAATCCCGTCCGTTAACAAGGCAAATTTTTCCTTGTCAGTTGCACCACGGGTTCCTAAACACAGAGACGTATTGATAGAGTCCCATAAAACCTCTTTATAGTCCACCCCTGTCATTTTTCTATAATCCAACTCAACAGCGGCAATCTTCTTATAAATTTCCAAAACATCATTAAAATCATCCACAGCATCAAACAGGCTCGCGACATCGAACATCTGCTTTGCTATTTCTAGCGAACAAATCTTCACCTGACCTTTCGCATTTTTCTTGACAAAAGGAATGCCGGTCGTGTTCGGAGCATACGCAGTCAGTTTGTCCGCAAGTATATCAATTTTTGACGGAACTCGCACCAAAATGTTTTTACCTTCCGTTTTCAGCAACGGGCTGACAATCGGTTTTTCTTCTACCTTTTCATAAGGTGAATCTTCCAGAAGAACATCCAAAAGGATCGAATCAGGCTTACTGTCAGAATAGGCAACCTGATAGTTGAATTTAGCATGTTCCTTGGGGACATTTGTCCTTGATTCACGGTGAAGTGGCTCTGGTTTGCTAAAGCCATACTCTGTCACATACTTATCCCAATAGTCTTCTATTCTTGTTCCAGGCGGGCAAATGATATCGATATCGATGGACAATCGTTTTTCGGTGTTGAAATGCAACATCAGGCACGAGCCACCCTTGAATATAAACGGGCAACCACTACGGGCTAACGCCTCCAATAGAGAAAAGGCCCTAATGACCTTATCGACTAACGCCGCATCAGGCGTATTGAATCTTTCACAAACCGAAAAGAGCCATTCCCTTGAACGGCTTTCAGGAGAAATCATATTCTTTATCCTCCAACAACAACTTTACCTCTTTTTGCTTATTCCTACGCCTTGCATAGCTCAGGAGTTTCACTTCGTCAATATTGTACAAATCGAACGCTTTTTGATATATATATAAACTTTCGATTCCATGCAACATGTAGAATGTGTCGTCGCAAAGGACATCAACCAATATTTTTTCCAGCAAAGGAAACACGTTCTGTTCCGTCTTGATAACAGGCGACCGACTTACAAGAGTCTTGACAACAACCAAGTTCCTAAAAGAAACAAATTGCATCATTTCTTTCTTTGACGGATTTTTCAAGACAATATAGTCGTCCTTAAGCGCCTGGATTTTATCGGAAATAGCATCGACGACATCTTTCTCGACCTCAACAATAAAAAAATTGACTGCCGGTACATGTCGAGTAAAATACGCCATGTTGTCAAATTTCCAGATACATATATCCGCAAACGGATAGAACGGCTTTAATTTTTTATAAAGATCTGAAACATCTTCTGGAATGTCTGGCAAAAAAACTCTTTTTGTCGTTTGGGTTATCCTGTAAATTCCGCGACCATCCCTTTCGAGGGAACCCTCATCAACCAATTTTTTTACTGCGTTCCTGATAGCGAATTGAGAATAAGCAAGACCCATTTTTGACAAATAAGAAAGAAAATGCTTCAATCGGAAGCAACCCTTATTTACGGAAGCAAAGTCTTTTATCAGCGAATAAATAGTCATCATCTACAATATATAATAATTTTGCCTAAAAATCAAGTTATTAGGCATTTTTATTATATTTATGAATTTTAAAACAAGCCGTTTCCGCAGTCGGTGCATTCACTAATTTACAATATTTTTGCCAAAATTTAGAGAAGTTTGGCAGATTTGTTATAATCCTACGATGGTTATACCGCGAGTTTGCCGCTCATGAGGCGGGGTAAGAACAGGTCACGCTGTTTGATAAGGTTCGCGGTTGCTTTTTTCAGCAAATCAATTTCATTCCAGATATTTTCCGCTTTAGCAGTAAAACTATCTATCAGGCTATTTTCCGGAACTAATATTTTTTTTCTACCTAACATTGGAACAGTAATCTGTTGTTGCGATGTTCCATTCCCTATGACAGCATCGTTTTTCAACATATAATATAAATAATAGACAGAAATTCCACTCATATTCGGAGTAACCGATAACAATCGAACAATGGGAACAAAGGGAACCCTTCGTAAACATACATAGCCAATAGTTCCTCTTGCTGAAATAGTCACACTAGCTTTATTTATTTCGGCAACATCCGTAAAGCCGTACAATCCTTCATTTTCAATGCCATTTGAATAAACAGGAACTTTGCATTTATCGGTAATTACGTCTTCACAAATATCAGGACGATCTCCACCTGCTTTAATTTTCGCTAATTCGTCAACACGTTTTATTTCCCAGCCTTTAGGGATTCCGTTTTCGAGGGGGGTGGTTTCGTGGCCGGGGAAGCGGAAGCGAACGAACCATTCCTTGTAAAGGTCCTCCGCCATCTGTTCCAAAATCTTGATTCGCTTGTTGTTGTTTTCTATCAGGTTGTCGTAAGCGGAGAGAATGGAGGCGATGCGGCGTTGAGTCGAAATTGATGGTAGCTTTATTTTTATTCCATAATAACATTTTGATGTCATACTTGGAATACTAGCACCAGAATCTAAACCACTCAAATCAAGATATCTTAACATTCTATATAAATAATACGGAACGACTTTTTCTTGATTAATTATCGTATAATAACACGTGTCAACAGTCCAAAATTTGCCCTTAATATACTGAATGTTATTAAGCGTGCCTTTTCGTGGCAAAAGAACACTTTCACCATCATACAAATACTGATTTGCGTAGCGCATTACTCCGCCACTGCCTAAAACAGGATATTCGCCATCATCCAAGGAAGAATGGTCTTTTCCATTCCCAATTTTCAAGATATCACTCAATTTATACGTAGTATATTCCATAACATGATTCCTTGGATCTTTCGACTTCGCTCAGGATGACACTTCCTACTATTTAAACAATCCCTTCAAATTCTCGGCTATTTCCTTTTCCAATTTCTTCGCTTCGGCGCTTAACTTCGTGAAGTCATCGTTCAACCCAAGCATGGTTTGCTTGAATTCATCGGCGGTCATGCCGTCGTCTTCAATCACCACGCCCACGTAGCGGCCGGCGTTCAGTGAGTAATCTTGGTCCTTGATTCCGTCTTCGCCGTCGATTTTCGCGACCTTGCAGAGTCCGATTACGTCCTGGTATTTGCCGTCGGGGAACCGTTCGGTGAGCCAGTCGATTTGCGCCTGCCAGTAATCCTTGGTTTTGACTTCCTTGTCGTCGCTGCTTGCGGGGGCGTTCTTGAGGCTATCCTTGTATTCCTTGAGCAGGTCCTTGAACGATTGCGTATCGCCTTCGTAGAGTCGGCTGATGACGGCGAGGTTCTTTATCTGTTCGTCGCTGAACTTGCGGTGTGCCCTGTCCACCTGCGTAAACACGTTGCGCGCGTCAATGAAAAGGATTTCGTCTTTCTTTTTGCTGTTTGCCTTTTGCTTGTCGAAGAACCAGAGCGTCGCCGGGAGCGTCACCGAGTTGAACATGTTCGAAGGCAGCGTCACCATCTGGCTGATGATTCCTTCTTCAACCATCTTCTTGCGGATTTCGTATTCGCTCTTGCCCGCGTCGCTTGCGGAATTCGCCATGACGAGAGCGGCCTTGCCGTTTTCGTTCAGCGCGGTCGCGAAGTAGCCGATCCAAAGGTAGTTCGCGTTCGGCACGGTTTCCTTTTTGTCGGAGCCCTTCTTTGCGGACTTTGTCGCGTTGCGCGGCACGCCGTAAGTGCTGAAGCGTTCGTCTTTCTGGACTTTTTCAACGACAACTTCGTCTACGTTGAACGGCGGATTTGCCATCACGTAATCGAACTGGCCCACTGCATTGTAAGGGTCGCTGTAGAAGGAGTTCGCCTCGGTAATGTCTCCACGTACATTGTTCAAAAGCAGGTTCATCTTCGCGAGCTTTACGGTGTCGGGTTCCTTTTCCACACCATAGCAGCGAAAATTCATCGTCGTGTCGTTTTCGGCACTTGCATTGTGGCGGTGCATATAGCGAGCCGCCTGCACGAACATACCGCCCGAACCGCAAGCAGGGTCCAGGAATTTCTTGTTGATGCCGTGTGGCTGCAACACATTCACCATGTAGCGCACGACCGTTGCTGGCGTATAGAATGTTCCGCCGTCCTTGCCTTCGGCCAATGCAAAATTGCCCAGGAAGTATTCGTAGATTTCGCCGAACAGGTCGATGCTGATGTCTTCGGGAATGTCCTTGAATACGCGCACGATTTTCGAAAGCAGTTCAGGTTCTTCTTCGGGAACGAGCTGCGCATAGACATCCTTGGGGAGAACGCCTTCCATCTTTTCGTTTTCTTCTTCGATGGCCTTCATCGCCTTCTTTACAAGGGTTGCCTTCTTGGCGTCGTCCGGAGCGTCATTGATTGTATCGAAATAGGCGCATTCCGGCAGATAGAAGCCGCACTTTTCGATGGAGATGTCTTTCAGGGTGCGGGCGCGGCGCGTGCCCTTGAGCTTTTCGAACTCGGCGTTGATTTCGTCTTTGTGCTGTTTGTACAAAATGTCGGCATAACGCAAAAAGATGAGGCCTAGAATCGGTTGACCGTACTTGTTTGCAGCGAGATGTGCACCCGCGCGGAGCATATCGGCAGAATGCCAAAGACGGTCTTTCAAGTTCTTAAGTTCAACGTCGGTCATGGGAACTCCTATATCGGGAGGAAATATATATAAATAAGCCTGTTAGAGATTGCTTCGGCCCATTACAGGGCCTCGCAATGACACAAAAGAACAGGGTGGAGATACATGCGACAAATCCAACATCACGTTCATACGAGAACCTCCAGGTAAGTCTTCAGGATTTTCAGACATGAAAGTTTTTCTGCATAGCGGTAGAGTTTGTTGATGTTTCTTTCTTGCCTTGCGAGGTAATTGGTCAAGATTTCTTTAGTCTCTTCAATTCCGACCTTGTTCCGGTTAGAGACAACGTCAACGACAGTCTTCTCTATATCGTAAATTTTAAAGGTGTTTTTGTTTTCGCTGATTGTGCGCACGCCAAGGGTGTGACGTTCATTTGAAAAGTAGTGCAGAGCAAGCCTTTGCGATTCTGGCTGCGAGGAAAGTTTTGTCTTTGGCGGAACTGCGACATCGATAGAGTCTGGCCGAAAGGTTGTAAGGCCGTAATAAACGGCAGCGCTCATAAGGCACACCACGCCTTGGGATACAAAAGCTTGAACGTAGTAGAAATCATTCAGGTCGCCGATAAAGCTCGCATTTTCGTAATAAGATTTATTGAGACGGATGAGTTTGCCCTGTTCGACCATTTTCGTTATCTGGTAATACGAAAACCCCTGCTTTTGGAGTTCATCGCTCGAAAAGACAAGTTTTTGGCCGGATAGAACATTCTTTTGTGCCATGCCAGAAATATACTTTTTTAACGGCAAAATTTCAACAAAATACGGAAAATGTTTAGATATTCCGTATTTCATTGAAAAAATCCATTTCCATCCTACACCCCCATTGCCAGGTACATTTCGAGTGTCTTCGCAACCCGCAGAATCTTTGCGTATTTCATGAGTTTCGCGATATTCCTGTCGCTGCGCTTGAGATAGTTCTTGACTATTTCTGTGCAGACGTCGATGCCGATTTTGTTGCGGAATTTTACAGCGTCGCAGACGCATTTTTCGATGTCAAAAATTTTGACTCTGTAGCCGGAAATAATTTCTGTGGTAACGCCTATGCTCAGAGCTTTGTCAGACAGGTTATGGAGCTTAAAGTTCGGATACTGGGGCACAACGACTTTGCGGCCCCTTTTTATTGCAATATCATATTGCTGCGGAACTTGCGTCGTGAGTTCGTAATGTTCCCATGCCGAGAACATGCAGAGGATTCCACCGGGAATCAGAGACTCAACATCGACCATTATATCGGCTAGGGCAATCTCTTCTGCATAAACACCGCGTTTAACACGAACCAGTTCGCCCTGTTTCGCCTTTTGGAGAGTGGCGTAGTATTGCGCTCGTCCTTGCTCGCAAACCATGCCCGCGGTTATGAAGTTCTTCTCGTACATATGTATAAATCTACTACAAATATACAAAAATGTAGTAGATTTGTACATAAAAAAGAGGGGTAATTTCCCAAATCTCATAAAAAAAGTGACTTTTGGGAAAATATCTTTACTTGTCTCCGTTTTTTTTCACTCCACTTCCACCAGAAAATCTTCCCTTTTTAGCCCATGTTCCGCATAGGGTTCTTCGTCGGGGTAGCCTACGGGATTGCAGAGCAACAGGTGCTTTTTGCCGAGCGTGTCGGTGTACTCGCGTTTGATGGCGGTGTGGGTGTGTCCCGCTTGCCAGATGCTTCCGTCGTCCAGGTTCTCGAGGTATTTGGCTCCGTGGAAATAGAAAAAGTTCGAGCAGGGGTCGTGTTTGTAACGTTCAGCCATGTCGAATTCCAGCGGCAGAAAGTGCGACATCATGATTTTCGGGCGTTGTGCGGTGAGCTTGCGGAAGGCTCTGTCGTAATGTCGCCAGAGCTTGTCGGTGTTGTTCTGCATGTATCTCCAGTGGATTCCGTCGAACCATCGTGTCGCCCACAAAATTTTGTTTGATATTTCAGATGCGCCGGGTGTATGCATGTACTTGAAATCGCACATGCCCATGCAACCGGCGACATCGCCTGCGATGCGGTTCTCAAGCAGTTGGATATTCGGGATTTTTTCTGCTTCGGCAAGGAAGTATTTTATCTTGCTTTCGGAGGTGGTGAATTCTCGGTCCGTCTCGAAACGTCCCATGTATTCTGTGATGATGTCGTGGTTCCCGAGGCACACGTAGACCGTGCTGTATTTTTCGGCGATGAACTTCAAAAATTCTACGTAGGTGAAATAGTTGTTCGCGATATCGCCCGCGATGCAGCAAGCGTCCGCCGGTAGAAAGTTGCGCTCGAAGAAGTCTTCGAAATGCTTGCGCAGTACCGCTACTGTGCGGGTCATTGGCACGTAGAAATCGACGTGCAAGTCGCTGACAAAAAAGTAAGTCATTTGATTAATCTATACTCGCATTATGCGATTGTCAAGTGAAAGATGTGTGGAAAAATTTTAGGAAAATGTCTTCGAAATGCAAACTGGTTTCTCTTTAATTATAGACGTTTTAAACAGAATTTTTGTCGGCCTATTTTTGCAAAATTATTTTGTCTTGACTTGTGCTTCTTGCCGGTTTATATTGTCCTTGTTTGAAATATTGATTGACAATATCGACAGGGGAATGTACAATGGCCAAGCGCAAGCCGCTTAAGGACTGTATCGTGAAGCCGGGCGAAAAGAGCCCGTTTGCAAATTTGCTGGTGGATTTGGCCTTCAAGAAGGCCTTCGACCCGGATAAACCTTCAAGCCGTGAAAACCTAGTGAACCTGCTGAACGACCTGCTGGAACCTCAGCTCAAGCGGCCCATCAAGAACGTGTGGACTCGCAACGTGGCGAAAAATTTGAGCGGAAGTAAGGTGTCGCGCACGGCGATTTTTGACCTTCATTGCAAGGATGACATGGGAAATCTCATCGAAATAGAGGTGCAGATCCGCAAATTGAGAAATTTTCGTAAGCGTCTCGCTTTCTATGCGAGCGAATTGGTGGCAAACCAGGCGGAGCCCGGCCAAGAGTGGAAATTTGACGTGAAGCCGACCTACGTCATCGCGTTTGCACAGCATAACG
>JAEERM010000048.1 GCA_016285835.1 Fibrobacter sp.
AGGAGTTGAGAGTTGCCGAGGTGGTGTCTTTAGTTTCTTTCGTCGAAGAGGTGTCTTCGGTGCGCTTGGTCTGGTTCCCGCAAATTCCTGAAAGAACGTTACAGACGGCACCCACGTCGCAGAGCTCGCCCTTACAGATACACACGCCGTCTTTTTCTTTACCGCCGGACCCCTTACACAAGTCTATGAACTTGGTGAGAGTTTCTTTGGACATGGAGGAGGAACTCTTTTTAGAGGAACTGCTCACATCCTTGTCACTGTCCGTGGAATCGGGACGAATTCCCAGATCGACCCATTCGTGGTCGAAGCAAAGGAAGTCGGAGTGCTTGTCTTTCACGTAGACCGTGTCGCCTTCGTTGGTGTCGGTGCAGGCGCCCAACTCGAAAATCGAGGCGACTTCAGTGACAATCTTTTTGGGGGTTACCTTTTCGCTGCTGTCGTCACCGCAGCCGATAACCAGGATGGCGCCGAAAAACGCCGAAATGAGAAGGGGTGAGAATATTTTTTTCATTTCGATCTCCACCAAACAAAAAACTTATAATTTTATTTCAAATATACCCAGATTCAGCGAGGTTGTCAATTTTCGGGCATGTTTTGGGCCTGATATGCTGCTATTTCCCGCCCAATTCCCGCGGGTGGAACATCCTGTGTTCCTGCTTGATGAATTCCTTGTCGATATGCGTGTAAATTTGTGTGGTGCTGATGTCGGCATGGCCCAGTAGTTCCTGCAGGACGCGCAGATCCATGCCTGCTTCCAGGCAGTGCGTGGCAAAACTGTGGCGAAAGGTATGCGGTGAAACGTTTTTGGAAAGGTGGGCTGTGTGCTGCTGCACGATTTTCCAGGCACCCATGCGGGTCATTGGTTTGCCGCGGGAATTCAGAATGATGTTGTCCGTAGTCGGGTGGGTGAGGGGGCGGCCCTCCTCAATCCAGGCGCGCAGGTTTTCCTTCGCCTTGCTCCCGAGCGGAACCAGTCGCTGCTTGTTGCCTTTGCCGATGGGCGTGAGCCATTCGTTATCAAGGTCGAGTTGCGAGAGCTTGATTCCCAAGGTCTCCGATATGCGGAGTCCTGCGCTGTACATAAGCTCAAACAAGGCCGTGTCGCGGAGTGGGTTCTTGCCGTTTGCCGCACTCTCGAATACGCTGTCAATTTCGTCGCGGGTGAGGTACTGCGGCAAGTAATGCCCGAGTTTCGGGCGCTCGAGCATCGATTCGGTGCTGTAGTCGTATTCGCCTTCCTTCTGCATGTACTTGAGGAACCCACGCAGGCTTGAGAAGTGCCTTGCGACGGATGTGGGGGAGTATTCCTCCTGCCCGGCGGTGAACGTCAGGAATTCGTCCAGTTTTTCCGGGGTTAAATCCTTCAGGTCCAGGCCGGTTTCGTCGAGCCAGGCGACAAAGTGCCGCAAGTCTTCTTGGTAGCTCTGGATTGTGGCCGGAGAAAGGTTCCGCTCCACTCCCAAGAAGGCCAGGTAGGCGTCCATGCGGTTCGAATTGAGGCTCATATATCCATAATTTACTAAAAAACCTGTGTGGCACGTGTCCACACAGGCTGGTTGTTTGGGGGTGGGATTCTTTTTGTGTATGCTATTTGGAGAAAACTCTGATGTGCTGGCTGTTGTCCTTTTTCACCGAGACGCCCTTGGCATTGAAGTAGCGCAGGTCTATGTTGTATGCCTCGTGGGTACGCGGAGCCTTGGGAATGGCCTGCTGTATGCTGCTGGACGATGCCGGAGCCTGCGGGTTGTCCTGCTGCGGTGCGCTGCTCGAGGATTCCGGAGTCGGCGGATTGACCTGCTGTTGAGCGCTGCTGCTAGACGTTTCCGGAGTTGGCGGGTTTTCCTGCTGTGCGCTGCTGGACGATGCCGGTGGCGGTTCTGTGCCTTGTTGGTTTTTCAGGTCGCCCTCGGGATCCGTGGGCATTTCTCCGTTGAAGCCTTCCTGGCCCTTCTTGGTGAGGGCGATGATGACCATGCCGTCCTTGGTAAAGATGTTGCTTGGGCTGATATCGACGCGGTTGCCGTCAAATGTCCAGTCGCCCTTTAGCCAGCGGGTGCTGTTGAATGTGTCGAAGTCGTCGCTCCAGTCCAAAGTAAAGTCGCTGCCGTTTTCGCCTGCTCCCGGGGTGTACTTGTAGACCTTGACCCAGTTGATGAACTGGTAGACCGGCAAGATGTTGTCGTTCCATGCGCCGACCCAGCCTGCGTCTTCGTGGGACCAGAGGTTGAAGCGGAGGCCTTGTTCCTTCTTGCCAAGGTCCTGCACTTGGTTGTTGTCGCCTTGGCCCTTGACCGTCTTGCGGACGACTTTGCCGTCGAGAATCCAGGCGACATAATCCGGAGTCCATTCCATGCCGTAGGTGTGGAATGATTCGTTGGATGCGGGGTTGATAGCGTGGTGGTCTTCGCTAGTCACCTTGCGGTCCGGCTGCCCGTCTCCGGGGCCGAAGCCTGTAATGATGTTGGATTGGAAACTGTTGGGGTTTTTGCCCAGGATTTCGATATCCACTTCGACCCAGGGCTCGTTTCCGCCCAGGTAGGAATCGTTGTGGTATAAAAACATGGAGCTAACGGTTCCCGAACCGGCAGCCATCTTCATGCGCGCTTCGAACTTGCCGTACATCCAGGTCTCGCTGGTATAAAGTTCAGCACCGGAATAGTCTTTTGCGCTCACAGCAGCTACCGCCAATAGTCCAAGTATTAAAGTCTTTTTCAATGTCATATATTCCCCGGCAAACCCATACACATCCTAATTTTACTTTCTGGAAGGGAGCAAAACAAGACTTACAAGTGAAATGTGAGTGTCTTCTGTATCAACTGTATCAAACAATGGCGGATTGCAACATCATTTCCTAGTTAAGTTGTTCCGCTGTCTAATTTATTTTGAAAGATAAGCTATATTTCGTGCGAACTAGTTTGTCAAAGGAGAACTATGAAAAATTTAGTGCGTTCTATCGGTTTGTCTGCTGCTGCCATGGCGTTTTTCGCTTGCAGTGGCGATGATGTCACAAAGGTTTACGAAACCAACAACACGACTGTTGGTATGGATCTTGTCGCTGAGGGCGATGATTTGCCCAAATGCGATGCCGACCACGAGGGGAGGCTCATTTTTGTGGCCGATTCCAGCATGGCTTACTATTGCTCTGCCGATAAGGAATGGCTCCCGTTTGGCGGTGACAACTGGAAGGGCGCCGACGGCGAACCCGGTGAAAAAGGTGACGACGGAGAAAAAGGTGATAAGGGCAATCCGGGTAAAAAAGGTGAAAAGGGTGAAAGCTGCACAGCCAAGAAGGTCAGTAATGGCATTGAGGTCTCTTGCGGTGGTAAGACTGTAGGCACCCTCAAGAATGGCGAAGCCGGTGAAAGCTGTTCCGCTACGAAAATCAGTGAAGGTATCGAAGTTTCCTGCGGTGGAACTGTTGTCGATACCCTTAGGAATGGCGATGTTGGCGAAAGCTGCACGCTCGACGCCATTGAAGAAGGTGTCCAGATTACGTGTGGCACGGATATCGATACGCTCTTTAATGGAGCCCCCGGCGTGACTACGGTTTCTGTCGAAGGTGGCTGCACTATTGTGAGCGATGCTAACGGTGTCGTGAAGTTCCAGTGCGATGGCAACGAAGAATACGAATTCTACAAGGCTGTTTGCGAAGGCACTCCGTTTGACCCGGCTGTGAGCTTCTGCCTTGCTGGCAGGGTTGTCGCTCTCACGGGCGAGTGCGATGGCAACGAAATCGACCAGACTAAGCAGTTCTGCGATACTCGCGATGGCCAGGCCTACAATTATACCGTCGTTAAGGTTGGTGGCGAAACCCAGATATGGATGGCACAGAACCTGAACTACAACACGGATTTGAAGGGCGAGTCTTCCTGTGTTCTTGAAGATGGCAATGGCAACTGCGAAGCGGCTTACGGTCGCCTTTACGAATGGTATGCCGCCGCTAATGTCGAGTATGATCCTATGGATGAGGACTTCAACAAAACTCCGACTCTGGACCGCATTTACCAGGGCATCTGCCCGGAAGGCTGGCACCTGCCGAATGAAACTGAACTCAACAACCTGGCTTTCTTCTATGGAAGAAACGACGGCATAGATGGTGCCTCGTCCAATGCATTTAGGTCTGTAGATGGTTGGAGAGAGACTGTGGAAGGCACGGATGCTATTGGTTTGAACTTTGGCCCGATCGACTTGAACTCGGAGGGTGTAGGTTCGACCTTTGAAATGTGGGGTGGTTCCGAAGTGAAGTCTAAGGTTCTGTATGATCAAGCACATGCAGTCGTGATGATTGAAAATAGTTCCGTAATGTATGTTGCACAGAGTAAAAAATCTTCTAGTGCAAGTCCTTCTGAAGCAGCCGTCCGTTGCTTGATGGATTTCTAATTTTTCGAGATGCGAATTTGTGGCCGCCTATGGGCGGCCATTTTTTATGGGGTGTTTGAAAAATTCTATCCTTGTCACATGGATTTTAAAGGCCTGACCGCATACCTCCGTTACAATCATGTCGGCTACGCATGCCGCGCTCCCAAGCATTTTTTTGTCGCCATTAACGAGGGCGAGCCGCTGGAAATCGCTGCGGGCAACCATGCACTTGCCGAGGGATATTTCACCTTTTCGGCCGAGGATATCGACGTTGTCTCGGGGCCCAAGTTCCAGATCGTTTCAGAAGCGGGCAAGGTCGCCTTGGAAGGGAATCTCGCGTATCGCGGCCCCTGCGAGTACAGTGGGGAAGTCTTGCTTGTGGGCGATTTCTCTGCGTTGACAGCGCCTGGCCGATACAAGATTTGTTGCGGAACGGAATCGCATTTTTTTGAAATCTCGGACCGCTGGTTGCTGTCCCAGTTGGACGCGAACATCAAGTCTTTCTATTTCCAGCGCAGCGGCGTGGAACTGAAACCGGATACGGCGGGTAAGTGGGCGCGCCCCCTGGCGCATCTCGATTGCCAGATTGGTTTCCACCCTTCCATGAACCGCGAAGGGACGTGGAATGCGCATGGTGGCTGGTACGATGCCGGCGACTATGGCAAGTATATCGTGAATGGTGGCGTGAGCGTCGCGACGTTGATGCTTGCCTTGGAACTCGGTTCGGCTAAAGTTGCGCCCTCGCTTTCGGCTTTGCGCGACGAAATCCGTTTTGAACTGGAATTCTTTTTGCGCATGCAAGACAACGACGGCGGCGTGTTTTTCAAGGTCTCTCCAGAACACTGGGATACGTTCGTAACGCCTACTGTTTCGGACCATAGCCAAAAGCGCGTTGTGCTGGGCAAGTCTACGACATCGACGCTCAACTTTGCGGCGGCTTTGGCGCAGGCGCACCGTGTGTTTGCCAAGACCGATCCCGATTTTGCGAAGGTTTGCCTTTCGGCTGCGGTCAAGGCTTATCGTTGGGCCGAGGAAAATTTCGATGTGGGGTTCCCTCCGTACACCGAAGGGAGTGGCCCGTATGGCGATGCGCGGTATAGCGACGAGTTTTTCTGGGCCCGTGCGATGCTGTTCCGCGAGATGGGCGACATGCCTCTTGAGGATTGCATCCAGGTTCACGACCAACTTTACCAAGACATGGCCGACATGCCGGCGCGGCCGGATATCAACTGGCACGACACCGAGAACCTGGCCTACATTGCACTTGCCTTGCAAGACAGCGATTTGGAACTCCGCGATAGAGCGCGCGAGGCATTGGAACACGAGGCCGATAAGATTGTTGCCCTGGCTACAGAAGATGCTTATGGAGTTGCACTGCGTTATTTCCCGTGGGGGAGTAACGGCGTGCTCGCCAACTACGCGCTGACATTGCTCGTGGTGAAGTCATGGAAAGACAAGCCGGAATATCTCAACGCGGCTTTTGCGCAAGTCGACTTTATCTATGGCCGTAATCCGGTGAACGTGAGCTTTGTGACCGGTTCGGCTTGGAGTTCGCCAATGTTCCCGCACCACCGACTTTCGGGTGCGGACGGAATCGCTGACCCGATTCCGGGCCTTGTTGTCGGTGGCATCAATGCCGATCGCCAAGACAAACCTCGCGAACCGCATTATCCTAGCACTTTGCCGGGATTCGGTTATACGGACGAACAAGTTTCGTTTGCGAGTAACGAAGTCGCCATCAACTGGAGCGCCCCGCTTACGACCGTGCTTGCGTTGCTTTGCGTCTAGTGCAAAGTCATGCCGTGCCAAAAAATTATATTGGGAGAAAACAAAGGAGCCTATATGTCGTTCATGGATCTTGCCAAAAACCGTTACAGCTGCCGTGCCTTTACCGACAAGGCGGTAGAACCCGAAAAACTCGCCCAGGTGCTCGAAGCGGGTCGACTTTCCCCGACGGCGGTGAATGCGCAGCCCGTGACTGTGAAGGTCATCAAGTCGCCTGAGGCTTTGGAAAAGATTCGCGCCATTACCCGCATGGCTTACAATGCTCCCGTGGTTTTGATGGTCTGCTACGACGAACCCAACTGCTACACCGCCGAAAAATACGACGACAAGTTCAATAGCGGCGTGATGGATGCAAGCATTGTCACCACGTCGATGATGATGCAGGCGACCGACCTTGGGCTTGCGACCCTCTGGGCTCGCGGCTTCAACGCGGCAAGCATCGAAAGCGCTTTTGAATTCCCGGACAACTTGAAACTCGCTTGCCTCCTGGATGTTGGCTATGCCGACCCTGAAAATGGAGGCCCCTCGCCGCGCCACCCCGTGCGCAAGAGCATGGAAGAATTCGCGAGCGAAATTTAAATAGTTCTTTGATAAGAATCAATTTGCCTTCTTCAAGCGTGTAGATAGGCCTGCTGTTGTGTTCGGCATGCTATATTGCGAGAAAAGCAGATAAAGGCTGGCAATCGGAAAAAGAAAATAGAACTTATTGAGTCGCAAAAACCCAAATGGAATGACCTGTTTGAGAATGAATTTTGAATTTGGAATGGGATTGCTTCGCCTCTACGAGGCTCGCAATGACAATCTGAGTGTATGTTGATTTCCGTTTCCTGACTGTCGATGCCTATTTGAATGCAGTCCCGTTCTACGAGAAGAATGGTTTCCGCTTTATGAATGCCGAGGACAACGATCCGCATACGCGCCTCATGTACTACGACCTGATGAATCTTGCGTAGCAACATGTCTCCTGCGACCAGCCTCCTCATGCCTCATTGCTCATAGCTCACTGCTCTTTGAGGGGTGAGGGTCTAGAGGCTAGGATCTAGGGAGAAATATCACGGCTTCGCCGTCTTATATTGACGCACGAAGTGCGTGATTCTTATTCACTAGCCTCTACTCTCTATTCACTAGCCTCTCATCTCGAACCTCATAGCTCACCGCTCACGGCTATTCCCCGAGCCTCGAACCTCGTGCCCCGAGTCCCTATTGCATTCCCAACAATCTTTTGGTATATTTATACCATGTAACCGAACGGTTGCCGCCTGGCGTTATGCCAGCATTCTTTTATGGACATAACAAAAGAGGAAAAATGGCTCGCGAAATTCGAGAGACCCCGATTTTGTTCGGCGAGGATGCTCGTCGGTTTCTAGCCCGTATGGAAGAGCGGCACCCGGAACCTCCGGAAGTTCGTGCCCAGCGCCTGCGGGATTACGAATTCATGAAAAAGGCTTACAAGCTGGGTATGGCCGAGAAGCGTGCCCGCGAAGCAGCCAACGGAGGTATCGACCCGTGCTTTCGAAAAGTATAAGGAATAATTATCCGCTTAAATTTGTTCGATTGGATTCGACAAATGCGGTAAGGCAATTTGATTGCGGGGATAGAGATCTAAACGATTTTATCCTTAACCATGCGCCGGCATTTCAAAAACATCTGCTGGCCGTGACGTATGCTTGTGTTGACGTAAATGATGCCAGTAAGGTTTACGCTTATTGCAGCCTTGCGAATGACAAGGTTGCCATAACTGATTTTAAGGACAAGGCGGAATTCAATCGTTTTCGCAAAAAACGCGGTTTCCCGAATGAGAAACGTTTGAAAAGTTATCCCGCAGTGAAGTTGTGTCGCTTGGGGGTTGATGAAACCGCAAAGGGGCTGCGGATTGGAACGACCATTTTGAACTACATCAAGTCTATGTTCGTTATCAACAACAAGACAGGTTGCCGTTTCCTTACTGTCGATGCCTACTTGAATGCAGTCCCGTTCTACGAGAAGAATGGTTTCCGCTTCATGAATGCCGAGGACAACGATCCGCATACGCGCCTCATGTACTATGACCTGATGAATCTTGTGTAGCGGTTGGTGGTTAATAGGCCCGAGCTCCGAGCCTCGAAGCTCGAGCCTCGCGCCTTTTTTCTACATTTGGAGATGTAGTTGGGGTACTTCGATGAAGATAATGGTGCGAATCCTGTTTTTGGCGTTATGCTCGCTTTGTTTTGCTGGCAATGCTACGTCTAATGGGGGCGATACGGTATCTGTTTTGCCGGCAAAGCTGGATTCGATTGTTGCTGGTCGAAATTTAGTGTATCAGTCGCTCAAAAAAGGCGATAACAATAGCGCTCTTGAAGCAACCGCTTCGTTAAGGGCGATGTCTCCGGTTCCTGAATTTGCGTTGGATGATTTGGAACTGATGGAAATTTATTTGATGACGGATCGATTTGATTCTGCTATGGTGATGTGGGGACGAATTTACAGTACCGCATTGGAAAATGTCCGTTATTCCTATGTTAGCGATTCCTTGTTGGCTCATCTAAACGGAAACTATAATTTTCTTATTGATAAAACTTTCAAAGCGGATTCGAATAAAGTTAAATCTCTTTTTGACCGGGCGTTAAAGAATATCGAGTCTCAAGAGAACCATGACCTTGCTTTAATTATAAAGGATGTGGAGCCTGAATACTCGTTAAACAGCAAATTTAGAGCGACTCATTATTACGGCTGCAACCGAGGCTATGATTGCGGTAAGGTTGATTCTTATGCGAATCTGAAATCGGGAATGTATGTTCGAGTTGTTGGAGGCTATCTAGAAAGCAAATTAGACACGACAGGTCTTGATGCTGTTATTTTGCGATTGGAAAATTTCAAGAAAAACTATCCTGAATCAGAATTCATTCCTTGGATTCAAAAGTTATTGGAATGGCGGACTTCTCAGCGCAAATCTGTTGTGCATCGTTCGAACTATTATAATGAGCGGTTATATACCGGTGGTATAGGCATCGAAATATGGGGTGGTATTCGTTCGATGTTGGTTGGTGTGCCGATTCAATTTGGGCGCGTTGCCTTTGATTTTCTACTTGGTGGGATTGATCATTATGGGGGAACTTTTTTAGCGACTGTTGGGGGGGATGTTTTTGAAACCAAATGGTTTAAGGTGGTTCCTTTTGTGGGTGGGAAAAATCCCTTTGTTGCCGGGGCCCAGTTTGAATATCGTCCGTGGATATTGCCATGCAGCGCGAATGGGATTGGTCAATACGTCTCCTTTAAATTCAGGTACATGGCTATGTATGGAAAAGTGAAAACGGAAGATGGGGCAAAGAAGAAAGAATTCCATAATGGCTTTTTTCTTGGCGTGGGCATGCACCTTTGGTAGCTCGCCGCAAATCAGTTTTTCTACATTTGGCGATGTAAAAACTTAAAAAAGGACAAAAATATGCGCGATCAGTTCGAAAGCCCGCTTATCAAGCGTTACGCCAGCAAGGAAATGAGTTTCATCTTCAGCCCGCAGTACAAGTTCCAGACTTGGCGCAAGCTGTGGATTTACCTCGCCGAATCCGAAATGGAACTCGGCCTCCCGATTACGCAGGAGCAGGTGGACGAACTGAAGGCCCACGAAAAGGACATTAACTTCGAAGTCGCCGAAGAAGAAGAAAAGCGCCGCCGTCATGACGTGATGAGCCACGTTTACGCCTACGGCGTGCAGTGCCCGAAGGCTAAGGGCATTATTCACCTCGGTGCAACGTCTGCTTTCGTGGGGGACAACACCGACCTTATCCAGATGCAGCAGGCGATGATTCTCGTGCGCAAGCGTCTTTGCCGCGTGATGGACAAGCTTTCCAAGTTTGCTATGGAATACAAGGACATGGCTCAGCTCGGTGCAACACACTTCCAGGCCGCTCAGCTCACGACTGTCGGTAAGCGCGCTTGCCTCTGGCTCCAGGACATGCTCATCGACCTTGAAGAATTGAACTTCCTCATCGAAGTGCTTCCGTTCCGCGGCGTGAAGGGCACCACCGGTACGCAGGCCAGCTTCATGGACCTGTTCAACGGCGACGAAGAAAAGATTATGGAACTCGACCGCCGCGTGACAGCGAAGGCCGGCTTCAAGCGCGTGCTCACCATTACGGGCCAGACTTACACTCGTAAGTGGGACAATCGCGTGAATCAGGTTCTCAGCTCCATCGCTCAGTCTCTGCACAAGTTTGCTACCGACATGCGCCTCATGCAGGGTGTGAAGGAAGTGGAAGAACCGTTCGAAAAGACCCAGATCGGTTCCAGCGCTATGGCTTACAAGCGTAACCCGATGCGCAGCGAACGTATTTGCTCCCTGGCCCGTTTCGTGATGGCCCAGGTCAACAGCACCGCCTTCACTCAGGCAACGCAATGGTTCGAACGTACGCTTGACGACAGTGCGAACAAGCGCCTCGCCATTCCGGAAGCGTTCCTCGCTATGGATGCCATGCTCATCATCGCCGAAAACGTGACGAACGGCCTCGTGGTTTACCCGAAGGTCATCGAAAAGCGCATCATGGCCGAACTCCCGTTCATGGCTACCGAAAACATCATCATGGAAGGCGTGAAGAATGGCGGCGACCGCCAGGAACTCCACGAAGAAATCCGCGTGATGTCCATGGAAGCGGGCAAGGTCGTGAAGGAACAGGGCAAGGACAACGACCTCCTTGAACGCGTTCTCAAGAACGAAAAGTTCCAGAAACTCGGCATTACTGAAGAAAAGCTCAAGGAAATCCTCGACCTCCGCAAGTTCGTGGGCCGCGCTCCGGGTCAGGTCGTGAAGTTCGTGACCGAAGAAGTCCGCCCGGCAATTGAAGCTGTGAAGGATTGGGCTAATATCGACGCCGGTGAGCTGAAAGTTTAAAATCGCTTTATAACGCATCGCAATACTTCCTCTCGGCAAGGCTCACGTACGCTTAGTACGCTACGCCTTCCCGTTCGTCGTCTTGCTCGGTTCTAAAACGATTTTATTTTAGACGAAAGAATTTATTAAAAAACAATTATTGTTCGCAATTTTTTGCGAATCTTATCGTCCAGTTAATCTATGGCTGGGCGGTTTTTTGGGTGATGCGTCCGCTATATGATACAAAAGCCCTTTTTTAGGGCTTTTTTCGTGCATTGAATCACTCGGTATCGTTTTCTTTAAGCCTTTTTGACCGATTTTACGTGGATATACTTATATTGAGCATATAAGGAGAACTGATATGGACATCCGGAAAAGCAAGGTCGAAAAGAATCGCGAATGGTCGGCTAATACACAAAAAGTGTTGGCCTCGTTTTTGGGGGTATCCGCGGTTTCGATGCTTGCCGCGTGTGATTTGGCAACCTCTGCCGATGTATCTGTTCAAGATTCATCGGATAGCGCTTACATAACATCTGGTGATGTTGCCGATCCGGATGAAATAAGGTTGTCTTCTTCATCTCCATCTCCGGAGTCTTCATCTTCGTCTCCATCTTCGGTGTCTTCTTCTCAGCCCCGTTCTTCGTCGAGCTTCGGACCTGTTAGCGGCGTTTCGTCAAGCAGTTTCTATCCGCCCTTGGCGGGGATTGTGATGCCTGAATCGTCGTCTAGCAGTTATCCCGTGGATACGCTTGAAATTACCTCCGGCGAAATCGTTCCACCGATGGAATCATCTTCGTCTTCATCGTTGCATTACGCCAACTCTTCCAGTGGTGTGCCGATGATGCTTTCTTCCAGCAGTTTTGTGGCTCCTCCGCCGGAGGCGGGTGTTCCCGTGGATGAATTCCATGAAAACAGTTCGTCTTCCAGTAGCGAAGAACCAGGGCCGTTGGCTGGCATCCCGGAATTGTCCTCCAGTAGCAGCGAGCCCGAACCTTTGGGTGGCGATCCGATTGAACCGCCGGAACCGCTGAGTGGCGATGTTGCCGAACCGGATCCCGTAATTCGCATTGACGACCCGAAAGATTGATGAATCTCGTCCTTTCCCTTACGGAACGGTGTAACCTGCGTTGCACCTACTGCTATTACAAGGTGAGCCACGAGGCCCGTTCTTTGGTGATGTCCAATGACATCATGGAGGCGGCAATCAAAATTGCTTTCGAGCGGACGATTGCCTTGAAGCAGAATTTTCTCAACATCACGTTCTTTGGCGGGGAACCGTTGCTTTGCATGGATTCTGTCCGTAGGGGCGTGGAATACGCAAAGAGCCTTGTTGCCGGGCGTTTCGGGGATGAATTCGTTGTGGGCGTGGGTTCTGCCGAACCTTCGTCGACTAAATTTCGGTTGCGTTTTGCGGTGAATACGAACGGCACCTTGCTAGACGATTCTATCATCGAGTTTATGAAACGCGAGCGGTTCCGCATTTACCTCTCTCTTGACGGCCCTGAAGCGCATCATAATATTTGCCGCAAGCAGGTGGGCGGGGCGGGCTCCTTTAAGTTGATTGAATCGCACATTCCCGCGCTGCGCAAACTTGACACGGTTGTACTTTCGGTGGTGACCCGAGAGAATATGCACTCGCTCTCGGAGGCTGTCCGTTGGATACAGGCTCAAGGGTTCAGGAACATGACGGCTGCCGTGGATTTCGATGGCAAATGGACAGGGGAGGAATTCGACGTTCTTGCGAGTGAATATGTGAAAATGGCCGAGTTCTGGATGGATCTCAAGCGTAAAAAAGTGCCGTTTTACTTAGGGACGATTCAAGACAAGCTGAAATTCCGCCTGACGGGGCAACGTCACCGTACTACAAGTTGCCATGTGGCCGAAGGCATTGTCGCTTGCGCTGCGAATGGCAACCTTTTTCCGTGTACGCGGTTTATCTCCAGCAAAAAAGACGCTCCTTACATTTTGGGGAACGTATTTGACAAACCGGCCCAGATCTTTGGCGGTCCTGTCGCTCGCGATATAATGGATTTTTTCAATCGAGACAAAGAAGACTGCAAAGGTTGTGCCCTGCGGTTCCGTTGCCATGCACATGAATGTGCTTGTACTTCGTTCTACTCCACAGGCAATATCCACGAGGTTTCTCCCGAGGTATGCACACACGAACGTATGCTCGCCGCGATATGCGACGATGCCGTGTCAGAACTTACAGATGCTTCAGGAAATAATTAATTTCCACCCAATCCAATCCGATTCAATTTTATGGCTTGAACGGCGGGATGTAATCATCATCGTCTTTTTTATTTTCTGTCTTTGCCATAAGACACTCCTTTTTCACATACACAACAAAAATATAGATTCTTTGGTATGCCTTGGAGCGTGATTTAGAGCGTCGTGTGATTTTGTTCACACGTTGTCGAAATGGAGCTAAAATGGCTAATTTAGGCCATAAAGGCGATTGTGGGCGAGGCAATCAGCGAGCTTCTTGTACTCTGTGACGAAATCTTTACGGCTAGGCGCATCGCCGAGCGCTCGATAGAGCGCGCTCGAGAGCGTGCCACGGGCAAGCATCTGTTCCATGACGTTGCGGGAGACTTCGGTGAGGTCGCCTTTCACTGCGTCGAAAACATGCTTCCAGAGCTCACCGGCGGTGCATTTGCCTTCCATGCCGAACACGGCCAGGTATTCGGACCAGTCAATGACTGTGTCTTCGGCGTCGCGGGAAGTTTGCGTCAACATTTCCGAGAGTCTTGCCGTATCAAAGTCACGCAAGAATTCCCGGTATTCCTTCATGGTGTGCGGCGCTTTTCCGTTTGCGAGTTTGCCACTCGCGATGGCCTTGAGCGTCGCGATTTCGAGTTCCACGATGGCGATGTCCGCGTTCGGGCATTCCTGGATGTCCACGAGCCGTATTTCGATGGCTCCGCGGTCAAAACGCGCGATGGCACCGCGGCTGTTCAAGAAGAAATGGTTCAGCAGGTGCTCGGGGTCGTAGGGCGCAATGGCCTTCTTGACCTTGTCGAAAATCTGCGTATTGTACTCGTCGTAGGTGTACGCCTTTTCGGGAATCACTAGCCCAGCGATTTCGGGGACTTTGTCCTGATTATGGCGGTAAACTTCGATTCGCGCATCCTTGAAGCCCGTGTATTTGCTGTCGAGGTAGGGACTGCTCGCCGCGATGGCGGGGATGAGCGGCAACAATAGGCGGATGGCCGCATGGAGCTCGCCGAATTCGTCGTCGCCGTCAAAAGAGAGGTTCAGGTGAGTGCTTTGCAGGTTCGCCCAGCCGTGGCCCTTGCAGTTGAAGATGCGGTCGTATGTCTGGTAGATGTCGTTGCAGTCGTAGGGCCAGAGTTGCATCTCGGCCGGGTCCATGAAGGGGTGCGCTGCGCTCGGCAAGAGCATCGCGCCAATTTTCTCGAGCTTCTTGTTCGCGCGGCGGATTTCGTGGAAAAAGCGCTTGCCGAGCCCGTCGAAGGTGGACTTGGGGTGCGCGCACTTGAATTCGAGCACATGGCTCACGAGTTCGTTCGAAAGCCCGATATCGTCGTATTCCACGTCGGAAAGCTGGTTGCCGTCCTTGTCCTTGCCGAGCGGGATGTCGGCGCGGGGCAGCACCTGCAACGTCTCGCGGTCCACGATCATGAATTCCATTTCGACGCCGAAGCGTTCCCAAATCTTGTAGTTAGTCATAATAGTAGGAAGTAGACAGTAGGAAGTGGTTAGTGATTAGTGGTTGGTGGTTAGGGCGTAGTGGCGTTCTCTCGTCTAATCCTCATGCTGATGTATCTTGTGTTGTGCGGCGTGCATGCGTTCCTCGATACGGCGGCGCAGGCTCCTCATGATGGTAAGGTAGATTTTTTTCTTGCCGACCAAATCCTCGATACCGTGGTCGATACTCGGGTTGTCGTTCACCTCGATCACAACCGGATGTCCATGGATTTCCTTGAGGTCTACGCCGTAGAGCCCGTTGCCGATGAGGCTTGCTACGCGGAGCGCCGTCTTCACGATGCCATGGGGCACGCTCTCGATGGGCAGGCAGTCCCACTTGCCGCAGGTGCCCTGCTTGTTTTTGCTGTCCCAGTTGTAAATCTGCCAGTGGTTCTTGGCCATATAGTACTTGCAGGCATAAAGCGGCTTGCCGTCGAGGATGCCGATTCGCCAGTCAAAATCGGTGGGGGTGAATTCCTGCGCGATGAGCAAATCGCTGTGCTCGAACATCGTGTCGAGAATTTCTTCGAGTTCTTCCTTGTCGTTCGCCTTCTTGACGCCGAGGCTGAAACTTGAATCGGGCGTCTTGATGACCATGGGGAAGCCGAGTTCCTTCGCAAGCGTGTGGCGGTTTTCGCTATGCACGATAATCGTCTTAGGCGCGGGAATCTTGCCTACGGTCATGAGTTCTTGCAGATAAACCTTGTTGGAGCAGCGCAAAATGCTGTCGGGGTCGTCGATGACGGCGATGCCTTCGCTCTGGGCGCGGCGCGCGAACGCATAAGTGTGGTGGTTCACGTTCGTCGTCTCGCGGATGAATATGGCGTCGAATTCGCCTACGCGGTGGTAGTCCTTCTTGGTGATGAGCTCCACGCGGAATCCCGTATCCTGTGCGGCTTCGATGAAGTTGTGGATGGCCTGCTTGTTGCTTGGCGGCTCCACTTCGTCGGGGTTCACGAGAATACCGAGGTCGTACACGTAGTCTTCGCTCTTGGCGGAGGTATAGCGAGTCTTCTCGAAGTACTCGATGGCGAACTGGTCCACCATCTCCTTGTGCGTCTCGGGAATTTCGTCGACGCTGATGGGGCGGATGCTCTGGATGAACCACTTTTGCTTGAATACGAACTTGGCGCGGAGCAGCGGGGCCTGGAAAATGCGGTAGAGTTCCTGCGATAGCTCCAGGTATTGGGCGCTCACGTTCTGGCCGAAGTAGATGGAGAGCACGAATTCGGTGCCGGTCAGTTTGTGCAGGCTCTTCTGGATGAGTTCGTCGATGTCGTCGCTGATGATTTTCACGACGGCTGGGGCCTTGAAGTCGCGGATGTTCTTGACGTTCGGGATGACCTTGTGGCCGCGCGCTTCGGCAAGCAGGCTCACGTAGTAGCCTTTGCTCTGGTAGCTGTAGTCGCGGCACAGGTTAAAAACGCGCACGCTCTTTTGCGTGGTGAACTCCGGATTGGTGAGGTAGTCTTTCGCCGATACGATTTCGGCTTCGGGAATGTGGAATTTCCAGTGTTTTGGATTGTTTACGACAATTATTTTTTTCATGATGGTGCGCGTGTGGCGTGCCCGAGTGGGGTTGCGTCGCGCGTGCTGTAACCTCTTTGGTTTATGCACGATAAAATTACGAAATAAAATCCCCCGTGGCTATATGAAACTGTGTTTTTTTAGCAATACCCAAAGACAAGAGTATTTCATTACTCCTTCACGATATCGTGTAGCAAGCGGGAAATTCATTCAGTCATTGAGAATGGATGTTGTCGTTGTGAGAATAGGAACTCCAAAAACGCCTTTTTTCTATCTTTTTCCCTGTTCAAATATACAAGTGATTCCATCACAGGATTATTAATTATGGCAATGCAAGACATGAATGATCAGGTGCAGGCTCGCCTCGCGAAGCTTGCGAAGTTCAAGGAAATGGGCATCGAGGCCTATCCGCACAAGTTCAACCGCACGCACGATTCCAAAACGCTCAAGGAAAACAAGGAAGCCCTGATGGCGTCGGGCGAAGAAGTCGCCTTTGCCGGCCGCGTGGTCCGCTTCAACCGCAAGGGAAAGATGTGCTTTATGCACCTGAAGGACCGCTATGGCCGCCTCCAGGTAGTCGTCGCCCGTGACGAGGTGGGCGAGGAGAACTACGAAGTCGTCAAGATGACTGACCTCGGTGACTTTATCGGCGTGAACGGCTTCATGTTCGAGACGCAGACGGGTGAATACTCCGTGCATGTGAAGAAGGTGACGATGCTCTCCAAGGCCGTGCGCCCGCTCCCGGTTGCAAAGGAAAAGGTGGACGAGAACGGCAACAAGGTCGTGTTCAACGAATTTGCCGACGTGGATACCCGTTACCGCCAGCGTTACATCGACATGGCCCTGAACGACGACGTGAAGGACGTGTTCATCAAGCGCTTCAAGATTCTGCAGGCTATCCGCGAATACCTGATCGAGAAGGGCTTTATCGAGGTCGAGACCCCGACGCTCCAGCCGATTTACGGTGGCGCGAACGCCCGCCCGTTCACCACGCACCACAACGCCTGCGACATGACGCTCTACCTGCGCGTGGCTCCGGAACTCTACCTCAAGCGCTGCATTGTGGGCGGCATGGAAAAGGTGTTCGAGTTCAGCAAGAACTTCCGTAACGAAGGCATGGACCGCACGCACAGCCCGGAATTCACCGGCCTCGAGTTCTACGAAGCCTACGCCGACTACAACGACATGATGGTCCACTTCGAGAACATCTACGAGCGCGCCTGCATTGCGGCGAACGGCACCACCAAGATTGACTACCAGGGGAAGGAAATCGACTTCAAGGCCCCGTGGCCCCGCTACAGCATGATCGAGGCTATCGAGAAGTTCGGCGGCCTCAAGGTGAACGAGATGAGCGACGACGACATCAAGAACAAGATGGAAGAACTCGGCGGCCACCTCGACGGCGAATTCAGCCGCGGCCGCGGTATCCTCGAACTGTTCGAGCTCACCGTGGAAGACAAGCTCATCCAGCCGACGTTCATCAAGGACATGCCGACCGAAAGCACCCCGCTCTGCAAGAAACACCGCACCATCGAAGGGCTCATCGAACAGTTCGAGCCCTACGCTAACGGATGGGAGCTGGGCAACGCCTATACCGAACTTAACGACCCCATCCGTCAGCGTGAGCTCCTGGAAGACCAGGTGCGCCGCGGCCGCGGTGGCGAAGGCGAAACGCACCCGATGGACGAAAACTTCATGCATGCTATCGAATCCGGCCTGCCTCCTACCGGTGGCGTGGGCTTCGGCATCGACCGCATGGTCATGCTCCTCACGAACCAGCAGACCATCCGCGACGTGCAACTGTTCCCGCTCATGAAACCGGAGAGCTGCTAGGCGAAGCCTAGCTGCTCTCAGTAGGAAGTAGACAGTAGACGGTAGGAAGTAAAAGCTTTTATGACTAATGGGTATAAAGATTTAGTTGTATGGCAACGGGCAATGGATGTTGCCGTTGAAGCCTATCGTCTTACTGGAAATTTTCCCAAAGAAGAGATGTATGGATTATCTTCTCAAATTCGTAGAGCTGCAGTGTCCATTGCTAGCAATATTGCGGAAGGAGAAGGTCGAAAGACAAATAAAGAGTTCTATCATTTTCTCGGTATAGCTCTTGGGTCTAAATCGGAACTTGAAACACAAATTATTTTGAGTGAACGAGTAAATCTTTTAAAAGAACCAGAAACAGTTTCGATAAAAAAGAATTTGGACAACATTGGAAAAATGATCACTGCTCTTAGGAGAAAATTGAAAAAAGTGGGTGTGGAATCGTAGATACTTCCTACTTCCTACTTCCTACTTCCTACTATTATGAAACTCGAACTTCTCATCGCCTGGCGCTACTTGGGGGCTCAACGTAAGAGTCTCTTTGTTTCGCTTATTGGCATTTTCAGTATGCTTGGGGTATCCATCGGTGTGTTTGCGCTGGTGGTGGCTCTTGCTGCGGTTAACGGTTTCGAAGAAGAGGTCACGGCCCAGATGATTGGGAAGGACGCTCACTTCGAATTGATGTCTTACAATGCGCAACCGATTGTCGCTTACGATAGCTTGATTAACGAAGTGCGGACCCGCGATTCTAGCGTGATTGCGTCCTCTCCGTTTATCATCTACAAGGTGGGCATCAGCTCCAAGAGGGTGAACGACGGCATTGTGATTTATGGTATTGATGCCGAGACCGCGAAGGGTGTGACCGACATTTACAAGTACATCAAGTTCGGCAACTATTCTGTGGACAGCCTCGAAGACCTGAACGGCACGAAGCGTCCTGGGATTATCCTCGGTTCTGGCCTCGCGAACCGCCTCCGCGTGGTGGTGGGCGACAAGCTTGTTTTGCAGACGTTCCAGAGCCCGGACGAGATGATTGGCTCGGCCGGCCCGAAGATGATGATGTGCGTGGTGAGCGGCATTTTCGAGACGGGCACTTACGAGTACGACGGAAACCTCGCTTATGTGGGCATCCCTGAATTGCAGCGCCTTTTGAACATGGGCGATGCCGTGACGGGAATCCAGTTCCGCATAAAGAACCACTGGCTTGCTGAGGCTGCGGTGGACAGTGTGTCGAACTGGCTTACGTACCCGTACTATGCGATGGACTGGAAGTCTAAGAATATCACGCTTCTCAAGTGGATGAATTACGAAAAGTTCATTGTGGCAGCGGTAATCTGCCTGATTATCTTGGTGGCGGCTTTCAACATCATCAGTTCCCTTATCATGGTGGTGATTGATAAGACAAAAGAAATTGGCATTCTCCGCAGCATGGGCTTCAGCAAGGCGGGCATCATGCGCGTGTTCATGCTCATGGGCAGTTTTATCGGCGTGGGCGGCACGGTTGTGGGCGGTTCTATCGGGCTTATCCTGTGCAAGTTGCAGGAGGCTTACCACTTTATCAAGTTGCCGGGCGATGTTTACGTGATTCCCTATTTCCCGATTTCTGTGCACCTGATAGACGTCATCCTGATTTTTGTGATTGGCATTGCGCTTTGCGTGCTCGCAACAATCCTGCCCGCATGGAAGGCGAGCCGGCTTGATCCGGTGGGGGCGATTAGACATGAGTAGCTTGTTACAAACAATTGACCTTCGCCGCGTGTTCTCCGAGACGGGGGAGCAGCTCGAGATTTTGAAGGGTGTGAACTTCTCGATGGATGCGGGGGAGCTTGTGGCACTTACGGGTTCTTCGGGCTCGGGCAAGTCCACGTTCCTCAATTTGGTCGGGATGCTCGATACTCCGACTTCGGGCGAAATTTATTTCAAGGGCAAACCGCTTTCGAAGTTTAAGGGCGACGAACGTGACATGTACCACCGTGTGCAGGTGGGTTTCGTGTTCCAGTTCCATCATTTGTTGAGCGAGTTTTCCGCATTGGAAAACGTTTGTGTGCCGGGCCGCATTTTGGGCACGAGTGCGCACGAATGTCGGGAACGCGCCGAGATGTTGTTGGAAACGGTGGGACTCAAGGACCGCCTAAAACACTTGCCTCGCGAAATGTCGGGTGGCGAACGCCAGCGTGTGGCGATTGCGCGTGCATTGATGAACCATCCGGACCTCGTTTTTGCCGATGAACCTAGCGGCAACCTGGACGAGGCGAATTCGGATTTGCTTAACCAGCTCTTTTGGGACTTGAATCAAAAGTTCAATCAGGCGTTCCTTATTGTGACCCACGACGAAAAGCTGGCTAGTTTTGCCAAGCGTCGCGTGGTAATGCACAATGGATTGATACAGGAGGCTTAATATGTCCGATATCAATGGAATCTTTTCTGCGAAAGCGAAGGCTGTATTGCAAGCGGCCCGCATGGCCGCCCATAACCTGAGCAGCGACAGCATCACCGTTGAACACTTGCTGCTTGGCCTTGTGCGAGAAGAATCGGGATATGCTGCCGAGACGCTCCGTGCGCTCAAGGTGAACCTGAGTGATTTGGGTGAAACAATCCAACGGTCGCTCTCCACGAATGGTGGGTTGATGACCATTGGTGGTGATAAGCGTGGGGGCCTCCTCTCTTTTACGGCCCGCACCAAGGCCATTTTGTTCAATGCGGCCAAACTGGCGAAAAACGAGGGCGATCAGTATATTGGCCCGGAACATTTGATGCTCGCCATTCTCCAGCAAACTGATACACCGGCTGCGGCAACGCTTTCTACGTACAACGTTACGTTTGACAATTATCTGGAAATGCTCCAGCAAATCAAGAGCAAGAATATCGACCCATCTGGGATGGATATAGATAGGAATGTTCCGCCCATGATGCGCAATGAACCGCGTCCGGCTGCGGCGTCCAAGTCCAAGACTCCGATTCTTGAACATTTCGGTCGCGACCTTACTGCTATGGCGCGCGCGGGCAAACTGGACCCGATTATCGGCCGCGAAGCCGAAATTGAGCGCCTGATCCAGATTCTTTGCCGCCGCAAGAAGAACAATCCGGCGCTTATTGGTGAACCGGGCGTGGGCAAGACCGCGATTATCGAGGGCCTTGCGCAGAAGATTGTACAGAAGAAAATTCCCGACCTGCTGGCGAACAAGCGCGTCGTGACGCTCGATGTGGCTGCCATGGTGGCTGGCACCAAGTACCGCGGCCAGTTCGAAGAACGCGTGAAGGGGCTGATTATGGAACTCCAGCGCGTCGGCAATTCGGTGATTCTTTTCATCGACGAATTGCATACGATTGTGGGGGCGGGCGGCTCCGAAGGCAGTCTGGATGCTTCCAACATTTTCAAGCCGGCTCTTGCGCGTGGCGAACTCCAGTGCATCGGTGCGACGACGATTGATGAATACCGCAAGTACATCGAGAAAGATGCCGCTCTGGAACGCCGTTTCCAGACGATTATCGTGAATCCTCCCAACTCCGAGGATTCCATACAAATTCTTGAAGGACTGCGTACAAAGTACGAACAGCACCACAACGTACACTACACCCCGGATGCGATTCGTGCTGCGGTTCTCCTTGCCGAACGCTATATTAGCGAAAGGTTCTTGCCGGATAAGGCCATCGACGTTTTGGACGAAGCCGGTGCCCGTGTTCGTCTCAATTCCATCAAGGTTCCCGACGACCTGAAACAGATGGAAGAAGACTTGGTCAAGACGAACCAGCTGAAAGACGAATGTATTGCGAACCAGCTTTACGAAGAAGCGGCAAAACACCGCGACCATGCCGAAGAACTTGAGAAAAATATTGCTGAACGCAAAAATTCCATAGCCGAAGATGCAAAGGCTAATACGCCTGTGGTCGACGAAAATGTTATTCGCGATGTCATCAGCAATATGACGGGGATTCCCGTGAGCCGGCTTGCCGGTGAAGAAGCGCAAAAGCTCCTGCATTTGGGCGAAGAAATCAAGCAACGCGTGATTGGCCAGGATGCGGCTGTCGATGCGATTGTCAAGTCTATCCGTCGTACGCGTGCGGGTATCCGCAGCAGCAAGCGCCCCATGGGCAGTTTCCTCTTCCTTGGGCCGACCGGTGTGGGCAAGACGGAACTTGCGAAGGTGTTGAGCCTTACGCTTTTCGGAAGCGAAGATTCCATGATTCGCATCGACATGAGCGAGTACATGGAAAAGCATAGTGTTTCTCGCCTTATCGGTGCGCCTCCGGGATACGTTGGCTTTGAAGAAGGTGGTGGACAGCTCACCGAGAAGGTGCGCAAACACCCGTATTCTGTGGTCTTGCTCGACGAAATCGAGAAAGCTCATCCGGATATCTATAACATTTTGCTCCAGATTCTCGACGACGGTATCCTTACCGACAGTTACGGCCGCAAAATCAACTTCAAGAACACCATTATCATCATGACGAGTAACGCTGGTGCTCGCGAAGTGCGCCACAGCAGCGGTATGGGATTCACCAAGATGGGGGAGACCGACGACTACGACCGCATGGAAGCGGCTATCAGGGACGAAGTCAAGCGCGTGTTCTCGCCGGAATTCTTGAACCGTATCGACGAGCAGATTGTGTTCCGCCCGCTTTCGAAGAAGGACTTGGTCTCGGTGGTGGATATCCAGATGGGATTCTTGCAGAAGAATATCTCCGATCGTGGAATCCTGCTTGAAATCAGCCAGGAAGCGAAGGAATTTATCGTGAATCACAACTACGATTCGGCTCTGGGCGCACGTCCCATCCGCCGTTCTATCCAGAACCTTGTGGAAGATGCTATTGCCGAAGGCCTCCTGCTTGGGGACCTCCATGACTTCACGACAATATCCATCGGCGTCGAAGACGGTAAACTCAAGTTCACCTCCGAGGCGTTGCCCAGCTAGTTTTTTTTCTATCTTTGTTCCCGAATTTCAACAATCAAACCCAAGAGGTCTAACAATG
This sequence comes from Fibrobacter sp., assembly GCA_016285835.1. Taxonomy (GTDB): domain Bacteria; phylum Fibrobacterota; class Fibrobacteria; order Fibrobacterales; family Fibrobacteraceae; genus Fibrobacter. The sequence goes on from JAEERM010000048.1 coordinate 23,015, forward strand.
GCTAAAATTCCTGCAGTCCTTATCTTTGGCGCTCCCGGTTCCGGCAAGGGTACCGTCGGTGCAAAGCTCGCTGCTACCACTTCCCTCAAGCACATTTCCACGGGTGACATCTTCCGTGGTATTGCTCCTTCCAGTGAATCCGGCAAGCTCCTCGCTTCTTACTCCAGCAAGGGCCTCCTGGTTCCGGACGAAGCCACTGTCGAAATTTTCGGCCGCTTCATCGAAGGCCTCATCAATACGAACAAGGTAAATCCGGATAAGGATACCCTCCTCCTCGATGGTATTCCTCGCACGGTTGCCCAGGTCAAGCTCATCGAATCCGTGGTCGACGTGAAGCACATCTTCGTGCTCGACATCAAGGACGAAAAGACCATCGTGGCACGCCTCCTGAACCGCGCGAAGATCGAAGGCCGTAAGGATGACGCCGACGAAGCCGTGATCAAGAACCGCCTCAAGGTGTACAAGGAATCCACCGCCAAGGTGCTCGGCAAGTACAGCAAGTCCATCATCAGCCGCATCAACGGCGACAACACTCCGGACGAAGTGTTCTGCGACACTCTCGCTGCCTACGTGAAGTTCTGCAAGAGCGCTTGCAAGTGCACAAAGGCTTGCAAGAAGGCTCCGGCTAAGAAGGTTGCTAAGAAGAAGTAATTCTTCTTTAGAGAATTAACAAAGCCCTCGGTTTACTCCGGGGGCTTTGTCATTCGAGCCTCGCCCCTCTCCACATTTTATTACATTCTCTCAAAAAAGAGGTTCAATATGCAGATACTTTTCCTTATGGCCGATGGCTTCGAAGAGACTGAGTTCGTGACTCCGTTCGATTACTTGCAGCGTGCAGGTTTTGAGGTCGCTTTGGCTTCCGTTTCGGGCAAGGCCGAAGTGATTGGGTTGCGCGGCCTTAAAATCCAGACGGATTTTGCTCTTTCGGGTGCCGATACCGCAAAGTTTGGCGCCGTCCTTTTGCCCGGCGGCGGCATTGGCGTCAAGAATCTGAAGGCCTCTGCTGATGTAGAAAAGGTCATCTGCGATTTCAACGACCAGGACAAGTGGATTTTTGCCATCTGTGCGGCCCCGCTGGTGCTCAGCAAGGCGGGAATCCTTGTCGACAGAAAGGCCACGTGTTTCCCCGGTTGCGAAGCGGAGCTTGTCTGCAATGAATTTTCCGAAGACCGCGTGGTCGTAGACGGGAATATCGTCACGAGCCGTGGCGCTGGCACTGCCGAAGAATTTGCGTTTGAATGTATCGCCCAGTTGGGCGGTCGCGAACTTTCGGAAAAAATCCGCAAGCAGGTCGTGGCTAGATAGTTACAGCCCGCAGTTGGACGGGTTTTTGCTCTTGCCGCGTTTTGCGCCTTGCGAAGCGACGAACTGGTCTAGGGTTACGCTTGTGAGGTAGCCCTGGATAATCTTGTCGAGTTCTTCCCACACTGGGTAGGTCTCGCATTCCGCCATTCTCGGGCATTTCCCAGCCTTTTCGTCGAGGCAGGATACCGGCACGACCGATGTTTCGGTTGTCTTCAAAATGTCGTAGACGCTGCAGGTCTTGGGGTCGCAATTCAGCTTGTAGCCGCCCGCCTTGCCGCGGTTGCCTGTGAGCAGTTTCGCCTTGACGAGTGTCCCCAGGATGCCCTCGAGGTACTTGATGGAGAGGTTCTGCCTTTCGGCGATATCCTGCAGCTTGGTAAAGTTGTCTGGGCTGTTTTGGACAAGGTCAATCATAACGCGCAGGGCATATCTACCTTTTGTCGATATTCTCATGATTCCTTCCCTTGTTTAAATCCTTACCCGACGCTGTGCTCGAGCTTGAGCGTCAGCAGTTGCCTTGCCTCGGTCGCAAATTCGCCCGGCAGTTCCTTGAACACGTCCTTGCAGAAACCGCCCACCATCGCTTGTATTGCGTCTTCGCGCTTGATGCCGCGGCTCTCGAAGTAGAAGAGCTGGTCTTCGCTGATGCGGCTGGTGGTCGCTTCGTGCTCGGTCTGGGCGCTTGCGTTTGCCACGGTGATGTAGGGGAACGTGTGGGCCGCACTTTTGTCGCCCACGAGCATGCTGTCGCACTGCGTGTAGTTGCGTGCGCCCGTGGCGGACTTGCGAATGCTCACTTCGCCGCGGTAGGCGTTGCTTGAGTAGTCGGCGCTGATACCCTTGCTGATAATCGTGCTCTTGGTGTTCTTGCCGATGTGGATCATCTTGGTGCCGGTGTCGGCCTGCATGTGCCCGTTGGTGAGGGCAACGCTGTAGAATTCGCCGACGGAGTTGTCGCCCAGAAGCACGCAGCTCGGGTACTTCCAGGTGATGGCGGAACCCGTCTCGACCTGCGTCCAGCTGATGCGGCTGTTTTTGCCGGCGCACTTGCCGCGCTTGGTCACAAAGTTGTACACGCCGCCTGCGCCCGTCTCGCGGTCGCCTGCGTACCAGTTCTGCACGGTCGAATACTTAATCGAAGCGTTGTCCTTCGCTACCAGTTCCACGATGGCGCTGTGCAGCTGCTTACTCGAATATTCCGGTGCGGTGCAGCCTTCGAGGTAGCTTACGCTGGCACCTTCGTCAGCGATAATCAAGGTGCGTTCGAACTGGCCCGCTTCCTTGTTGTTGATGCGGAAGTAGGTGGAAAGGTCCATCGGGCACTTGACTCCGGGCGGGATGTACACGAAGCTTCCGTCGCCAAAGACAGCGC
>JAEERM010000145.1 GCA_016285835.1 Fibrobacter sp.
AATCCGCAATGTCGCAGAACAGTTGCAAGACGAACGCGGCAAGCAGGCGCGCGCCAAGAACCGTAGCGAAAACGTCGCGGCAAAGCGCAAGGCCTTGCGCTCGGCGCTTTCCGCCGTCTGCCGCCAGTTGGAATCCCAGGTGGCCCAGACGCTCCCCTGGGAACGCGACACGAGGCTCGACCGCGTAAAATCCCTGACCCGCGATATCGAGGGCGGGAACGCCAGCGAAGAAGAAGCGTTTTCTCGCCTCAAGTCGCTCATCGCCGAGGAGACTCGGTTCGGTGACGAGGTGGCAATCATCAATAGTCCGCTCACGCGCAAGAACGGCGAACTCATCAACGCCTCGATATTGCGCATCGGGAACCAGTGGATGGTCTACAGTGACGACAATGGAACTGTTTTCGGTAGCCTCGTGCGCAAAATCGAGAACGGCAATATCGTTTACGAATGGAACGAAGATTTGAACTTGGAAGAACGTGCCGCTGTCAAGCTCGCGATTGATGTGAAGCAGGCGAAAAAGCCGCCTCAGGTCGTGAAACTGCCGGTGAGCCTTTCCGTTGTGGGAGGTGGGAAATGATTTTAGACGAGAGATTAGAGACGAGAGACGAGCGGTTCGACAAGCTCACCGACCTTAATAAGGGCCCTGAGCTTGCCGAAGGGTCCGTCAAGTTGCTCGAAGGTTTTATGAAGATGTCGTTGGTTTTGGTTCTCCTTGCTTCGTCGGCGTTTGCTTGGCCGTGGTCGTCGAAGGAGAAAAAGCCGACTGCCGAAGATCAGGAACGCATCAAGGATTCCCTACAGCTCGAAGAAGTCCGCTCGTTGCAGCGCGAGGTCGAGACGCTGACCCGCATCCGTTTGCAGAAAGCCGACTCGCTCGAAAAGCTGGAAGCGGAACACTGGAAAAAGCGTTACGCCGAATCGCAGTTGACCGAGGAACACCAGGCAGAAACGCGCGAACTCGATGGCCGCTATTCCAAGCTCTCGACGGACTTGGGTCGCGTCAACGAAGAAGTGATGGCGAGCAAGAACGTGACGGGCGAAGCCGAAGAAAATGCGAAGGCCGAAGAGTCCGCCTACGATGCGCTGAACACGCAGGTGAAGCTTTCTATCGACAAGACGCTCGGCGAGGTGACGGGCGACTATCCCGTGGGTATGAACGGGCGTCTGCTGCGCTTGAAGCAGGCCGCCGCAGAGGCCGATGCGCAGACCCCGAATACGCTGGGTGCTGCCCGCGGTTACTTGACGGATTTGCTTTTGCGCCAGGAACTGACCTACACGCAGTCTTACGGCCGCGAGGTTTCGCAGGTGGGCAACCGCCCCGACGTGAACGTGAATCGCTTGCGTCTCGGTACGGTGTTCCTGGGCGAAGTCGCCGTGGACAATGGCGAAGTGCAGGCATTGCTCCGCTCGGGTGCCTTGCAGGGCAAGGTGTTCGAATGGAATGCGAATCTTCCTCCCGAAATGGCCGCGAATGTGAAGCAGGCCGTGACGCTTGCTCCGGAACATACCATTGTGAACATTCCGCTGGATGTTTTGCAGAACAAGGCCATCAAGAATGCGATTACCGATACGAAGGAACTCACCTGGACCGAGGAACTTTACGCGTTCTTCAAGAAGGGCGGCATCGTGATGTACCCGCTCGCTCTTGTCGCAATCTTTGCTTTGCTGCTCTGCTTGGAACGCTTCCTCGTGCTTTCTTACCGCGGACATTTGAGCCGTCGCTTCATCAAGAAGCTGAACGGCATGGTGAAGGATTCCCGTTACGAGGATGCGGCAAACCTTTGCCTCAAGAAGGAAACGAGCCTTTCGATGGTGCTGTTTGCAGTACTCAACCGCGCCCGCGAAACCCGCGAGGATGCGGAACGCTCCCTGCAGGAAGCCCTGCTTCGCGAACAGCCGAAACTTGAACGCCGTATGGGGCTGCTTGCTGCCATGGGGACGATTGCTCCGCTGCTCGGCCTTTTGGGTACGGTGACGGGTATTATCACGCTCTTTACCGTGATTACCGAAGTGGGCACGAACGACGCCCGCGTGCTGGCTGGCGGTATTTCCGAAGCCCTCGTGACTACGGAAACAGGCCTTGTCATCGCCATCCCCGTGATGATCCTGCACGGCCTCCTCAGCGAAAAGATTGAAAAAGTCACCAGCGAAATGTACGTCCAGAGCACAGCATTACTCAATAGGATCTTTGGGAAGGAGACCGTTTAAGTTCCCTTGGCTTGCTGAATCAACTGAAGCGGTGGAAATGGAAAGAATTATAAGATCGCTGATAAGGCCCCTGAGCTTGCCGAAGGGCCGAAGTGACAGAAAGGAAAAACAATGAGTAGCTACATGTACATACTAAAGTGTTCTGACGGCTCTTACTACACAGGTAGTACAAGAGACTTGGAAAAGCGTGTTATGGAACATAACATGGGCATGGGAGCAAATTATACTCGAAAGAAACTTCCTGTGGAATTAGTTTACTTTGAGGAATTCCAAAGAGTAGATGACGCCTTTGCAAGAGAAAAGCAGGTTCAAGGTTGGTCTCATTTAAAGAAAGATGCTTTGATCCAGGGTCAGTTCGGCAAGCTCACTGACCTTTCCAAAAGTACCGCCTCTAAACACCCTGTCGTGGAAGAAAGAAATTGAACAACTCCTTCTACATATTCATCGAATCGTTGAAGAACACGTACGAAGCAGGCGGCGTGGTGATGCTCCCCATTCTCTTGGCGGGCGTCATCGGCTTCTACTTCTTGTTCTCCAGCTGGTTCCGTATCGGTAGCGACTTCTTCCGCAAGGATATCCACAAGGTCATCAAGCGTATGCGCCTTGACCTGAATGGTGGAATCGAGGAATACGAGAAGAACGCTGAACCACCGAGCGTCGAGAAGGCCCTGCGCAGGCTCCGCAAACGTGGCGGGCTCCTCGGTAGGGAACTGTGCTATGCGATCGAGGTGGCGAAAGACAATCCGGAAGGCTTCCGTGACTATATGCAGGTGCGCCTCGCCAAGACGGTGCGCTACATGGAGCAGGGGAACCACGTTGTCTCCGTGATGGCGTCTGCCGCTCCGCTGCTTGGCTTGCTCGGCACGGTGACGGGCATGGTGTCGACCTTCGAAGTGATTACGCTGTACGGCAACCAGAACCCGGTACTCATGGCCGATGGCATCTCCGAAGCGTTGATTTCGACGCAGAGTGGGCTTTTGGTGGCTTTCCCGTTGACTCTTTTGAAACAGCGCTTGGACGAACGTGTTGAAATTTTGCGCCAGAAAATGGAACTCGGCGCGACGGTGATAGAAAACTATTTTGTGGAGAAAGACTCCAGTGCGTCATTGCGAGGAGCGTAGCGACGCGGCAATCTGTAGCAGAGGAATTATGGAATTCAATTTGCCGAGAAGAAAACAGAAGGATATGGGCATCGAGATGGGCCCGCTGATGGACATCGTGTTCATCTTGCTCATCTTTTTCGTGGTGACGTCCTCGTTTACCCGCGAGACTGGTGTCGACGTGACCAAGCCGCAGGCGCAGTCCGCAAGCCAGCTCGAAAAGGAGAACCTGCTCATCGCCATCACGCGCGAGGGCACAATCCACATGAACGAGCGCCAGGTGGATCTTGCGAGCTTGCAGGATATCTTGAAACAATCGCTCGCGAAGGCTCCGGACCGCGAAGCCGTGGTGATTGCCGACAAGGGATCTGAAACGGGCGTGCTCGTACAAGTGATTGATATGTGTAATTTGGCTGGAGTGAAGAAAGTGTCGATTGCGGCGCAGGCGGAGTAGTAGGGGATAGGATCTAGAGGCTAGGATCTAGGGGCAACGAGGTAGATAGTGGTTAGTAAACAGTGGTTAGTGGCTAGTATTTGTCATTGCGAAGGGCGGAGCCCTGAAGCAATCTCCGCTACTCAACTGGCGGCTCCGAGCTTCGAACCCCGAGCCTAATTGGTAACGAAATGTTTAGATGGATTAAAAAACTGGTAAAGCGTTTTAGCATTCTGCTTGCGGCGATTCTCGCGAGTGCTTTGCTCGTGTTCTCTGTGACGATGGCGAACTTGTTTTTGACGGGCAAGGTCTTCCACGAAAAGAAGTACGTGAAGACCGAAGTCTCCGTGAAGAAGGTCGAAGAAGTCGAAAAGAAAATCGAGAAGAAGAAGCCTGCACGCAAGCCGAACCGCCAGAGGTCCAATTCCCGCTCGCCCAAAGCGGGCCCACGCCTTGCGATGAACCTGGGTGCCGTTTCGGGAACGGGCGGTGCTGCCATCAGCGACGAACTGGTGGCCGATTTCCGCGGGGGTGCGCTTTCGACCGAGAAGGGCGACGTGGACAAGAAGCCCGAAAGCCGCGCAATGCCGAATTTCCAGGTGCCGCCGCAGATTCGCGATCGCGAAGTCGATGCGATGCTGCGGCTGAGCTTTTGCGTGGACGTGAGCGGCAAGGCCTACGACATCAAGGTTGTCGAGGAATCTCCGGCGGGCTCGGGGCTTGCCCAAGCCGGCCGGGAGGCTCTTGGCCGTATGACGTTCTCTCCGGCAGAGAAGGGTGGCAAGGCCGTGCCCTTCTGCGGCATGGAACAACCGTTTGAGGTGAAATTTAGAGATTAGTAGGAAGTAGACGGTAGACAGTAGGAAGTAATTTTTTTAGTAGAGATTAATGTTATGATTTTCGGAAAGTTCCTGAATGTTTTTTATGGATTACAGAAGCGTTCTAAGTTCTGTCTACTTCCTACTTCCTACTTCCTACTTCTGTTTTCCCTTGCCACGTCTGCATTCGCCGCGCAGTCCTCCTACGACTTGATGGAACGTGCGAACGCTCTTTACCGCGAAGGTAAATTCAAGCAGGCCATCACGCTTTACCGCAAGGCGGAATCCCGCGGGGCCGACCCCGTCGCCACCAGTTTCAACATCGCGAACAGCTATTACCAGAGCGGCATGTATCCCGAGGCCGCCGCCTCTTACCGCAAGGCTGTTGATTTTTCGAACGGGGCTTTTTCTCCCGCACTTTTCAACATGGCGAGCGTGTATTTTAGGCTGCGCCAGTATCCCGAATGCGTGGCGGCGTATCACCGCGCGTTGAAACTGGAGCCGGAAAACGTTTCCGGCTGGCTTTACTTAGGCGAAGCCTACAGTAAAACCGGCGACGCAGTCGGCGCGCTCCGCGCCATTGAAAAGGCTTACCAGTTCGACAAAGACGACATCAGCATTGTCTACCAGCTTTCCGAGGCGAACATCGCGCTGAACGATTTTGACCGTGCCGTATCCGTCATCCGCGAGGGCTATGCGGCTCACCCCGACGAAGTTGACTTTCTCGTGTATTTGGGCGATGTCTACCGCCTGAACAAAAAGTACGAAGAAAGCGCCGGCGCCTACCGCGAAGCTCTAGGTGTCCGTCCCGATGATACGGCGACCATGTACAAACTAGCGGATGTGCTTGCCGAAGACAACAAACCCTTTGTGGCGATGGATGTGCTGAATAATATAGTGAACATCAAACCCGATTTTACCGATGCCGCAATTTTCCTTTGAAAC
>JAEERM010000146.1 GCA_016285835.1 Fibrobacter sp.
TTCGTCTGGAGGATGATGAACTGGCCGGCCTTACGCTCTTGGGCGATCAGCGGGGCCTCGACGCGGAATTGGAATACCGCAGGAGATAACTGTTTTTTAAAGAGAATTTTTGCCATAGTGGCACAAATTTAAATAAATGGGTCGCCGCCCGAAAGCGAAACTTATGTAAAAAGACGCTCCAAAAAGGCACTGAAGGCCCCAGATCGGGGCTGCGAAGGCCGCACGGGCCCCGTTGTACATTTTTTGAAATATTTTTGGAAGGTCGAAGCAGGTTAGGGCTTCTGCAGGAATTCGTAGATGCGGGACTTGTATTCCTTGAGTTCGTCGAAGGCGGCGTGGCCGTACCCTTCGAACATCTGGAACTCGTAAGGAATACCGGCGGCCTTCAACCTCTCCACAATCTTCTCGGATGCGACGGGCAAAACCACGCGATCGTCACTTGCGGCAAGCACGAGCACCGGGCACTTGATTTTGCCGAGGAGGTCCCCCGTATTCACGTTGTCGCACTCGTGGGAGAACACGGCAAAGCGGTCCATTTCCGCATCGGACACATCCCTGTACATCATGAGGAGAGCACGACGGTAGCGTTCCACGAATTTCACCGAAAAGCTGTCGCGGATAAACGCATCCACCAGCCCTTCGCTGTCGTGGGCACGGGCAAGGCGGGTCCAGTTGCCGATAACTTCAAGTTGTTCAGGTTCCGCCTTCGAAGTCGAACATCCGAGCACAAGCTTCCACACAAGTTCCGGATGGTTCGCGGCAATATGCTGTGCCACCATGCCTCCCTGCGAAACGCCGTACAAAGCGACATCGGTCAAGCCTAGCGCCTGCAGGGCAAGCACCTGGTCGCGGGCCATATCTTCGAGGGAATATCCGAGTTCAGCATCCTTGCGCCGGTCAAAAAAATAGAGCGTATAATCCTCAGTAAACATCTTGTACGGCACCTGCAAAGACGCCGCAGACTTCATCACGCTCTTGATAGCAAGCCCAGGGATTACAACCAACGGCCTTGCGCCCGTACCAAAACGGGCATATTCCATCTCAAATCCGTTCGTGCAGACTGTCTGTACAAGATTTTCGCTCATACCTTAAAAGATAGATACATCTTCCACAGAAGGGAAAGACTTTTTCTTATTATTTTTCTGACATTCCCCCTTTAAAAAGGAGTTCGCCCCATGAACAAGATTTTCGGAACGCTCTGCGCCACGGCGCTCATGCTCTCGTTCTCCGTCACCGGATGCAGCGACACCAAAAAAGCAGCCAACGAGAACAAGGCAGAAGAACCCGCCGCCCAGGCAGCCCCGACTGAGACCGCCACGCCCACAGAAACGGTCGCACAGGTCGAAGGCACGAAAACCATAACCCTCGCGAACGGGGCGAGCGTCACCTGGATCCAGGACAACGACGGCGAAAAACTGATGCCGCGCACGCTGTTCAGCGATGCAAGCGACTCGCTCTATAACAGCATAAACATGCCCGATGGCATCCCCGCCAGCGTGAGCACGTTCCTCGTGAAAATTGACGATCAGTATATATTGTTTGATGCAGGCCTCGGAGCTTTCGGCGGGCAACTCATGAACCGCCTCGCCGCGCTCGGAGTCAACCCCGACAACATCGGGCTTGTCTACCTGACGCATTTCCATGTGGACCACATTGCGGGCCTTGTCGTGAAGGATGATGCCGGCAACGACACAAAAGCATTCAAGAACGCCGCCGTCTATGCGGGCAAAGTGGAATACGACGCTTGGATGAACGACATCCCGAAAAACGACTTGCAAAAAGGCATCATGGCACTCTACAAGGATAGCCTGCACCTGTTCGCCTTCGGCGACAGCCTCCCCCACGGAGTGCTCGCGATGGACGCCATCGGACATACTCCCGGCCACACCGCCTTCCAACTTGCAAACCTGATTATCGTCGGCGACCTGATGCACGGTTACGCTCTGCAGAAGGACCACCCCGAAATCAACTCCAACTACGACATGGACAAGCCGAAATCCGCCGAGAGCCGCAAGCGCATCATGCAATACGCAAGCGACAACAAACTCCTGATGGCCGGCATGCACCTGCCCCCTCCGGGATTTATGGAATAGGGAAAATAGTTTAGGGATCGAATGGACCCATTCTCAAAAGGGAAAATGTGAACAGAAAACTCACATAAGGATTCTTTTTTTCAAAAAAATAACCAACTTCAATATTCAACAAACACATCAAATCCAAATGGGCGGATACTCCATAGTCAAATCCCGTTGAAGAAAACCAACCTACCTGAGGGCCAACAACAACGCCGAAAAGGGGGCCGAGCAGGAACTGAATATTCGGATAGAGCAAAGCGCCATGTTCATGATCAGTGTAATCATAGACATACCTGGTACGAATGGACCATACAAATGCATAAGCCGGAACCCACAATTCTTCTACTCCCTCCGGGCGCTCTTGTGAATAAATTAAACTTAAGAGAGAACCCCATTCCAGCCCAGCCATGAACATACTTCCGCCACCCACCTCTAACCCCAAAGGCAGTGGTATATAATCTGAGGCCTTTTTCTTAGGTGTGTAAACAGAATCATCCTGCGCCAAGGAATATCCCGGCAAGAACAAAGCCAAAGCAAGAATTATGTTCCTAACAAATTTCATTTGCTATTTCTTGTCATGTACCAGCGACAACAGCAATTTAAAAAGTCTTTCACCGATAAAGCGGTTCATACCCCTAAGCATAGTAACACTTTGATCAATTTCGTCTGCTGAGAGCAACTTTTTCTGATATGCGGCAAAGAGGATGCCTATGCTTCCGGTAATCGTCAGTTTCATGCTCTCGGCTACAACACGGCCCTTGCTTTCGTCAATCAGCAAAAGACTCGGTTGTTTTTCGTCTGCCAAGATAATTGCTTCGCTTTCACCTAGGTCCAAACCTGTCGCCCGCTGCAACAGGGCAACTCTATCTGCCGAAAGGTCCGAATGGACTTCTAAAAACGGACAATTTCTAAAATACTCTGATTCTTCAGGGTATTTAGAATTACGAGTAAGTTCTTCAAATACGGCAAAAGGAACATGGACGGAATTATATAGTTTGTTCAAAACATCAATCCGCCCGATTTTGAACAGAGTCAATAAAGGAGTCGTATCGGCGACAACTATCACTTAGACTCTCCGCAAGCAGCTAAAGCGTTTGCAATGTCACGCTCAAGTTCCGCTTCGTCCATGTCAATATACGGGATGCCCATAGAACCATACAGCTGGATAAGAGACCACTTGTCCATTTCAAGGATCTCGGCAGCACGGCCATGCGAAATAGTCCCATTTTGAATATAGGGGTATAGGAGCATCGCACGTTGCTTCAGCCACATGTCACGCTTATTTACATAAGGTTCCATTGCAGCCGTTATTTCAATTGTAGCGGTTTGCATATTCATACCTCACCCATAAATATACACTTTTTAAAACAAAAGACCAAATAAAGGAAACGCCCTTTCGCAAGGAAAGGACGTTTTTCAAAATTTTTAAGCTTGCCGAACCGACTTTGCGGTGTTCACTTCGGCAGGCTCAGCGAACTTATGCGCGGACCGTCATAAAGCTGAACGCTTCACCGTCAGCATCGTTAGCTTCGAGGCCATCGGCTGCTGCAGCCCAGGCAATCTTCACAGCCTGAGTTTGGCACTTCGTGCCCAACCTCTTCAGCTCGGTCATGCCCGTGCAAGCACGGTCGCGACTCTCGCCTTGCGAGGTTGTCGCGATGGACGCCATCGGGATACACCGGGCCACACCGCCTTCCAGCTTGCAAACCTGATTATCGTCGGCGACCTGATGCACGGTTACGCCTTGCAGAAGGACCACCCCGAAATCAACTCCAACTACGACATGGACAAGCCGAAATCCGCCGAGAGCCGCAAGCGCATTATGCAGTACGCCCGCGACAACAAACTCCTGATGGCCGGCATGCACCTGCCCCCTCCGGGATTTATGGAATAGGAAAATCTCTAAGCGGAATCAACCTAATCAGCGCAAGATGTCAGAGCAATCCGCTTTGAACCTTCCCTTTATATAGACGGGGCCATTGGGTATTTCACACGCCGGTTCATCACTAACGTCGTCACAAGACTCAACTACTTCTGCATTCATCGAAGAATAGCAGCCTTCTTCAGTTGCGAGCCCTTCATAGCAGCGATCATAACCCGTATTCACGGCGGAAGTGTCGCAGTTTTCCAAAGGCAAACAAATCGATGTAAAAGCTGAAATAACGGCAACGTTTGGAAAACCCGTTTGAGTCACCATGTTAATCTTGCACAACTGAGACGGTTTCGTTACGGCAGCGGAACTTTCTACAGCCGACGAAGAAGACTCCGCCGAAGAGGGACCAGCCAAAGCATCTGCAGAAGAAGGGCCAGACAGAGCATCTGACGAAGAAAGAGCTTCACCCGATAACGAAAGGTTTTCTACAGACGAAGAACTTGAAACAGCATCATCTACATTAGAGGCCGACGAGCCATCGTCTCCACAGCCCACAAAAAAGCAACTAGCAAGCAGGATCACAGATAATGCAGCACCGATGTTCAAAAACCTTTTATTCATAAAAGCCCATTCCTTGTGTGAATTTTTGCGCACAATTATAGAAATAGCCAGACAAGGAAAACGCTAAAGCATCAGAGGCATATTGGCGATTAAGGTAAAAATCTAAATGGACATGGCCACGAGATACAACTGCGATATACAGAACGAAAGCGTAAAGTAGAACTTCTGGGAATTTACCAAATATCCAAGTTCGTAATTCGCAACCCATAGCGAAGGTAAACCACCTATACGGATTGATGCCCCGTACTCAAAACCGGTTTCCCTCTCCCAACCAATTTCTGGCCCCACGACAACCGAAAGGAGGAACCCCAAATCCCATAAATACCGCAAATTAGGCTGAAAAAAGATTCCGTACTGATGTTCATCGTAGTCGTAGATGTACCTAATCCTATTCATCCACATCAGCATATGCATTGGGTTCCAGGGTCCTTGCACAGAGTCAGGCCTAGCGGGTTCATCGGGTTCGTACAAAACGCTAGATTTGCCCAATATTACGTCCACTCCAGCAGAAAAAATCCCCGGGCCACTACCGACTGCAATACCCCAAAGGCTCGGGAAAAAGCCTTCCGGAAACATAAAGAAGTTCGGTTTCTTTTTTACGGAAAATTCTACATCGTCCGGGTCTTTGGCTGAAGCCGATTCAGTTGCCATGGAAACACCCGGCAAGAACAAAGCTAAAGCAAGAATCAGATTCCTAACAAACTTCATTTATTATCGTGGACCAGCGACAACGATCACTTAGACTCTCCACATGCAGCAAGGGCGTTTGCAATGTCACGCTCAAGTTCCGCTTCGTCCATGTCAATATACGGAATACCCATAGAACCATACAGCTGGATAAGAGACCACTTGTCCATTTCAAGGATCTCGGCGGCACGGCCATGCGAAATCGTTCCGTTCT
>JAEERM010000147.1 GCA_016285835.1 Fibrobacter sp.
CGATTTCAGTCTCGGCAGGGCTCGTCGTGGCAAAAAGACTGCCCAGGCCGGCCATCATGCCGGCACCCTTATTATCTTTCGATTCAATCTGTAACAGGGCGTCTACTTGATATACTGGACGAATCCACAGGGCGACAAATACGCCTATGACTCCCGAAAGAATTATACACGGGAACATAATCTTCCAGTTCTTTATCAAGTCGTTCAAAAGTTCAGAAAGGTCTGTTTCTTCTTTTTTCTTTGTCGATGCCATAAAAAATTCCGTTTGGATATTTCATCTACTCCTAAGGAGGATTCTTTGGGAGATGCCTTAAAGTAAAGGTAACAAAAAAGGATAGCCTTGTGTTTGGTTGCCGGGGGTGAAAATGGTAGAATTTATTAGTTTTATGGGGCTTAGAGAGGAACTTGCCTATGCAGATGAACATTATTCCTGTAATTCTTGTTTCAACCATCCTATGCTTTTCTGCGGAGGTGGCTCCGGTTCTCGATTTGACAAAACTTTCTGCGGAAGACAGTGATGACTATGGGGAATATACTAGGCGGATTGAACTGGTCGAGACGAGTGCCAAGGCGCTTGAGGATTCTCTCCAGGTGAAGATGGCTTCTGTCGCCGATACGCTCCCCCCCCTTGAACCCAAGGGCGAAAACGAAACAGATTCTGCCTACGATGCTCGCCAGTTCCAGCACGATGTCAATTTGCACAAGCTCATGCGGGAAAAGGAAGATGCTGCCGCTATGATGGCCCGCCTCGGTGAACTGAAGGCCGCCGCAAATACGCTCAAGAAAATCCAGATGGGCATGTTCGCTACGCTGCTTGTGAACACGGTCCCCGAACAGGCTTCGGTGAAGATTTCTTCGCAACCGCAAACGTTGGTTTCTCCGGCCAAGTTTGAGCAAGTTGTTCCGGAATCCTTGACTGTAACCGTGAATTTGGATGGGTACGAAACGCAGAATTTGCCGTTGGTGCTCAAGGCTCGCGAAAACCGGGAAATGGATGTGACCCTGGTGGCGCTGGCCGATGCTTCTGAAAGTGTCAAGGAAGGCTGGACTTGGCGAGGCTATGCGCGTGTGTCTGCTTTCGTAGCTGCGTTTGGCTTCCTCGGGGCTGGCCTGCTCGAAAACAAGATGGCGTCGGACCGTGCCAACGAATACAACAATTTGACAATCCGCACGCAAGAAGATCGTGATGCGGCTGAAAAAAGTATTGATAAGCGCCAAACTTTGCGGAACGTGTATTATGGCATTGCGGGCGCGCTTGCCTCGTTAGGCGTTGCCACATTCTTTTTCTAGTTTGTAAGTGATTTATGAAAAGAATTCTATTCCCAATTTTATTTGCGGCTGTTTCTAGCTTTGCCTATTTGCCGGGAGAGTCGGATTTTGCATCGCTCGACGGTGGACATGGCATTTTCGGAAACCCTGCCAGTATCCCCGCTTTTGATTCGTGGGGTGCCTTGACCGATTACCAGTTTGATGATGGAATCTCGACGTTCCGTATTGGCGGAAATTTGGATCATTTGGCCGCGGGATTTTCCTATAGCCGCGACGGCAAGGGGTTCGACGAATCCCGCTGGAGTCTGAGCCATGGTTCAGCTTGGCTGGCCCGGTCTGTTTTTCTGGGGACGCGTGTCGAGGCCTTGCGCAGCGCCGATTTTGGCGGGACGCAGTGGTTGTTTTCTGCAGGTGCGCTGATTCGCCCGTTGAACTTTGTCTCGTTGGGCTATTCTGGCCAGAATCTTTTGCAGGGTGGCCCCGAAGAACAGAAGATGATTCATGACTTGGGAGCGACATTCCGGTTGGGGAACCTTTTCAGCGTGAGCTACGATGTCGAAAATTTCAAAAGGCACCGGATGCTTTTTGAACTGGAACTTTATGGTACCCGTGTCGGGTTCAAGATGCCCCTCCATGACGATACCCGCGAATACACGCTCACCTTGTCGACTTCGCTGGGCGGCAACAATACCGCCTCGGTCACTTTCTTCGACGATTACATGATCAAGAGGGGGGCCTGGGGCTATCATGCTGCGCGGAACCCGCGTGCGACGACATCAGCGCAAATATACCGTGTCCCGCTGGACAAAGAAGTGGGTGAGGTTGAAAGCGATTTTGCGTTTTTTGGTCCGAAGACTATGGGCATCCACACCGTCCGCAACCATTTCGAACATTTGTTGCACGACCCCGGTGCAGGTCTCGTGATCCTTGATTTCTCGGGCTATCGCGGCGGTATTGCCATATCTATGGAAATCAAGCGCTATGTGGAAAAAATGCTGGCTCGGGGGGCAAAGGTCATTGCCTATGTCGATGACTTACGCCCGTCTGTCATGGTCGCGGCCCTTGCCTGTAACCGTATTGTCGTTGAACCTTCGGCGCATTTCTCCTGGCGCGGGCTGGGAGGCTCTTCGCTCTATTACAAGGGCCTTTTTGACAAGCTCGGCGTGAAGGTGGAATTCTTGCGGCATGGTGCCTATAAGTCTGCCGTCGAGCCTTATACAGCAGATTCTATGTCGGCAGAAGCCCGTGCGAACCGGGAAGAACTTTACAATGATTATTGGAGCGTCCTTGCGTCTACGGTGGCCGAGCGATTTGTTCGCCGGGGAATTCCCTTTGACAGTGCAAAGCGCATGATCGATTCCTTGGCCAACATTCCGCTTTTGACGGCGAAGAGCGCTGTGCAGAATGGTTTTGCCGATACGCTTTTGTACCTCGACCAAGTTCCTTCTTATGCGCTCAATACATTTTTCGGTATTGATGTTCCGCTAGCGCGCTACAAAACATGGAAACCCTCGGACAAGAAATTGTTCCTCGAAGATTGGGGCTTGCGTCGCCATATTGCCCTCTTGAATATTGATGGAACGATTGATTCCCGCATGGAAAAGGCCGTATTGGAGGCGTTGCGGGCTGTGCCCAGCAGCGGGGCGGAGGCGCTTATCGTAAGGGTCTCGTCTCCTGGCGGTAGCGCCCTTGCCTCCGACAAAATCTGGGCGGCAATCAAGTTTGTTCGCAGCCAGGATATCCCGGTGGTTGCGAGTATCGGCAACATGGGTGCATCGGGAGGTTTCTACATAGCGTGCGGTGCCGACGAAATCATAGCTGAACCCTATTCCGTTGTGGGGAGCATCGGCATTTACGGAGGAAAGGTGGATGCTTCCGGCCTTCTCGACAAAATTGGTGTCAAGGCAGAAACGGTGAAGACGCACAAGTATGCGGATGCGGAATCGTTTAACCGTCCGTGGACGGACGAAGAAAAAGCGGCACTCCAGGATTACATGGATGACTTCTACGATCGCTTTACCGGTGTTGTTTCTGGGGCGGTGGGGATGCCCAAGGCTGTAATTGATTCCCTTTACGGGGGAGGCCGAGTGTTCATGGGCTGGAAGGCCAAGGAATATGGGCTTGTACACGGTCTGGGCGGTATCGATGTCGCCATCGCAGAAGCGAAGCGCCTTGCCGAAATTGACGAGGGCACGTTGGTGGAGATTGATTTTATCAATACGGAAAAGTCCAGAATTCTCCCTCCAACAGGTGTATCTGCATGGCTGGATTTCGTGGATGGCATCGGGCGTACGCAGTTCTGGGCTATCGAACCGCAGCAATTTGATTTTGAGTAGGTTTTTTGTCGGAGTTTAGATGTTTGCTATTGTAATGACCGTTCTGGGGTGCCTTGCCATTTCGGCGTTCTGCTCGGTGACCGAAGCCTCTTTTTACAGTGTGCCGCCTTCTACGGTGGAGTCGCTCCGGCGCCACAAGCGGTTCACGGCGAGGTACCTTGCGCATGTCAAGGACAATATTGACCGCTACATTGCTTCTGTGCTGGTGGTGAACACTGTGGCGAACACCGTGGGAGCCTCGCTCGCTACGGCTCTTGCCGTGAAGAGGCTCTCGCCAATGGGGGCGATGGCGCTTCCGGTCATCCTTACCATACTGATTCTGCTCTTTGGCGAAATTACTCCGAAAACCCTTGGCGTGAAGCAGGCGAAGATTGCTGCCCCGCTAGTGGCTGTACCCTTCTATTATATTACCAAGATTCTCGGCTGTACAGGAATTATCTGGCTCTGCCTTACGCTTACCAAACGCTGGACTCGCGAAGATGAAAAGAAGAAGGATGTGAGCGTTGAGGACATCAACAGCCTTGTGAACCTCGGGCTCAGGGAAGATGTCATTGACCGCCAGCAGGCTATTGTCATCAAAAACATCCTTGCCCTGAAATCCGTGGCTGTACGCAAGGTGATGACTCCGCGCCAGGTCGTGTTCTCGCTGCCCGCTGACAAGACTATCGGCGAAACCGTGGATGAACGCGGAAACTGGCCGTTCTCCCGTGTGCCGCTCCATGGCGAAAAAAAGGACGACTGGGTCGGGATTGTGTTGCGCCGCGACGCCTACAACAAGTTGGCTGAAGGCATGCGCGATATAAAATTGCGGCAGATGATGCGTCCGCTACTCCTCGTGCCCGATAGCCTGACTCTCGACAAGCTCTTGCTCCGGTTCCTCAAACAGCGTGGCCACATGGTGGGCGTTGTGGACGAGTGGGGTGCTATTGCGGGTATCGTGAGCCTTGAGGATGTGCTTGAAGAGATCCTCGGTCGCGAAATTGTGGATGAATACGACGAGTCCGTGAACTTGCAAGAAACCGCTCGCCGTCGCTCAAACGCTCTTGCGTCGATGCACAAGAGTGAGAAGAGACAGGGGTAACTTGCCGGTTATTGGCATTCTGCGGTGTATTTTGTATTCTGGATAGGGTCTATTACCCGGTTTGGATCGGTTGAGCCGTCTTCCCATGCTATGAATGTTGAACCGTTAGGGCATTCTACGCTCAATTTCATGGGATGGTGCTCAAAAACACTCCAATTGTATACTTGACTTTGCTTGATGTCGAAATCATCCAATTTTAAAATTCCGTTGCCTTTCACTTCTATGGTAATGGGAACTTCGTCGTTCAGGTCAAATGATTCTTTAAAATCGTTTCTTACTGTTTTGTCACGATTGTAGGACCATGTTCTCAAACAACTGCCGTCTGTTTCAAAATATGTCCCGCAAGAATTTTTGTGGTTATTTCTTTTGTATAGTTTTATATCTCTTGTAATTTGCGCCGGGTCGATTGAGTTGTTTATGAGGTCTATTTGTTGCGCCACTTTTTTGCCATTGATAAATGTTGAATATAGGTAAGACGCGCGATTGATGAACTTTTGCTTGAAATCAGAATTTTGAATAAGTTTAATAAAAATGTTGCCAAAACACTTGTAGTTGTTCCCGCCAGAACATGGTAAATTTGGTCGTCCTCCGCCGAGGATCCACTCGATCATATTTGTATTTTCCGTAAACCCGGCAAGTTTAGGTAAAAAGTCAAAACCATTGTCTATGTCGTAAGCTATGAATTTCCATGGAGAATTTCCACTTTTCCATGCTCTCACATTATTTTGAGGCC
>JAEERM010000148.1 GCA_016285835.1 Fibrobacter sp.
GGCCGATGAGGAATTCGAGGGAGAGGTAGTAGACGCGCTTCACGTCCTTTTCGTAGTACGTGTTCTGCGTCTTGATCCAGCGGTCGACGAGTCGGTCGCGTACAGCGTAGGCGACGGCGAGGAACTTCTCGTGGTCGGTCACCGTGAAATTGCTGCGTGCAAGGGTGTGGTGGATGTGGTCGGTAAAAGCCTGGCGGAATGCGTCGGCATCTGTACCGAGAACCGGAATGTCTTTTGCTTTATTCGCTTTGGCCATGATACACCTATTGGTTAAATGTTTATCCCGCCTTCAAGTTTAGAAATATTTACGCACGAATGTGGGGAAATTTGGCCTGTTTCACCTATTTATGTGATTAAATATACTTTTACGCTTGTTTTTCGGGGCAAAAAACTAAATTGTTCGTATGCGTTTGTCTATTTGCTTTAAAAAAAGTGCTTTTTCTTTCTGTGGCGTCGTGGCTCTTGCCTTGACGACTGTCCTTGCTGGTTGCGGGGATGATTCTTCCTCTTCGCCTTCTGCTCCGGCTCAAACTCCAACGAGTTCTTCGGGTGCGCAACTCCCTGATGCTGGTACGAATCCGGCAAATTCTTCGGGCTCTCTTCCGGATGCCGGTACGGACCCGGTGAGTTCATCGGATGCTGTGGATCCGGCGAGTTCTGCTATTGCTCCGCCAGCAAATGGCTCCTTTACTTTTGCGACGACTCCGGGGACACTTGCACTTGCTCCGGATGAGGATGGCTTTTACGATATGGGCGATGTCTATAAGGCTGTTCCCCAGACGAGTAAGATTGCTTTCGTGATTCGTCATTCCAAGCGAGAAAAGAAAAATTATGGAACGGAATCACCGTTGACTCCGATTGGAATTCAGATGGCGCAGACGCTTGGCACAAAACTTGTGAGCGAAGAATCGTTCTACTATTCGTCGACGGATTTTTTACGCACTCGTGAAACCTGCAAGAATATTGCGATTGGTCGTGGTGAAGGCGATGTGGAGGTCGTGACGTGGGATGGCATTAATGGGGGTTATTTCTTGACGGTGCCCAGTGATTCCTTGGATGCGCTTGTATCCGAAAGAGGGGGCAATCCGAAATACATTGCTCAGTATGCTTATGGAGTTTCTTTTTCGTTCGCTAGAGTGATAGGCGCAAAGCTTTCGACTTACTTCTATGATTTGTATGAACGTGGAAATCAGTTCGTGAACGAAGTCGTTGTCGCGAACATGCCGAGCTGGAAGCGCGTGAGCATTCTCGTGAGTCATGACATGTTGGTTGAGCCGCTTATTGTATTTGTATCGAATAGGACGATAGACCTGAAAATTTATCAAACCCCGTTCCGTTGGGTCAACTATTTGTCCGGCATTGCTGTGATTGTTGATGAAGCGGGAGCCGTTACTGTGCTGCCTGTTCGTGGCGATTCCGTGGGCTGGATGATTCCCAACGATGAAGTGAACGAAATAGTTCAATGAGAATAGTTCTTCTGGGCTCTACAGGGCTTATCGGCAAAAATGTCGTCCAACTGCTAGCCCGGTTGGGTGAAGTTGAAAGCGTTTATTGCCCTGTACGCTCCATTCCTAATTTAGGACAGATGGGCGTCTTGCAGGGAGCCTCGAAGTTCAAGTTCAATGTCATTGATTTTAGCGATTTACAGAGTTTGAATTTTAGCGGTTGCGATGCAGTAATGTGTTGCCTGGGGACGACCCGGAAACAGGCGGGGAGTCGCAGTGCCCAAGAAAAGGTCGATGTGCGTCTGCCTCTTACTTTGGCCGCCATCGCCAAAAAACAGGGGGTTCCGCATTTTTTGTGTGTGAGTGCGCAGGGGGCGAATTCGCATTCGCCGTTCTTCTATAATCGTCTAAAGGGAATGCTCGAAGAAGGCTTAACCATGATGAATTTCAATGCGCTTACGCTCGTGCGTCCATCGCTTTTGCTCGGGAAACACAAGGATAAGCGCTTTGGCGAAGAACTATTGCAAAAGGTTTTCGGAGCGCACCCTGAATGGATTCCCGAGCGGCTCCGCCCCGTGCATGCCGAAACAGTTGCGGCACATCTGGTCGCTTCCCTGCTCAAGCCACCGACGGAGCATGTATGCGCTAGTGACGGCGTGAAAGGGAAAAGGATAATATATAATCGAGTGCTCGCGCAAACGAAAGTGGAAGAATTGTTTTGAGGGATTAGTGGCTAGAGACTAGGATCTAGGGAGAAATATCACGGCTTCGCCGTCTGTTATTAACGCGCGAAGTGCGTGATTCTTTTCACTAGCCTTTAGTCCCTATTCTCTAGGCTCTACTTAAACTTCACGAACTTATACAGATACTTCGCGCTTTGCACGGGAGTCTTGAGGAAGGCTCTCTTCTTGTATCCGCCGAGTGCGAAACCTTGCAGCACCTTGTAAAGCCCAATCTGGTCTTCGCGGTTCAGTGCGAGCAGGAACCTGCGGAACTTGAGTTCAAAGTCGTGCATTTTGCCGAAGTAGCCGTAGCAGCGTTTTTCGTACTGCTTCAAGAACTCTTTGGAAAGAACGCCGCGACCCAGTCCGTCGCTTACGTATTGGGCGCAGAAACGGCCCGCCCGCATCGCGGAAGCGATGCCACCACCCGTGAGCGGGTTGGTGTGGTGGGCGGCGTCGCCCACCAGGGCGAACCGATCCAAAGTATATTCCTTGAGTACGCTCGAAACGGGGATTAACCCGCCGACTGTATAGTTGACCTTGGCCCCGGGGAAGAGCTTTTCGAGCCATTCCATCGTAATTTCGAGAATGTTCCCGTCGTGCTTCCCGTTAGCGAGGAAACCTGCGCCGAAGTTGGTGACATTGGACTTCTGTTTCGGGAAACTCCAGATGTAGCCGTCGTTGATGAAGTCGTGACCTTGCCAGAAAGTGAGGTAGTCCGGTTTTGTCAGAATCCCCTGTACTTGGATGTCGACGCCGGTACAGGTTTTACCCGGGTATTGCACACAGTCGAGCCCGACCATGCGGCCAATGCGGCTCTCTACGCCGTCTGCCGCGATGACCATTTTCGCAAAAATTTCCTGTGTTCCTGTTTCGGTGACGGTCCCGTCTCCGTTCCCTTTCCCGAGAGCGACCCTGACCATTCGTTCGCTGCCCTGAACGTCTCCCACGAACGTGGCCCGTGCACAGGTTACCAACTGTGCCCCTTCGTCTTCGGCCAGTTTGGCAAGCCACGGGTCAAAAATTTCACGGTTCAGCATGATGCCCGTTCCCGGTTTCGGGACTTCGATGTTCTCGCCGTTCGGGCCATAGATGTATAACCCGTTGATGATGCTTTCAATGCAGCTTTCGTCGATGGGACCGTAGGTTTGCAGGTCGGCGAGCGTGGTGCTTGCTTCGCCACAGCGGACAGGGTAGCCGATACGTTCACGTTTTTCGAGAAGGAGGACTTTGTGGCCTTCACGGGCGAGGTTCCTTGCTGCGACAGAGCCGGCGGGCCCTGCACCGATGACCACGACATCATAACAGGAATCAAGCATCGTCCACCTCCGTAATTTTCAGCGCACCGGCAGGGCATGCTTTGGTACAAATACCGCAGCGTATGCATTTTTCGTGATCGATTTGTAGTTCCAAACCATACATGTCGAGCGCCATTTTGGGACAAATTCCCACACAACCTGCACAAGCGAGGCAAATTTTTCTGTCGTGAACGAGTTTTTTCATCATATTTAATATAGCAAATAGTGGTTAAGGGTGCACAAAAAAAATAAAGTCGTCACATTTTCTCAAAATGATGTATTTTAGAGATAACTGATAGGAGAATCTCATATGAATTTGAAAAAAGCAGTCGCACTGACATTTGTTACTTCTGCCCTTGCCTTTGCGCAGCAGGAGGCCACCGTTGAAACACCGGCAGAGCCGGCAGCAGACCAGGCCGCTGTTGTTTCGGAACCGGTCGAGTATAATCCGGAGCAGGCCACACCTGCTGCTGAGTCGCAAACGGGAGAAACGTCGGAAGGTGTTGCTGCCGCGGAACCGGAACAGGGAACTGCGCAAGAAGCGGCCCCTGCCCCTGCGCAGGATTCTGTTGCTAGCGCAACTCCAGCTGCCGAACCTGCTGTGGCTGATTCGGCAAAACCCGCTGTGCAGGATTCCGCACAGCAGGTGGCCGTGGTTTCCGAACCACCGAAAGTGGAACCTGTTGAAGAGGCTGCAAAGCCTGCTGTGGAACCGGCCGAGATGGATATGCCTCCCAAAACGCCCTTTACAATCTTGCACGGAAATGCATACAACATTGTGGAAAACGAGGCTGCGGGTGACAATGTCAATATTTTGCTGAAAAACCGCCTTGTCAAGTTTGCCGGACAGAAGTTTGTCTATGTGGAACCTTCCGGAGAAATGGGCGTGTTTTCGCTGGGCAATTTCTTTGGCGCAATGGACTTGTCCGGTAATCTTGGACGGGCGACCGTAGGTTATGCGACCAACGGTTTTGCTGCCGACTTGCGCTTGAGCCTCGGCCAGATTCAAGTTGACGATGGTGAAGGGAAAAAGAGGGGTTCCAATGCCGGAGATGACTGGGGCATTACATTGTCCAAGGTTCTGGGCGGTTTCGTGCTGACGGCTGCTGCTGACTGGGTCACGTTTGCCGACGAGATGGATGTCGACCCCAAGCATGGCTCCAAGCAGGAACAGCGCTATCGCGATCTGAATGCCTCCCTTATTTTGTCGGATGGTCCTGCAGCAAGGAAACATTTCTGGTCTGCGGGAGTGGCGTTTGTCCGTCATGAAAACGAGATGGAGGTTGGAGACCGTGTTGTGAACGAGAATGTGGATTCTCGCACGACAATCGTTCCTTTGTTCAACTATGGCACTCCGGCCTTGCGTTCGGAGAGGGCAAACCTCTATCTTGGTGTGAACACCTCGTTCCCCATCACCATTTTCGATGCGATTGAATCCGAAAATCAGGGAAAGGTCGTGAAAACATCGGAGTACAATCTGGGGATGACCCTCGTGCCGAACATTGTGAGCGAAGTTCTCTTGAACAAGAACGTGATGTTCTTTGGCGAAGCGAATTACGAATGGAACGCAATCCGCTACATCTGGGGCAAGGATTTGTCTGGAGAAAATTACACCATCAAGCAGAGCGTGTCGGACAAGGTTAACGCTTCCATTGGTACGCGTTTCCAGTACGACAACTTGGTTGCCTGTGAATTTGCTCTCGGTGATTCCTTCTTTACCGATACCAAGGCCATCTTCAATGGCGAGGGAGTCTTCATCAAATTTGGTGGATTCATCTACTTCTAGCCGCTCTACGAAATGTTCATAAGAAAAGCCGTCTTTATGATGTGAACCCCGAAAGTTGGACACAACTTTCGGGGTTTTCATGTATAAGAAACACACAAAAGAAGAATGGGCCAAGGCCCTAGAACTCTACAAAAAAGGATATGGAACCAAAACCATTTCCAGA
>JAEERM010000149.1 GCA_016285835.1 Fibrobacter sp.
AATACTTCCGCGCCATGGTCAAATACGGCCAGACCGAAGAAGAAGTCGCCAAGAAGTCCGCCTACGAAAGCATGCTCGCCATCGCGAAAAACCACAAGGTCCGCGTGCTGCAGGGCGACCTCTTCGAATTCTACGACTCCTGGCGCAACCCGGTCATCCGCGAGCTCGCCCCGCTGATGCCGGGCGCCACCCCCGGCGAAATCGCCAAGAAGTGCTATCCCGAAATTACGGCAGCGGAAGTGCGCCAGTCCCTCGATTTCCTCTCCAGGACGGGACTCCTGAAAAAATCCATTGACGGCCAGCTCGAACAGGCCGAAACTTCCGTGACAGGGACGCCCGACGCCACGCGCCTCGCCCTACGCGGAATGCACCGCCAGATGTCCAAACTCGCGACTCCCGCGATCGACCTCCCCAAGGAAGAACGTAACTTCAGCGGAGTCACCATGGGCCTATCCAGGGACACCTACGAACGCATCGTCAAGGAACTCGACGAATGCCGCCGCAAGGTCATTGCCATCGCATCCCAAGACAAGAACATCGACCAGGTTTACCGACTGAATTTGCAACTTTTTCCGCTGACCAGGAACGTCAAGGAGGACAATCATGAACAAGCCTAAGATTATCGCGACGTTCCCCCTGACCGCCATCCTGATCATCGCCAGCTTTGTCGCGGCACTCCTCTGCGCCGGCTGTTCCGATTCAGATAACCTTGCCGGCACTGCCGAAGAGCCCAACGAACTCGCCTACCAGGAGCAAGAAGATTCCTCCAGTTCCGAGCAAATCAAGAGCAGCTCTTCCAGCTCCGAGCGCACAAAGAAGAGCAGTTCCTCCAGCAGCAAGGAGCCGGCCAAGCCGAAGTCTTCCAGCAGCACACCGGGCAAAGACAAGCCCGAGACATCGAGCAGCGCACCCGCCAGCAGTTCCTCCAGCGAGCTCCCGCCCCACGGCGTCGAACCGTTCGACGGCGACCAGAACGAAAGTTCATCGTCGAGCAAGATTCCCGCCAGCAGTTCTTCCAAGGACCCCGGCGACGGTGACACGCAAGCGCCCCCGACTCAGACCACGCCAAAGCCACTCACCCTAAGCGACTACATTGCCTTCTTCGGCCTTGAAGACATGCCGTTCGACACCACGGTCATGGCATCGGTCGCCATGCGGGAAGAAAGTTCCTCGCCGCAGGATCCGCCTTCCGCACAGGCCACGGAATTCGACGGGATTGGCGTGCACCAGTTCGTCAAGCAGAATATCTACGCACTGAACGAGCTCTTCCCGATTGCCGCCAAGCAGTACAAAAAACTCGCCGACGCCATCGCAAACGACAGTGCCGAATGCGGGCTCTACCTGCTCAACATCCGCGGCAGCAACGAGACCGCAGGCCACCTGCTCACGAAGGTCTCGCCCGACACCATGACCGTCGTAGACATCGTGGCGCCGAACTGCATGACCAATACCAACGGGAAACTCGTCCGGTTCCTCTTCAGCTACTGCGGAGACGTGGACAGCGATCCGGTAATCAAGAGGACGTCCGTCACCAGCGACATTCCTGTGAGCAGGTGCCCGGACAAACTCATGGGAAGTGAATGGGTGAAATAAGGGGAAACATCATGAAAAAGAATGCATACAAAATAGCCTGCGGGCTTACCGCGGTATCGGCTATCGCCCTCGTTCTGAGCGCCTGCGAAAGCGACTCGTCCCCCGTCATCTGCACCTGCGAGCCGTCGGAATCCTGCAACAACCGGGATATCAGCAGCTCGTCGGAGGCAAGCACGTACCCCGCCGGTAAAAAGCACGAGCAGTGTTTCACTTTCGAAAGCATGTGCCCGCCGTGCGACGGTGACGACTGTCCCATTTACTACCAGCCCTGCACTTACTGCGGTGGCATGCTGCAAAACGACACGCTCGTGGAATGCGGAACCGGAGACATCTACATCTGCGGAATAGGCGACGAGTGGGTTCCCGACTGCGTGCACCTGATAGATTCGGACGGGACGGCAAAGAAAAACTTGAAATGCTCCATCAACCTTTTCGAAACGAAGGACTGCAACACGGGCAAGCCGCTCATCTGCAAGGAATACAAGTGGCAAGAGAAGCCCGAAGAAATCGCGAGTTCCTCGTCCACCGAAATTTCGTCCTCCACAGAACGCATCGGGAGAATGGAGCCGGGCTGCTTTGACATAGAGAGAGCGTGCCCGCCATGCGATGAAAACGGATGCATCAACTTTGTCCTTCCCTGCAACCACTGCATAGGCTCCTTGGGCGACTCCATCGCCTCGTGCGACGGCGACGGCATCTATGTCTGCGAAGCGAATTACTGGGTAAAAAAGTCCAATGGCCAATCCGGCAACTCATCGAGTTCCTCGGCCGTGACCATTTCCTCTTCGGCAGTGGCAAGTTCTTCCTCGGCGGGACGCGTCGGAGAAAAGCACGAGAAATGCTTCGAGTACGAAAGGATGTGCCCGCCGTGCAACGAAGAACCGTGCCCCATCCCTGCCGTTGCCTGCAACGACTGCGGCGGGATGGAAAACGACACGCTCGTCGAATGCGGGAGCAACGACCTCTACATCTGTAAAGAGAGCTACTGGGAAAGCTACTGCGTACACATGAAGGATTCCTCCGGCGTTGCAAAGGCAGACATTCCCTGTCACCACGAACACGCAATCGCGAAGGACTGCGACACGGACGGAACGATCATTTGCCGCGAAGGCACCTGGCACGCCCTTACCGAAAACGATTCCTGGGTAGGCGAACCCTGCACCGAACAAGGGAAAATCAAGACGATTCCCCTCGACTACAAGACCGTGAAAGGGGCATCCTTTTCCATCAACCTGCGGTACTATTGCAACTATGGCAAATGGACAGAAATATCAACGAGAGAACCTCTATCGAACGTACCCTGCGAAACAGGCGACAGTGTAACGGTACACATTGACACCTACGAATGCATCGACGAAACCTGGATGGACATTCGCAGGCTAACCATCGGAAGAGCAGATTGTTCCGCCAGTCCCCTCATCGGGGCAGATTGCACCGAATCAGACGAATGGGTATACGACGTCGGATGCGCATACCATTGTCAGGACGGCAAGTACATTTTAAAATAAAGGAGAAGCATCATGAATAAGAAGATTACCGGCATGGCCCGCGGCCTTGCCGCAGCCACGATTGTCGCCTTCACGCTCACCGCCTGCAGCGACGACAGCAGCAGCGTATCCCCCGTCAACGACACCAGTTCGATCGAGGAGCAGCTTTCCAGCGACAGCGATGCGCCAGCATCTAACGGCAACGACACCCCGACATCCAGCGAATCCAAACAGGACCCGCCCGCATCCAGCGGCAACGACGCCCCGACACCGGCTTCCAGCGACAATGGCAGCCCCGCCTCCAGCGACACGCCCGCGTCCTCTTCCGACGTGGCGCCCGCCTCCTCGGATACGGACACGGTCAACTTCAACCCCGAAAACAAATGCCCCCCAGGCGGAGACTGCAACGGCGACGGCATTCCCGACGGAATCTACAGGCCCGATCTCGAGCCCTGCGCAACCGAAGACTCGACGATGGAATTCTACAGCCGCATCTTCACCTGCAAGGAAGGCAAGTGGGTGTACACGCCCGACGCAGACGATGTCGACCCGATCAGGGAAGTGGCGACCGGCGCAAAGGCCGAACACAACAACGGCCCCGCCGTGGCACCTAGCGTCGTGAAGGTGAAGAACGCCGACGGCACGGTCACCTTCCGCGACGACGGAGCGGACATCTACGATTTCGACTCCGTAACCGTAGGCGCCGAACTTGCAGGCGACACACTGATCGCGCACGTTGAATTTTCGGACCCCACAAAGAGCAGTTTCGTAATGGGCACCCTCACGTTTACCGTGAGCAATGCCTTCGCGGACATAAATTACCTGAAATATGACTTCAGGGGCAATGTTAAGCCGGTTCGCGAAGTCGAAGAACTGCTCCCCTGCGGGAACAACTCATCTTGCGAGCAGTGCCCGCCGGACCAAGATTGCGTCATGTAAAAATTAAGGAGAAGTATCATGAAAAAGAAAATCACCGGCACGGCTTGCGGCCTTGCCGCAGCCTCGATTGTCGCCTTCATGCTCACCGCCTGCGGTGACGACAGTTCCAGCGTGTCCCCCGCCAACGACACGAGCTCGGTCCAGGAACCGCTTTCCAGCGGCAGCGACACTCCGGCATCTAACGGCGGCAACACCCCGACAAGCAGTGACAACGACGCCCCGGCATCCAGCGATTCCAACCAGGCCTCGCCCGCCTCCAGCGACACGCCCGCCCCCAACAGCATCGATACGCCCACCTCCAGCGTCAACCCGAGCGCAGACACCGTTCAGAATTCCAACTCCGACGTGCCTCCGACATCCTCTTCCGACGTAGTCCCGGCCTCCTCTTCCGAAGTGGCGCCGACCTCGGCAACAACCGAGTCCAGCTCCAGCCAGAAGGAACCGGAAAACTGCAGGCACATCACCGATTACGACAGCATGACCGCAAACGGGAACTGCGACAGCGCCACGGACGTGGAAACCGTTACCGACTGCGTGACCGGCAAGGCGTTCAGGTGCGCCGCGAACTACTGGGTAGAAATCGATATTTGCCCCCCGGGCAGCAAGTGTAACAGGGATACTATTTCTGGCACCCCCTGTGACAGGAACGGAGAGACACTGGTTACTGAAGACGACGTCTATCAGTGTAACAATGGCGTGTGGCTGTACCTGCCGCCTCCGATGAGCGAGAAGATCGTCGAAAAGGCGACCAACGTGAAATCGTCGTATCGCGGCGGCCCCGCCGTGACACCTAGCGTCGTGAAAGTGAAAAACGCCGACGGGACGGTCTCCATCCAGGACGACGGCGTGCTTGTTAACGAAGTCTGCACCTTCAACGGATTGAGGGCGACACTTTCGGGCGATACCTTATACGCGACCATCCTGTACCCGGGATGCACAACGACAGGCGGCTTCATGGGTACCATCACGTTCACCCTCAGCGACAAGTTCGTCAACGTAAAATACATCAAGTACGACGATGGCAAGTACGTCCATGAGATCCGGGAAGTCGAAGAACTGAACGACTGCGGAAACAACGCCTCCTGCACGCCGTGCGGCGAAGGCCTGACCTGCTAAAACCATAACGACCAGGGTAAAAATCATCTTAAAAAAATTACATAGCATAAAATCTCACGTAAAAATTAGCGGCCTAAAAATGATGTGAACCCCGAAAGTTGGACACAACTTTCGGGATTTTCATATATGAAATACACAAAAGAAGAATGGGATAAAGTCCTTGAACTCTATCAAAAAGGGAATGGATCCATCCTCATCTCAAAG
>JAEERM010000049.1 GCA_016285835.1 Fibrobacter sp.
TGATTGACGCCTTCCGCGGTTACGGCCTGTACGTGAGCTCCGTGGTGCTGACCCGCTGGCAGGAACAGCCGAGCGCGATTGCCTACCAGAAGAAGCTGGAAGGACTTGGCCTCAAGGTTTACCGCCACTACCCGATTGTGGGTTACCCGAGCAACATTCCTTTGGTTGTAAGCGACGATGGTTATGGCAAGAATGAATTTGTTGAAACTACCCGCGAACTCGTGGTGGTGACCGCTCCGGGCCCTGGGAGTGGAAAGATGGCCGTGTGCCTTTCACAAATTTATCATGAAAACAAGCGCGGCGTGAAGGCCGGTTATGCCAAATTCGAAACGTTCCCGATTTGGAACATTCCGCTGAAGCACCCGGTAAACCTCGCTTACGAGGCTGCCACCGCCGACCTGAACGACGTGAACATGATTGACCCGTTCCACTTGGAAGCTTACGGACAAACTACAATCAACTACAATCGTGACGTGGAAATTTTCCCGGTGCTGAACGCTCTGTTTACGCGCATTCTCGGTGAATCCCCGTACAAGAGCCCCACGGACATGGGCGTGAACATGGCCGGCAACTGCATTGTCGATGACGACGCCGTTTGCGAGGCCGCGCGCCAGGAAATCATCCGCCGTTACTACAACACGCTTTGCGATGTGCGCAAGGGCAACGCGGAAAAAGACCAGATTTACAAGCAGGAACTCATCATGGAGCAGGCGCAGATTAGCACTGCCGACCGCCCCGTGATTGCCGCTGCCGTGGAACGTGCAGAACAGACCGGTGGCCCGGCCGTGGCTATCCAGCTGAACGACGGAGCCATTATTACCGGCAAAACGTCTTCGCTGCTCGGCGCTTCTTCGGCGGCTCTGCTCGATGCCTTGAAGCACCTTGCGAAGATTCCCGACGAAGTGCGCCTACTTTCACCGATGGTCATCGAGCCGATTCAGAACCTCAAGACGAAGCAGCTTGGCCACAGGAACCCGCGCTTGCACATGGACGAGGCCCTCGTGGCGCTTTCCGTTTGTGCCCTCACGGACTACAACGCGAAAATCGCCCTCGAAAAGTTGCCGGAACTCCGCCACTGCGAAGTACATTCCAGCGTCATCCTCTCGCAGGTGGATGTGGGCGTGTTCCGCCGCCTTGGGGTCAATTTGACAACGGAACCGAACTACCAGTCCGGTAACCTCTACCACGGGTAAGAACGTTCGCTAATCGGCGCAATATTGCGTTACATTTTCTTTGCCGTACTTCTTGTACGGCATTTTATATATTCTAAAGGGAACCTCTAAAAATTGCTTTGGTAAATGTGCCGCAGACAATTTTTCAAAAATGAATTTTTAGAAGTGACCTGAAGAGAAGTTGCGGAGGTTGCAATGCGCAAGAACAAGGTTTTCGAAGACGTTGAAGTTCACGACATGAGCGAGATGGACTCCCGTTCTAGCTGCACGAATAAGGGTGCGGAGAAAGAACAGAACGGAGTCTCCGTCGTGTGGAAGGCTCTTTCCGTCTTGATTGCGATGGCCGCCGTCGCCTACGACATGTCCCCGATTGATGCCGTCCCGGATGCGCTTCCCGTGCTGGGCTGGCTTGACGACCTTGGCTTCACGGCAATGGCCGCACTGAACCTCTACCAGCAATTTGCAAAGGATCAGGGGGCCTTGGCGGTGCGCCTGGCAAAGTATGTCAAGTGGATGATGGTCGCTTTGGTCGTGATTGCCGGAGTCGCTGTGGGTGGCCTTGTTGCAGCGATTGTCGCGCTTGTGACGCGATAGATTAGCTTTTTTTCGCCACATTCGTCATGTACAGCAATATCACGCAAAGCATCGGCATCGCGTATCCGATGTACGATGACATGCCCGGCTTGGATACCAAAAGGTTGTAGAGCCCATGTATGGTCACGGAGATGGACAATATG
This sequence comes from Fibrobacter sp., assembly GCA_016285835.1. Classification (GTDB taxonomy): domain Bacteria; phylum Fibrobacterota; class Fibrobacteria; order Fibrobacterales; family Fibrobacteraceae; genus Fibrobacter. Next base: position 1,910 of record JAEERM010000049.1, read on the forward strand.
CCCGCGATACCGGCGAAAAAAAACGCCTTGTGCCTTTTTAAAAGCTGAAATCCCTTGGCTAGTGCTACCAAAGTTACGATGTGCATCACGCCGACTGCCGATCCGCGAATCAGCATGTAGGTCAACTGTTGCGTGTCCGACGAAAGAAGGATGCAGCAGTTTTCAAAAGTCGCAAAACCGGCACCAATACCGATGGCGAGCAGTTCTATTCTTTTGCCCGACGGATCGTACACGTAAATGCAGAACAGGATCAGCAAGAGCTTCATGCTCTCTTCTATCATCGGGGAAAGGAAAATGGCGGTATCTTCGGAACTGTAGCCCGACGACATCTGGATAAAACCCGCGATGTAGGCAGAAAAAATGCAAACGATCATACCTGCTAGGAAAGCGGAGATCAGCTGGCGTGCGCTTCCCTTGGCGAAAAGAACCGAAATTGCAATTGGTGCTGCAATGCATATCAGGATGCTTTCGGCATTAATCATCGGAGGCGATTTCCTTTTTCATCGAAGAAAACATAATGAGCAACGCAATCGTATTTGCGAAAAAAAACAAATAATAATAGAAGTCAAAACCTAAGAACATGGATAGTTCTGTCCACAAAAAGAAAGTCGAGGCGAGAAAAAATTCCTTACGTCGAAAGCTTTTGACGCCAAGCCAAATCGTTAAAGTGACCATCACCACTAAGCATGCCATTTTGGTAAATTCGAAAACAAACCCTTTTGTAATCAATAAAGGGATCTGCATCGCGAGAACCATGAAACTTGCCGCTATTGCCTGCCACATTTCTTTCCTACTCAAGCTACTCCTGCTTATTAGGCCGCGAATCAATAGCCAGAAAAAATAAATGTACGGGATGCCGAACAAGATATCTTGGAACCATTCTCCCGACCAGGCAATCCAAAACGCGATATTCGTACCGATAAAGAGCGTTGCAAACTCAATCTCACTTGCTACTGTTCTCTTGTCTTTCAGTATCGTTTCTAGGGCGGCGCACAAAAGTAGGATTATTGCACTTTCTACGATTTCATTACATGCCATAGGCATCCGCATACCTGGTTCCAAAAGGTCGTAAGCAATCCAATAAAAGTTGCTTAGAAGGTTACTGCCCAGAGCCAAGGCAAAGAAGAACGGAAGAATGCATGTTCTTGAGCCTATAACCAGCTTTATTGTTTTCGCAATAATGACGACCAAGATGATGGATTGGATGATGGTGGTTATGATATCCAACCTTGTTAAATATCCCATGAAATCCCCATCTTTTCGTATGCGGCGCGTAGGGCTTCTTTTCCTCTAGCCAACAGGTTGTACGTCTGTTTTATGTTCTTTTTTATGATTCGACTGATTTGCTCTGGCTTCATATCTTCAAAATACTGGAGATACAGCGCTTGTCTATAGTTTGCGTCAATGGCCTTCAACGACCGGTACAGTTGTGCTTCTCTCTCGTTTTTCAGGAGTATGGCAATCGGTTGGGTGCTCGCATCCGCTTCTACATTGTCCAAAAATTCCTTCTCCAAAGAGACAAACCAAATTTTTTGTTTCCTTAAATGGAGAAACGCCTGGTTCTTAGCGACTGCAAACAGCCACGTTTTAAATAGCGCATTGTCTTTTTCTTTGTAGCGGGCGACTCCAGATACCAAAACTGCGAAAGTGTCCATCATCAGCTCTTCGGCGATATCGACATTTTGGACAAATCCATATATAAATAGAACTAGACTTTCCCTGTATTTGTTAAAGAGAACTTTAAGAGCGCTTTGATCACCAGAAGTCAGAAAACGGATATACAATAGTCCGTCATTATCGGGCATGTGTATAGACTCCATTCAAGAAAACTTGATATACTCTTTTTTGCGTAATTACTCTTAATTGCATTTTTTTTAAGAATTACTCACTTGCGACAACCAACCTTAGCTTATATATAAAAATAGTAATATTTTTAACGTAATGCAGTGTAAATGATGTTTTACAATTGGACTGGTGAGTAAAAATTGTAAATTTGTTATTAAATAAATAAAAGTGGTGCTGTGGAATGATATGAGGTGAGTCGTGAAATATACAACAGAAGACGCCCTGAAAGAAATAAATAGGCGCGCGGAAATAATCCTGAAAAACCGCGAAAGAAGGATGTTGAATGCTCTGGCGACGACCGCTGGCGTCACTTTGGTTGCGCTTTTTGCCGTGATTGGTGAGTTTTCGGGTGCGAGAATCCCGGAAATGCAGTCTGATTATGGGGCTTTTATTTTGTCTGCGGAAACGGGTGGGTATGTATTGACAGCCGTTTTGGGCTTTATTTTGGGTGTTTGCGTGACACTTGTCGTTAAACGACTGAAAAATAAGTAAATATTTTTTTTATACAAAAATTTTGAGTAAAAAATACAAGCCATGCTATTAATGAATAGCATGGCTTATTAGGTTATGCGGAAAAAGTTGTTAAAAATGCAAGGAGTTGACATTTTGCAAAGGAGAATGGAAAGATGAAGAAACTGGTGTTTTTCATGCTTGCTTTAACAGCCTTCGCTATGGCTGGAAAAACGCACCTCATCAAAATAACCAAGGTGGATGGCACCACCGAGCGTTTCTGGGTGGAAACCGTGGCCAAAATAACGTTCGAGGCCGACAAGAAAGATTCTTCTAATTTAACGTCGATTCCTGTGTCGGAAATGATGCCCGGTGCATCGGTGACGTGGGACCGCCATACATCGAGTCTGTCCGTAGTTGTTCCAGAAGGCCGTTCGGCAGTCCGGATTTTTGATGCCCTGGGGAATTGCGTTTACCGTAACGCAGGCCTCGTGAAGGGCGAAAATGTGGTCCAGCCCGGCCTCCGTTCCGGATTTTACATGGTGCGTGTTCAGATGGGGACGTACCATTCAACTCTCAAGATTGACGTGAAGGAGTAGGAGTAAATTATGAAAACGATTCAAAAAATTTCTGCCCTTCTTGCGGTTTCTGCTTCGCTCAGCATGGCCGGCGTCATCGATATTTATACCGATGACGGGAAAAAACCTTCTACGAGCCTAAACCTGACGACCATTGACAGCCTGACTTTTTCCGGGAAAGCCGCAAAGAAAGAGCTGGACTTCTCGGGCAAGGCAAAACAAAAGGCAATCAAGCTCGCGGATATCGACCGCGTGGAGTTCTCAATCAAGAAGAAGAGCAAGGAAACGATGACCGTGGAAGTTGCCGAAGGCGTCTCGGTGGGCAAGCATACATACAAACTTGCTGAAATCAAGAAAATCGAGATCGTCGAAACGGATTCCGATAAGGACAAGGATGGTGACGGCCTTACCGACATCGAGGAAGTCTACAAGTACGATACGAACCCGAACTCCACCGATACGGATGGCGATGGCTGGAGCGATAGCGAGGAACTCGCCGATGGTATGTATTCTCCCTCGAACCCGACCAAGTTCAATCCGCGCATTGCCGATGTGCCGGGGCTTCGGGTGACGTTGAAAAAATCGCCTAGCATAACGCTCAACATAACGACTTCGGAAGGGAAAACAGAAAGCGAATCCGTATCGAAAGGTTCGGAAGTTTCCAAGACGAATTCTACGAGTTACGAAGAATCCCGCAGCACAGACATCATGCATGCTTGGGAGGTTTCAACGACTCAAGGTGTGGAAGTCGGTGCAGGCATTACTGGAGTAAGTGCTAGTTATTCTGGGAGTGTTACCCTTGGTTACAACGGCAGCTACACCACATCCACGGGCATGACCTGGAATTCCACCGAAGAAAATAGCGTTGCCGAAAGCTACGAAAAGGCCGTTACCAAGGAAAAGTCCGAAGGCAACGAGGTGAGCGGTGCTACGGTCTGCATGCAGGTGGAACTCAAGAACACTTCGGACATCGCATTTACTATCGAGGCGTTGAAATTGTCCGCCTCTATTTATGACATTAAAGATGCTGCTACACTGAAAATCCTTGCCGAGTTGAGCCGCGAGGGCGATTGGAGCGACATCACGCTCAAGCCTGCGGAATCGGTTCAGGCGAATTTCTGCAATAACGATGTGAAGGTTGAACTCATCGAGGACCTGATTTACAATACGAGTTCTATCATACTCGGTTCGTCGACGCAGAAAATAACCATTGACGGTGGCGGTAACGATTTCACGGTAACATATACGAAGGTGGTTGCCAAGACGGCTGACATCACTATAGATTACGGTCCTGAAGCTACCGGTAACCAGTCGGAGCGATATCAGGTTGCAACGAATTACCGCTACAATCCCGACAACAAGGGATCTGACGACATGTATGCAGAGACTTCCCTTGCGGAATTGTTGCGCAACGCCCACGTGGATTTCGAGCAGGATTCGGTTAAGGGACCTTCGAAAAAGAAACTTTATGGACTTTCTTCCATTGAAGGATACAAGTACAACCTGAAGGATAGCGCCATGTGGTATGTTACAATCCAGCGTGCGTCAGATATCAAAAAGGGGCGCAACACCATGGAGTTGTACACGGTTGCCTATGCCTCCTACGATTTGGATGAGATTTTCGTAGGTGCTGGGGATGCCGTGCATATCTTCTACAGCAAGGACCAGGATCACGACGGGGTCCCTCTCCTGACGGAACACCTGTTTGGATCGAGTGACAAGAAGGTGGATTCCGATGGCGACGGATTGTCGGATTACGAAGAAATCAACGGATGGACCAAGGGCAAATCCAAGACCAAGATTTATACAAATCCGGCGAATAAAGATACGGATGGTGATGGAATAAATGACAAGGAAGATCCGAAACCGACCGAGAATACGGAACTGATCAGACGCTTGACGTTTGAGGACGCCTCTCTCTCCATGCTTCAGGTATTTGCCGATTCGTCGATAGTGGATTCATCTGCTCTGTTGAATTTGGATTCCGCAACTCTTGCTGATGCTGACAGCTTCAATGTCCTTGTCCAAGCTCCGTCCGCCTTTATCAAGGTTGTACCCAACGCAGAAAAGGTGGCTTGGGTTAAGGTTACAACAGGAAAAATAAAGCAATTTGTGACACCGACTGTAGAAGACGGCAAGGACGTTTACATTTTTGAGACTCCGGGAGAACTTACAGTATTGAAACCGACAATTGTCAAGATTGAAGTAAGATCTGGAGACGAAGCGACTGTCAAAACATACACCTTGTCGATTTCTTCGACATTGATTCCCCCGACGAACTTGAAACTCGGAAAGAGCGCAGATCGTTCAAAAATTATCGTTAACTTTGACCATTCAACGGATACTCGCGTGAAAGGGTATGTCATTTTGCGTTATGGGGTGATGTTTGATTATGATTACTCTCCTTCCTTGCCGGATAATATCGAAAACAAGGAAAAAATAGTGGACAATGGTACATACAAAGGTTTTGAATCCTTTGTGACAGATTCCTCAAACAGCTATACCGATTCTGTTGGTGCTGGTTCTCTTTATTACACTTATCGCGTATATGCCTATGCCAAGGAAGGAAGTGACATGGTGTTCTCTACGGGTACGGAACCGCATAGGCGTAGTGTTGGTCGATTGCTTGTACGTATGAGAATATTAGACTGGGGGACCGAGTACTTTTTGTGTGATCAAGGGACAGGGGTGCGTAGTGCATGTAGAATTAATGCGACAGTTAAGTTCAAACATAGATATGGAGATGAGAAGTATTTTTTGATTGGTCAATGGGACCTTGGTAATTCTTTTGTTTATAATTATAGAGATGATGCGTCTAAAGATATTCCTAATGGGGTGATATTCTTTTCTCAAGCAATTGCAGATGGACATGCATCTGCCAGTAATAAACCAAAGAGCGACTACGACGACAGGACGTATAGTTTTGGCAGAGAAGGGTTGGATTTGGAATTCAATATTAAGTGGTTTAAGGTATCGGAGAGCAGTTATCTTGATTCCATTGAAAAACATATTAATTGGGAATATGAAAAAATGATGTCTGGCTATGGAAATGGCCGGGACGGCGACGCCCCAAAACAGGGCGAGAATAGATTCCTTATTGGAAGAGGAGGAATCAAGTACGATGATACGGACGGTATATGCGATGACTCTTGCGGTGACGAACCGCATACGGGTTACAGTTTTTGGATTACATATGTTCGGGAAGATGACGATGATTTTTATTAAACCGTTCTAACAAATTTACCGTATAAATGGAGTTCATTAAAGGATAGCATGGCTTATTAGGTTGCATAAAAAAGTTATTACAAATGCAAGGAGCATATATCTTACAAAGGAGAATGGAAAGATGAAAAAGCTAGTATTTTTCATGCTCGTTTTAACAGCCTTCGCCCTGGCTGGGAAAACACACCTTATCAAAATAACCAAGGCGGACGGCACCACCGAGCGTTTCTGGGTGGAAACCTTGACTAAAATAACGTTCGAGGCCGACAAGAAGGATTCTTCCAATTTAACGTTGATCCCTGTGTCTCAACTGATGCCCGGTGCATCGGTGACGTGGAACCACCATACATCAAGTCTGTCTGTAGTTGTACCGGAAGACCGCTCGGCAGTCCGGATTTTTGATGCCCTGGGGAATTGCGTTTACCGTAACGCAAGTCTCGTGAAGGGCGAGAACGTGGTCCAGCCTGGCCTCCGTTCCGGATTTTATATGGTGCGAGTTCAGATGGGGGCTAACCTTTCAACCCTCAAAATCAACGTGAAGGAGTAGGGGTAAACCATGAAAACGATTCAAAATATTTCTGCCCTTCTTGCGGTTTCGGCATCGCTTAGCATGGCCGGCGTGATTGATATTTATACCGATGACGGGAAAAAACCTTCCACGAGCCTGAACCTGACGACCATTGACAGCCTTACTTTCTCCGGAAAAGCGGAAAAGAAAAAGATTGATTTCTCGGGCAAGGCAAAACAAAAGGCAATCAAGCTCGCGGATATCGACCGCGTGGAGTTCTCAATTAAGAAGAAGAGCAAGGAAACGATGACCGTGGAGGTTGCCGAAGGCGTCTCGGCGGGTAAGCATACGTACAAGCTTTCCGAAATCAAGAAAATTGAGATTATCGAAACGGATTCTGATGAGGACAAGGATGGTGACGGCCTTACCGACATCGAGGAAGTCTACAAGTACGATACAAACCCGAATTCCATCGATACGGATGGCGATGGCTGGAGCGACAGCGAGGAACTCGCCGACGGCATGTATTCACCCAAGAACCCGACCAAGTTCAATCCGCGCATTGCCGATGTGCCGGGGCTTCGGGTGACGTTGAAAAAATCGCCTAGTATCATGCTCAACATAACGACTTCGGAAGGGAAAACCGAGAGCGAGACTGTGACGAATGGTTCGGAAGTTTCCAAGTCGAATTCAACGAGTTACGAGGAATCCCGCAGCACAGACATCATGCATGCCTGGGAGGTTTCAACGACTCAAGGTGTGGAAATTGGATCGGAGTCTAAATATACCGGGAGTGTTACCCTCGGTTACAACGGCAGCTACACCACATCCACGGGCATGACCTGGAATTCCACCGAAGAAAATAGCGTTGCCGAAAGCTACGAAAAGTCCCTAGACAAGGAAATTTCCGAAGGCAACGAGGTGAATGGGGCCACCCTCTGCATGCAAGTGGAACTCAAGAATACCTCGGATATCGCGTTTACCATCGAGGCGTTGATGCTGTCTGCTTCTATTTATGACATTAAAGATACGGCCACATTGAAAATCCTTGCCGACTTGAGCCGCGAGGGCGACTGGAGTGACATCACGCTCAAGCCGGGCGAATCGGTCGAGGCGAATTACTGCAATAACGATGTGAAGGTTGAGCTCATCGAGGACTTGATCTACAATACGAGTTCCATCGTGCTTGGTGCCTCAACGCAAAAAATAACCATAGACGGTGGCAAAAATGATTTCACGGTAACATATACGAAGGTGGTCGCCAAGACGGCTGACATCACTATCGATTACGGTCCTGGGGCTAGCGGGAACCAGTCGGTACGATATCAGGTCGCAACGAATTACCGCTACAATCCCGACAACAAGGGATCTGACGACATGTATGCAAAGACTTCCCTTGCGGAACTGTTGCGCAACGCTCACGTGGATTTCGAGCAGGATTCGGTTAAGGGGCCTTCGAAGAAGAAACTTTATGGGCTTTCCTCCATTGAAGGATACAAGTACAACCTGAAGGATAGCGCCATGTGGTTTGTTACAATCCAGCGAGCTAAAGACATCAAGAAAGGACGTAACACCATGGAGTTGTACACGTTCGCTTATGCCTCCTACGATTTGGAGGAGATTTTCGTGGGTGCAGGGGATGCTGTGCATATATTCTACAGCCAGGACCATGACCATGACGGTGTTCCTCTCCTGACGGAACGCCTGTTTGGAACGAGTGACAAGAAAGCGGATACAGATGGCGACGGATTGTCGGATTACGATGAAATCAACGGATGGACCAAGGGCAAATCCAAGACCAAGATTTATACAAATCCGGCGAACGAAGATACGGATGGCGACGGAATGAACGACAAGGAAGATCCGGAACCGACCAAAAAAAATCCGAATTCGAACAAGAACAACCCTGATTCGGCCGATAGTGAGAAACCTAAAAATCACCGACTCGTGATGAACATTAGGATGCTTGACTTTGGTGGTCAATATCATCTAGACTCTGGTTATTATGAGATGATGGATGATTTTATAAAAAGATCTTTCTGCCAAATAATGAAAGATCAGTGCGTAGCTCTTTATGCATCAGATTTTCTTGCTGATATGGAAGCGAAAGTTTCACTGCGTGTTGGCAACAGCGCCGAGGGAAATGTAATATATGCTTGGTATGGGTATGATTACGATGCTGGATATAGTGGTGATGACAAGGATCGTGTAATATTCTTTTCCGAAGCAGAAGAAGATAAAGAAATGGATTCAGAAGACATAAAGCCTGATGGCGATTGGCATGAGGTGAATGTTGGCCCCGAAGGGCTGTATTTGGACATCGAGGTTTTATCTAGTATTCGTGGAAATTCAAAAATAGCTAGACAAGGAATTTATTGGAGTTATGAAGAAATGGTAAAAGTCCTGGAAAATGACGGTGAAGGGACTGGCCGAGATAGCGAAGCTCCAAAACAGGGCGAGAATAGATTCCTTGTTGGAGCGGGTGGAATCAAGTACGATGATACGGACGGTATATGTGATGACTCCTGCGGTGACGAACCGCATACGGGTTACAAGTTTGAAATCCAGTACAAGTGGGTAGAAGATTAATCCGTTTCAATATAATCATCATATAAATGGAGTACGATAAAAGAAGGCCGCGATTGATTCGCGGCCTTCTTTCAATTTCTTCTACCCCAGGAATTTACCCTACCCACTCTGCAAAATTTTCAGGTGTGATTGTATCCACCTTTGCATCGGGGTAACGATTGGTAAATGCCTTGGATACGCGGCTCTTCTTTTTCGGATTCCACTTGAATTCTACAGCGTTGATATTTGAGCCAAGGACTTCTAGATAATCGACTTCCATTTGGTCCGTGGTTCGCCAGAAAAACGGAAGACCGTCTGCCCGATTATAGAAGTTTTTCTTCATACGTTCGCTTATGGTGTAGTTTTCCCAAAGTGCGCCGACATCATTTCTCTGCGGAATTGGCGTAAAATCGTTTAGCACTGCATTACGGATTCCATTATCCCAGAAATAGTATTTGACTCCTTTCTTGATTTCATTCCGCAAGTTGCTAGAATACGATGCCAACGGGAAAATAATAAATGCCTGTTCTAGTATTTTTAGATACGATTCCACAAGCGTCCGCGACGCTCCAACTAGTCCCGACAATTCATTAAACGAGACCTCGCTACCGACTTGCAAAGCCAACGCACGTAACAGTTTTTCAAGAATGGCCGGCTTGCGAATGCCCTCGTATTGCATCAAGTCGCGATAGAGATAACTGTCCGCAAGCATTTTTAGTGATTCTTTCATTCCGTTTTCGTTCGTGACAACTTCCGGATAACTTCCGTACACAAGTCGTATTTCAATTTTTTTTGATTCTTCTAAAATGCCGAAATATTTAGCACATTCGGAATAACTTAACGGAAACAGACGGTATTCAAATTTACGACCGGTCAAAGGCTCTTCTACGGAATTTGCCAAGGTAAAGGAACTTGAACCCGTAATAACAACCTGGATATCATCACGCGAGTCCACTAGCAATTTTACAGCTCGGCCCAAGTTTTGAATCTTTTGGCCTTCGTCTATAAAGATAACTTTCCTACCTCCCAGCAATTGAGTCCAACGGCTTGCAGTTACCGTATCAAAATAATGGACATCGAGATCGTCATCTCCATTAAGGAGAACTGGTTCAATAGACATCTGTCTAAAAAGCTCCTTGGCAAGCGTAGTCTTACCACTTTGCCTAGGACCGTAAATGACAATGGCTTTTCCCTTAAAAAAATTTTTGGAAATATCGTCTGCAATGATTCTTGAAATTTTGCCTTGCATACCCTAAATATAAGTCCAAAACTACAAAAAAGTCAATATTTTGCATTTATAAATGCAAAAAAAACTAGATATTTTGCATTTACAGGTGAAAATTTGCATAATTTTGCAATTTTTACACATACAAGAAGGCCGCGAATAATCGCGGCCTTCTTAATGACACTGAAACGCGGCTATTTGACGGAAGCTGTCAGCAGCTTTGTAATCGCTGCAACGTACTCAGCCGGGTTCGGGAGCGGGCTTCCTTCGGCAAGCAAAGCCTGACCGTAGAGGGCCTTCGGCCAATCGCCCAGGTCTTCCTTCGCTTCTGCCTTCTTCTTGAGCATTTCGCAAATCGGGTGCTTCGGGTTGATTTCCAGGATGCGTTTGCTCTTCGGCAGGTTCTTCTGGCCCATCGCCTTCATCATGCGTTCCATCTGGGCGCTCATAGCGTCTTCGCTGGTCACGAGGCAGCAGGGGCTATCCTTCAGGCGGCTGGACACGCGGACTTCCTTGATGTCTTCGTCAAGAATCTTCTGCAAGTTTTCGCAGAGGCCCTTGAAGAGTCCCTTGTTTTCTTCTTCAGCCTTCTTTTCGTCTTCGGTCTTTTCGAAGTCCACGTCGCCGCGGGCGATGTCGTGGAACTTCTTGTCGCCGAATTCGGTGAGGCTCGACATCATGAACTCGTCGATGCCGTCGCTCATGAGCAACACTTCGTAGCCCTTGGCCTTGAAGGCTTCGAGCATCGGGTTAGACTTCACGGCGTTCTTGTCGCCGATGAGGTAGTAGATTTCCTTCTGGCCTTCCGGCATGCGCTTCACGTATTCGTCGAGGCCCACGAGAGCGTCGCCTTCGGTCTTGGTGCTTTCGAAGCGGAGCAACTTCTTGAGTTCGTCAAGATGTTCCCAGTTCATGTAGAAGCCTTCCTTCAACACCATGCCGAGTTCGCGCCACCAGGCGTTATACTTCGCGGTATCCTTGTCGGCCATGTTCTGCAGGGTGTCGAGCACCTTCTTGATCACATGTTTACGGATGTTGGTGATAATCTTGTTGTTCTGCAAGATTTCACGGGACACGTTTAGCGGCAAGTCTTCGCTGTCGACCACGCCGCGCACAAAGCGCAGCCAAGGCGGCAGCAAGTCCTTGCAGTCGTCCATGATAAAGACTTTCTTCACGTAGAGCTTGAGGCCGTGCAGAGCGTCGTTGTGCCAAATGTTGAACGGGGCCTTGGACGGAATGTACACGAGGCTCCAGAATTCCTGGGAACCTTCGGCGTGGCTGTGGCTCCAGGCGGCCGGTTCGTCAGCTTCGTGGCTGATGACGTTGTAGAAATCCTTGTACTGTTCTTCGGTGACTTCCTTTTCGCTTTGGCGCCACAAGGCCTGCTTCTCGTTCAGGCGTTCTTCGGGTTTTTCTTCGAGTTCGCCCTTGTCGTTCTTGGTCGGTTCCGGGTGGAAGTAGATGCCGTAGCTAACAAAGCCGCTGTACTTCTGGACGATGTCCTTGATTTTCCATTCGCTCGCGAAGTCTTCGGCGTCTTCGTCATCCTTCAGGTACAAGGTAATCTTGGTGCCGACCTTGTCGAGCGGGGCTTCGGAAATCTCGAAGTCGCCCGTGCCTTCGGAGGCCCACAGGTAACCCTGCTTCTCGCCGGCCTTGAGCGTCAACACTTCGACCTTCTTCGCGACCATGAACACGGAGTAGAAACCCACGCCGAACTGGCCAATGAGATCGACGCTGCCCTTGTCGCCTTCCTTGAGGTTCTTGATGAAGTTCTTGGTGCCGCTACGGGCGATGGTGCCGAGGCAGTTGATCAAGTCTTCCTTGTTCATGCCGATACCGTTGTCTTCGACAACGATTCGCTTGCCTTCCTTGTTCACCGAAATATCGATGCGGAGCTGCGTGCCCTGCGGCAAGAGTTCTGCGTTCGAAAGCGAGAGGAAACGGCGCTTGTCGAGTGCGTCCGCCGCGTTCGAAACGAGCTCGCGCAGGAAGATTTCCTTGTTGCTGTAAAGGGAATTGATCATCAAGTTCAGCATGTCGCGAACTTCGGTCTGGAACTCCATCTTTTCTGTTGCCATATTTCGTCCTTTTTCTTTGTCATTCCCGGCTTGACCGGGAATCTCCTTTATGTTAAAATTTTAAGCGGTCGCAACAATCAAAACGTTTCAAAATGAAACAAAATGATTGCCTTGCCTTGTTTTCGCTCTAGTAAATGCAAGAACCATGCCAATTGAGACAAAAGACGAGAGACGAAAGACGAGAGAACGGGTGTGCGATTGTTCATTATTATAAAATGAATAATTATATTTGTGATTATTATAAAGATAATTATTATATTTATAATAATCATAATCGTGATAATTGGAGGCTGAAATGGACCTGACTAATCCTTTTGTTATCGGATCGGATATTCCTGTTGAGTTCTTCTGCGACCGCGAAGCAGAAGTCGAACTTTTGCAAAAACATGTCGAGAATGGCAGGAATGTTGTCTTGTCAAGTCCCCGTAGGCTTGGCAAGTCCGGGCTTGTCCACCACTTTTTCAAGCAGCCCAAGATAAAGAAAAACTATGCGACATTCTTTGTCGACATTTACGCCACAAAATCAATAGAAGAATTTATATACGAGTTTAGCAAAGCCGTTCAAAAAGAACAGGCTCAACAAAAGAAATGGTATGAGCGTTTTTTTGAAATTGTTTCGACATTGCGATTTGCATTTAAACTAGACTCTAATACGGGTGAACCGTCGTTTGAACTCAAGCTCGGAGAAATTAAGACTCCGCAAAAGACTCTTGACGAAATTTTTGATTATTTGGAAACCGAAAAGCGTCCGTGCATTGTCGCCATCGATGAGTTCCAACAAATTGCGGAATACGGGGAATCAAGTGTAGAGGCTCTCTTGCGCACGAAAATTCAGCAGTGCAAAAATACGCATTTCATTTTTTCGGGCTCGCGGCAGCACCTCCTGAACGAGATGTTCTATTCGCGTAGCAAGCCCTTTTATCAAAGCGCCATCTCCATGAATTTGGCGGCCATCCCCGAAGATGTTTATTGCGAATTTGCGCAACGGATGTTTGCTCTTAGGGGGAAGAAAGTGGAGGCGGACGCTGTCCGGAGTGTCTATTCGCTTTTCGATGGGACGACCTGGTTTGTGCAAATGCTGATGAACGAACTATTCGCGTTGACGCCTGAAAATGGCGTTTGTCCGCAGGATTTCTTGAGTGTCGCGTTGCAAAATATAATCCTCACGCAGGAACAGCAGTATAAGGATGTGTTTTCGATGTTCTCTTCGAAACAGAAAATGCTTTTGCTCGCCATCGCGCAGGAAGGCGTTGCCCGCGAATTGACCTCGGGTGCATTCGTTGCCAAATATGGGCTGTCTTCGCCAAGCAGCGTGCAGGCGTCCTTGAAGGGCCTGAAAAACAAGCTCGTACTTACGGAAGAAAACGGAACCTATCGCCTGTCGGACTACTTCTTCGCGTATTGGCTGAAACAGAGGTAGGCGGGGGATTAAGGATCCCTTATCAACCTCGCGAGAACATCTTGCGAGGTTTTGGAGTTTTATTCAGTTTTTATACGTTCTTTCTCTAGGTTTTTCTTTATTTCATCTGGTAAAAAAGGTGGGCTTTTCCTGTGCAACATGGCATGACAATTAGGACACACGGGAATTAAATCTTCTTCTGGATTAATTTGATAGTTCGGTCCAATCATTGATACAGGAACAATGTGATGTACATGTATGAATCTTCGACCAATACTACCATACGTTTTTTCGAAATCAAAGCCGCAGATTTTGCATGTGTAGCCCTTCTTTGCAAGGCATAATTCTCGATTGATTGGGCTGCGTTCGTATTTATTGCAAACGACCTGATATTGCGATCCTTCTAGTTCACCCATTTGCTCTTCTTGATCAGAAACGGGAAGCAAGCACAAGAAAAGACAAATGGCCTGTTTAGTCCATTCTGATATCACATCAAATAAATCTAAGGGCTCATTTGAATCTGTAATAGGAACTCGTGTTAGACGGCAATAAAAATTGTTCCATGTACAATTCTTTAATTCTTCATTATTTATTGGGAGACCATTTACTTGCAAATCAACAGAGACCCTTTTGGACTTTAAAGAATTAAGGTAATTAATAAAATTCGTCTTTTTCTCGTTATCGGCTCCCGAAATTGACTCAAGCATTGCTCTTGCATGTATTTGGGGCTTTATTTCCAGAACAATCCTAATTTCATTCTGAATGTATGCCTTAACTTCAAAAAGTGAATTTTCCTCATTTGACGGTGAGGCGAAATAGCATTCATTGCCTTCATACAATTCCTTTCTCACATCGAAAGGCAATGAAAAATACTCTTGCAAATATTTTTGAAGATCGGCTGCACTCATAAAATTTATTCCTCAGACACTTCTGGATCAGGGAGATCTGCAACCAATTTTTTCAAAATTCGAGATACGGTAAAACGCATGTCTTCATAGTTTTCAATTGTTGCTTGATTACAAGTAGAATTTTCCGCTTCAGCTAACGCCCACAAAAGATCATCAAGACCTTCAACAATAACTCCCTTTGCCAAAATAGGACCATATATCTTTTTATAAAAATCATGGTTTTCATTTATTCGAACGGCATGTACACCATTAATCAAAGCCGGTTCCCACAAGGCATTGTCATCAATAGATGGAACGGGGACAACTCTATTTTGTGTCGGAATTTCAGCTTCACCAATTGTAATCTTCTTTTTAAACGATCCATATGGATTATCGACAACAACTTCATCGGGTTTACCCGTAGGAGTTATTCGCGAATTTTCAACATCAGAAGCTTTGGCATTAATAGACGAATTTGATGAATTATGGGCCTCCTTGCCTGGCTGATGAATTGATTTAGTCTCTCCATCTCTATAACGCTTTTGTGCTTCTCGACGAGGTGCGGCCAAGAATTTTACTAAGAATTCAGATAATTCTGATATTAGCATTATTCTCGATTTCTTTATATCAACATTCAATAAATCGTCCATCTCATGCGTAAATGAGAAATCAACACGTAACAAGGAACCATGAGGTTCCTTTGTGAAAAAACCAAACCAATCGCCGTAATGAATAAGCCTATTTTCTCTATAAACGTAGAAGCCTTGATAATCGTTATTTCCTCGAGCTTTTTCACTAGCCTCTTTTGTGCTAAACTCAGATTTTCTGGGAATCACATATGCCGCCACTTTAAATGACGTTTTCTCCCCATTTTCAATATCCACAGGAACATCCTGACATTGTACAAGTTCTGATTTGGGTTCCTTTGTGCAGAATGGATCCCATGGTTCAACAGGAATATCATTCAAATCAATTGAGGTGTTAGCAGCTCGCGGATCATTTTCATCTAAAAAGCGCTGGAACACCATTGACAAGTGAAATCGCAGGTCTTCTATTTTTTTTTCTAAAGCCTTTTTAGCCGCAGATTGTTTTTGATAGCTTTTTAGCAGTCTATCAACCTTATTCCATACAACAAGTGTTCCTGTTGTTCCCGATGCAACTGTATCAAGGATTTCTATTTCCTCATCTTCGACAGGAACTATTTTCAACTTCCATGAGCCAATATCACTAATGTAATCCAAATCCCATTGGACTTTACGGACTTCCGCATCATTGGGACCTCTTGAGATTAAAGACAATTGTTTGCAGAAAGCTGTGGATGCCGTTTTCAAACCTAAACCAAATTTTCCAAGGCTGTTTTTTTCCACTCTTTCCTTAGAACCATATTTCATAGCATTTTTGAGACCGTCCAAATCCATGCCGATGCCATTGTCTGCGATATATACTCTGACATTTTGGCTTGGATCCATATAAACGTTAATGGATATCTTTGTGGCTTTTGCGGCAATAGAGTTATCGACAATATCTGCAATTGCAGTATTGAAATTGTAGCCCGTGTCACGTAGGCCATTCACAATCCTAGCCGGATCCGGTAAGAGTTCGATTTCGTCGTTTAAATTTGACATGTTCACACCTCATTTAAATTTTTGGAACCATAGTTAATGCTTTCAAAAGATCCTCTTCATCCAAGGAGTCGCCTGTAACACCGACAACGGCTTCTTTGGCAATGTCCCTTTTCCGTAAAATCCTTTGTTGTATAACTTGTTCTATGGTATCTTTGTAATACAGTCTATGGACAAAAACTGTTTTTGATTGTCCCTTACGGTACGCTCGAGCAGAGGATTGGTCCTCCAAAGCTGGATTCCACTCAAGATTATAGTGAATAACGTGATTTGCTCCCGTTATATTTAAACCTGTACCGGCTGCACGCGGATTCAAGATAAGAATAGCAGGTGAAGAATACTGATTGAATTCATCAACAATTATTTGTCGTTCATTAACGTCAGTTTCTCCATTTATAGCCCATATTTTTACGCCGTACCGATATTGCAAATCCTTTTCGAAGATTTCGAACATTTTTTTATAGGACGTAAAAACAATAGCTTTTTCTCTTGTTTCAAATATTCCCTCTAATATTTCACACAAACGTTGGTATTTGACGGATTTTGAGTATGGGTCTGTTGGAACGTCATTGCTTGCTATAATCGGATGCGTGCAATACATTCGTAATTTCTGAAACATTCCAATAGAAATTCGGTCCGTCTTAGATGAACCCTTTAATTCATCTAAATATTGTGCATATTCTTCGCATTCTTTTGGGGACATTTGTAATGGTTGGTCAATATCTACCCGAGGCGGCAATTCATTTGCCACATCTTTCACTAGTCGGCGAATCATCAAAGAAGAGAGAATTGGTTCTAGCTTTCGACCGCCATCAACATCATCAGATATCACGTCGTTAAACTGGTCCAATGATCCCAGTAAACCTGGTTTAACAAAATCAACGATTGACCAAACATCTGTTACATGATTTTCAAATGGTGTTCCTGAAACAGCAATGGTATTTTTTCTATTAAGGGATTTACACGCAATTGTTCTTGCACTAGTAGGACTTTTAATATTTTGGGCTTCATCTAACACCACCAAGTCCCATTTTTTCATATTTAACATGTATAAGTCGTTTATCACAACCGAATACGAAGTCACCACAATGTCGTAAGGAGTAAAATCTTTAAAATTGCTGGCTCTTTGTGAGCCATGATGGATGAGAATATTCAAACTCGGGGCGAATTTATGACATTCTTTCTCCCAATTTGCAAGCAATGAAATTGGGGCGACAACTAATATCGAACATGCTCCACTTTGTTGCATGGATACTGCATACGTAATAATCTGCAGAGTTTTTCCTAGTCCCATTTCATCGCCCAGAATGCACCCATTTACATTGCTCAGAATTGACCGAATCCAAAGAAATCCAATTTTTTGGTAGTCGTATAAAGTGGCTCGTAGCGGCAACGCAGACATATCAACATCTTCAATAGGATATTTTTGCATTAATGATGTGTCTACAGAATCTTCAAATAAAGATTCTTTCCGCATTATTTCAAAATTCTTTAATTTCAAATATTGTGTTAGCGAGATTTCTCCCGCAGAAGAAATGCACGCTTCCCGTAATGCGTCTTCGATATCAGAAGTATCATTCGATATATAGAACCACTTGTCCTCAAATACGAAATGATCAATGATTTTCCCTTCATGGATAACAATAGGGATGCTTACCTCTTTTTTCTGTGAATGCGCATTTAAACAAATGCTTTTATCTTTTGATTCGATGGAAATTTTGAATGTTGCGCCAATAGGTGAATATTTTAAGGATGGGAAGGTTTCCCTTGGGTCGTTTAATTCAATATTTTTAAATTGAATCTTAACCTTATTTTTGGTTAACAATGGATACAGGTCTTTTGCCAATGGGTAATAAATATTCCCATTACTTGAAATGCAAAGTGTATTTGTCAAAACAACCCAACTCGTCAAAACAATTTACCCTTTGCTGCGGAATCTATTTAGACTTGCGGCGCTTATAGATATTGTTGGGCTTGGCCTATGTTCCGCATTGCTGTCGAGAACGATGCTTATTTCAGAATGACCTTCTGCAAGTCGATACAACTTCGTTTCCTCCTCGTCGGGAGTATATTTGTTAATCTGAGGATTGATGGCAAAAGAGTCTAAATTTTCGACCAGTTTGCGTAAATAGATGTCGGTTGAAAAAGCGAAAATAATGTCTGCGACATAACCATGACTCACATTGACAATGTTTAAGGCGTTTAAAACCGGAGACACGAAAAAATCTGCACGATCAATAGTTTTATTGCCTGACCACCAAGAGTAATTGTTTACAAAATTCAGTAGGTATTGTGAAACTTTGTCTATATCAGGATTTTGAGAAAAATCTTTTTTGAGAAATTTTTTTGCAGCAGCAAGGAAATGTTGGCTCTCTGAAGGATTTAATGTTTCCTTCATTTTTTTTATATACACTTCAACATTTACATGCATTAAATCGCAAATTTTTATTAAAAAATATTTATATGTTAACAGTTCTGTACAAAAATCGACCATGTATGACGCAATAGCGAACCATTGGTTTGCTACATAAATTTTCTTGCCTGCTTTTGTTGTAATAATTGTGGTATGTGTCAAATATTCAATAGAACAATCTTTTGTCGCCAAATATCTTTTGTATGCCAACTTGAACGAATCATTCAACACAATCTCCTGAGCAACGAATTCATTATGAAATCTTTGCTTTGCGTACGTTAAAACAGCATTTAAATCTTTCAATATCTGCGTATTAGGCATAGGAAATACCTACTTAGTTTGAAGAAGTTGCCCCTTAATTTCTTTCGCTAGTGTCCTAATCACAGGAACAGCGACGCTATTGCCAAATTGATGGTAAGCCTCTTTATCCGACACCACAATTCTCATCGTCGGCAACTTATTTTTGTTGTTCTGGTTGTCTGCCGCTTCCGCATACTTCCAGCCATTGCCAACAATTTTATAACCCTGCAATCGACCAGCTTCAACAGGCGTTAATTTTCGAGGATTCTTTCCCTTCTGGGATTGATCAATTAAGATTTCACTTCCATCTTTCCAGTAACGTGCCGAAATGGTACTGCAATAAACCGCATCTTCCTTGAATAGCGAATAACCAAAACCTTTTCCATTGGCGCGATTTCGTTCCTTTCGGAGCTGATGACCAATCCACAGTTTGTCACTGATGGTCATTTTTTCAGGAATCGTATCATCTGGTTCCAAAATATCGCCCACTTTTGTCGCGACAACCTTATCTAATTCCTTTACGTCAAAAAGTGATTTTAGATTTTTGTCTAAACCCACCGGAAATTTAAAGTCTTCTGCCGCGCATTGCTCTTTATCCCAACAGACAAAAAACAGCCTTTCTCTATTTTGCGGTACGCCAAAATATTTGGCATTCAAGACCTTTGTCCTGACTTCATATTGTAGGTCCTCTTTCAGTACGCGCAATAATGTTTCAAGCGTTTTTCCGTGGTCATGATTTTTTAGACCTTTGACATTTTCTAAAAAGAGAACCTTCGGTTTTTTTCCAATCTTTATTTTGTGATCAACGATTTCTGCGATATTAAAAAAGAGTGTCCCTCGAGTATCCTCAAATCCTTTTCGTTTTCCTGCAATCGAAAATGCTTGGCAAGGGAAACCTCCACAAAGGACATCGAAATTTGGAACTTTATCCAGCTCAACATCATTAATATCGGCATTGAAAAACTTGTAATTGCCTTCTTTGTCTTTTGCGAAAAGAGACGGTTCGATAGCCTTGTAGTTTTCTTCATAAGTTATGCGAGCATTTTTGTCCCATTCACTTGCAAAAACGCATTTTCCACCAACGGAATGCATTGCCGTGTGGAACCCACCGATACCAGCAAACAAATCAATAAATCTAAACTTCGGCTTGTTATCGTTCTTGACAACCTTTTTACTCGGCACTTTTCGCTCCGTGTTGAAAGTGAACGAGTTCACTCTCGCGGGAGCGGTTCTGGCCGATTCGCTTGGCCGGGGTGCGGGCAAAAAGAAACGGCGGGGAGCCGACTCACTCCTCGCCTAAAAGCGCGACATTTTCAAAAAGAATACAATACACCCGCAACATGTCGGTCGGAGATTGCTTCGCCCATAAGGGTTCGCAATGACACGGCACACCACCCTAAGCGTACAGTACACCCAGGGTACACTACGCCCATGCAACTCACGGGCGGTGGCGAGTTATTGTCTTATCCTTAATAACCTTGAAAGTGTCTAGTTTTCAGATGAAGAACAAGAGCAAAACTCAGCGAGCGTTCGCCCCTGTTCAAGCAATCAAAGTACGCATTTTCTAAAAACAAAAAAGGCGTGGAGTTGAATGCACTTACCATCTGAAGGCCTAGACTGCCCGGTTACAATAAGCACAAACAACTCACGCCCCAAAAGGCCGCTTGCATACAGGCGAACTGCGATAAATCAATAAGCCATGTAGCGAGACGATGCGGCTGGCATTCGCCGGTCGCAGACGTGAGCGTTCGTCTTATTCTCCGTAGCCTTGAAAGTGTCTAGTTTTCAGATGGAGAACAAGAGCAAAAACTCTATTTTCACGTAGAAATATAGATTATTGGAATGACGAAAGGTGGCAAAAAGGTTTTGCCACAGTTATTTTCGCGTTAAATAAAGATCAGTCCGAGGATGCCCACGGCCCACACGTACCAGGCGAAGTGCTGGAACTTGCCCTTCTGCACGAAGTTCATGAGCCACTTGAGGGCGATGACGCCGAAGATAAAGGCGACGGCCATGCCCACCAGGAGTTCCGGTGTGAAGCTGCCCGCATCGGCGCACTTGGCGGCCTTTTCGGGGTTTTCCAAGGCCATCTGGGCGACCTTCTCGACGTTCTGGCATTTTGCCCACTTGATGACGTCGAGGAGTGCTGCGCCACCCACGGCGGGGATGCTCATGAGGAAACTGAATTCGCCGGCGTACTTGCGGTTCACGCCCATGAACATCATGGCGCTAATGGTGGAACCGCTGCGGCTGATGCCCGGGATGCAGGCGATGCCCTGCACGCTGCCGGTCACGAGCGCGCGCCACCAGTTCATTTTGACCCCTTCGTTGTCCGGGTGTTTGGCGCCTGTCGGGCCCCATTGCGATGTAAAGAGCAAAAGACCGGTGAAGAGTTCTGCGACGCAGACGGCGCGCGGGTTTTCGAACAAACTTTCGAGTGCGTCCTTGAATCCGAGGCCAATGAGCGCTGTGGGGATAGAGGCGAGGATGATGTAGCCCGCTTCTTTGAGTTGTTCGGGGTTCCTGCGGATGCAGCCTACGATGATATCGGTAATCTTCTTGTGGAACACGACGAAGATGGAAAGCAATGTTCCGGCATGGAGCATGATGTCGAAGAACATGCCCGCTTCGTTCATGCCTAAAAGTTCGTGCCCGAGCACAAGATGGCCGGAGCTGGAAATGGGGAGAAATTCGGCGAGACCCTGCAACAGGCCCAAGATGATAGATTCGAACATAGTAGGGTAAATGTAGTTTTTAGTAGGAAGAGGGAAGTAGGAAGTAGGAAGTTATTTGACGATTTTTACCGTCTACTTCCTACTGCCTACTGTCTACTGCCTACTTCCTACTCATTTTTTATTATCTTCTCTACTATGGCTAGCAAATTTCTTCTCTGTTTTCACGATTTCAGCGTCTGGAACTACCGGAAGGTGACCCCGATTCTCGAGGAACTCCGGGATTTGGCGGGTGCGCCCTTCAGCGTTCTTGTCATCCCGGATACGGAGAAGGCTTCGCCCGAGGCGGTGCAGGGTTTCCGCGAGACGCTTCTCCAGCTAAAAAACGAAGGTTTCGAGCTTGCGCTGCATGGTTACAAGCACAGGGCTGAATTCAGCCAGGGCCGCAGTTACATGGGGCTTATTGGCATGAACCTCACTCATGGCGAAGCGGAATTTGCGGGACTCAGCGAATACGAATCCAGCAGGCTCCTGCAAGCGGGGCTTGATGCGTGGCACAAACTGTTCTGCGAAACGGACGATGGAGCCTTGGACCATCCGGTTGCCTTTGTTCCTCCGACTTGGTACAGTAACACTTACTTGCTATCGCAAGTTCATGCAGCCAAAATGTTGTACGAAGACCGCTGGTCGCTTACCACTGTGAAGGGCCGGCGTTACTTGTCGCCGGTGGCGAGTTTCGCCGGTATTCCGCGCGCGCTTGAAAACCTGGCTTTTGCTTGGGGAAGGATGATTTTTAAGATTCCGGTGGGTGTCCCTCGGCTTGCTGTCCACCCTTCGGATTTCCCGCGGATGGACGCGAAATTGCACGATCTAATTCGGGAAGGATTAGGCGCGCATCGAAAGCTGGTGCGTTACAAGGACTTGTAAAAAAAGAAATCCCCCTTCTGGGGGATTTCTCTTTAGTTAATGTTTTGGGATGAGTTAGAATCCGCCCATGCCGCCCATCTGGCTCATGTCGAAGCCGCCCATCTGGCTCATGTCGAATCCACCCATGCCGCCCATGTCGCCGCCGAAGCCGCCCATCTGGCTCATGTCAAATCCGCCCATGCCGCCCATGCCGCCCATGTCGCCGCCGAAGCCGCCCATCTGGCTCATGTCGAAACCGCCCATTCCGCCCATGTCGCCGCCACCGAAGCCGCCCATCTGGCTCATGTCGAAACCGCCCATTCCGCCCATGTCGCCGCCACCGAAGCCGCCCATCTGGCTCATGTCGAATCCACCCATGCCGCCCATGTCGCCGCCACCGAAGCCGCCCATGTCACCGCCGCCGAAGCCGCCCATGCCGCCGCCGCCGAA
>JAEERM010000150.1 GCA_016285835.1 Fibrobacter sp.
TGCTGGAAAGCTGGCACGATGCCATGCAGCTGAACGACGACGTTCTGAGCGGATTCAAAGTGGGCGACTACGATTTGCCCACCCGCGCCATGAGCGAACGCCTTTTCTGGAGCATCGCCCGCGAAGTGAACCAGATTGCAAGCGAACTGCGCCACCCGCCTTACGAACTGGCGGAACTCCCCCGCCTCTTGGCCGAGAAGTATTTCGGAAACTTCAGCCTTTTCCAGAGTCTGCCCGACAGTTGGGCCATCGACCAAATTTTCCCGGTCATGCCTATCCAGCGGCTAGACGAAGAACCCACGGTAGAAACCACCATCCAGGATGTCACTTGTGACTCCGACGGAAAGATTGCCCTGTTCATCCGTGGTGGTGACGTGAGCCATACGCTCCCACTCCATAAGCTGAAAAAGAACGAACCTTACTACATCGCAGTTTATCTCGTGGGAGCCTACCAGGAAATCCTCGGCGACCTGCACAACCTCTTCGGCGACACGAATGCCGTCCATATTGTCTGCAACGAACAGGGTGGCTACGAAATCGAAAAGGTCATCGACGGCGAATCCGTAGAAGACGTACTCGACTACGTGAGCTTCAGCGACAAGGCCCTGGTGCGCAACATGGAAAACTGGGTGACCCGCTCCGTGAAGGAAGGGAAAATCAGTTTGCAAGAAGGCAAGGAATTCCTGAACATCTACCGCAGCGGCCTGTACGGATACACGTATCTGGAGTGATTAGGAAAACTCTATGATTCATGAAATAGCGCCGCACGTTTTCAACAACGAATTCAAGATTGCAGATCCGAAGGCCACCGATTTCATTATCCGTTACAATGGGGCGAAGACACTCCTCAAAAAAGTGGATGGCGGTTACGCTATTCCTCGTGTTGGCGAACTCCTTGCGCTCGAAAATAAAGCTCTCGCCGATTTCGAAGGCCATTACCTTTTCAGCATCGACGACACAGCCTTCTTCTTAGACGATAGCAAGGCTACTTTTGAAGCAGAAGCACCTAGCGGTTACGAATACATGGGCAACCGCACATTCCGTGCAATGAACCCCGTGGAACGCTTGGGCGGGGCAACAGCGACGCACATTGCGCATTGGGAATCGCTCAACAAATTCTGCGGCCGTTGCGGGAACGTGACCATCCGTGGAGAAAAGGAACGTTCCATCATTTGTCCAAAATGTGGTAACGTCGTTTACCCACGCATCTCCCCAGTCGTGATTGTGGCGGTCCGCAATGGTGACAAACTTTTGATGGCGCACAATATCGATAACCCGAACCCGAGACTCTTCTTGATTTCGGGTTTTGTGGAAATTGGCGAAAGCCTTGAACAGGCCGTGCATCGCGAAGTTATGGAAGAAGCAGGGCTCCGCGTGAAGAATGTTCGCTATTTCAGTTCGCAGCCGTGGGCCTTCAGCGATTCACTGATTGCGGGCTTTACCGCCGAACTCGATGGCGACGACACCATCCGCATGCAAAAGGAAGAACTCTCCGAAGCCATGTGGGTCAAGCGCGAAGACATCCCCGAATACGAGACCGACGTAAGCATCAGCTGTTGCCTCATCGAAGACTTCCGCCACAAAGCGTAAACACTTTCATTATAAAACAAAAAGCCTGGTTTTTAAACCAGGCTTTCTTAGAGCGGGAAAAGGGTCTCGAACCCTCGACATCGACCTTGGGAAGGTCGCGCTCTACCAACTGAGCTACTCCCGCGAGCACTTCAAATGTAATAAAAGCATATCGTATTGTAAAGGGATTTTTCTATCATTTCGCCCATGAAAAGGTTCCTCGCCATATCCATCCCGTTAATCGTCTTAGCCACAGCAGCCACCACCTCGGCCGAAGAAAAATCCATGTGGCAAAAATTTGTCAACTTCTTCAGCCCCTCTCCGACATTGGAAGGCGAAGGCCCGCTGTATGACCAACTCAAGGAACTGGATTCCAAGATAACCAAAACAGAAGGCAAGTATTCCAGGGAACGCAGACCCGGGAATAAGGCCCGTTTGAAAAAGGAACTCGAGGAACTCCGCGAACAACGGAACAAACTTGTCGAAAAGATTAAGGCAGGAGAAGCGCTATCCTCATCGAGCACAGGCAAAGAAGCGCCAGCGTCATCATCTTCTCAGCCAGTCTCTAAACCAACAGCCTGCGCTCACGACACCATCTTTGTAAAAGACACGGTTATCGTACACGACACGTTGTACGTCATCGTCGCCGACAAGCCCGCCAGCGCGGCCCCGGCAGACTCTACCCCGGCACCAGATAAAAATTAGGTCGAATATTGAGGGCGGCCTCGTCGGCAGCCAAATCTGCTTCAGGGACATTCCTCCCCACAACAAGCGCACTGTCAAAACCAGCGACCCGGGCACCAAATACATCCGTACCCAGCGTATCCCCAACCATCAGCACTCGTGAGCCTGTTGGGAGCGTTTTGCGCACGCGCTCCCAAATTTCCGGGAACGGTTTCCCTAGATAAACAGCTTCCGCTCCAGAGTTCAAACGAAGTTGTTCACAAAGCGCTCCCGATACTGGAGAACGCGAGCCATCAATATTCGGAGCCCAGGCATCAGGATTCAAAACTAAAAGAAGCGCATGCTTGTGCGACAAAACATCTACCGCATGTTTAAACATCTCTGGAGTCGCCGTCGAAGAAGACACAGCAACGATTGGCTCGACAGGATTTTCCACAGCCGTTATGCCGCAGACACCGAGTACGTTTTTCCCCGTTGCCCGGCCAATATAAAACACCTCTCGCAGGTTATATCTACCCGATTCTCGAATTTCCTTAGCCGTCGCAGCAAGCAAACTTCCCGATGAAATCGTTTCGAATGCAGTAAAATCAAAACCACGGTCCGCAGCGCTCTTTGCAAGAGCAACGTCCACATCCGAGGCAGCATTTGTCACAAGCCGGAGTTCCTTCCCAGCGCGGCGCAGTTCCATGAACCATTCTTTTGCACCAGGATAAACATAATCGCCACGATTGTACAACGTGCCATAGCCATCAAAACAAAAGGCATCATACCTGCCAATAATTTCAGACAAAGTAATGGATTGCGAATAAAAAAGCCCCGACCTCGCACCTAGGTCGGGTCTATCTTTTTCGCAAATCAGTTTTTGATAGCGTAAATAAATTTGTTTTTCAAACAAGTCCATCAGCGACGAAGGACTCCAAAAACTTGAGTCGTAATGCCTTCCTCTTCGCTGTAATAAACGGTCTTGCCGTCATATTTAATCATCACAGCGACATTCGCCAAATAGGCACCACTACCGACACGACGATGATGAGCATCCATCAAGTTCCAGCGAAGGAACAATCGCTTCGGCATCTTTTCAAACCGTTTGTCATTACCCTTTATCTTGTACCTTGTATTGGCGACAAACGAACCAAGGTTGGTATAAATTCTCACGTTGAACAGAACAGTCACCTTAGAAGGCTTGAATTCGTCCTGAGAACGCATTCTCAAAATTTCACGAATAGAAGCTTCAAAGTCCGAGCCAAGAACATCGACAGCAAAACCCCAAGCGGTATCATTCGGAACCTTGTTATTCTGACTTTCAAATGAGAGCTGGAAAACGGAGTCACTTAATTTATCCTCTTCCGAGGCAACGACAAGATTTTGCCTAAGCAGTTCAAACGGGAAGAATCCCTCCACAGCACGGAACTGGGTTTTCTTCGTCACGATATTGCCGATAGAATCCTTCAAGCACGAATAGCGCAGCCGTACAGAATCCCTTACCGACAAGCGTTCATTGGAGCTTACATTTCCATCGAACAAGAACATCGCTTCGTTATTAAATACATTCCATTCAATCCCAGAAGAAACGAGTTCACGCACAACGGAATCCTTAGACGACCAGAACTCCAAGTACTCGTCGCAACCATGTGCAGGCTTCACCTTTTCGGAGAACAACACCTTCAACGTATCCGTACCGCCAGCACGGCGAGTTTTCAACTGACAAGACTTGATAGTCGGAGCCATCCCGTCTTTCATATTAATGCGATACACGCTCCCATCGGAAAGGTACAGTTCACAAGAGCCGTAGGAATACACAAAGAGGTTCGGAGAACTCAATGCAGTCAATCGGTAAAAAGAGTTCTGCTTGTCAGACAAGTCGATAAATATTCTGCGACGAGTATCTTGATCCAAGGTAAATTCAGACTTGGGGACAACAATACGAATAGAACCACCTAACGTGTCAACCCAGTTCACGGCAAGGCTATCCATTTTCTCGTCAATATACTCTTGGGAGATGACTCCCAGGAACCGAATCTGGAGATGATCCATCCGGCCATCCTCGTCCTCGTCCATAAAAAAGTTCTGTTGGTTAGACGGCGGAATAGGGTCCTGGACAAAAGCCCAAACCCAGTTCGCAAATAGGAACATTGCGACAGCTAATATACGCACGAACCTAACCATGTTATCCTTCCTCTCTAAACTCCCTGTATATAAATCTATACACTTTTTAGGATTCCGTAATCACGTCCTTCGACAGGAATCACCAATTGGAGCCTCGAAAGGGTCTTAATATACTTGTCAAAGACCATTTTGAAGTCTTCACCGAGCTCTTCCTCCTGGTCATTGGCCAAATTATAGGCTATATAGCTTCCATCCGGAAAGATAGAGATGCAACAGTCCCAGGTAATGTCCCCCTCCAAAACCTCCTGGTCATCGTCCCGATCCTGGCTTTCAAGCATGAGCATCGGGCAGGGTGCGGCGATGGGTTCAGCATGTCCATTTTCATAGATAAAGTAATTTCTACTGACCAATTCGTGTTCCAAGGCCATCGTACTCGGAGTCCGTTCGAACTCGTTACGCAGACGACGGATATTTCCCAAATCATCCTCGTAAGGGTCACGAAAATCGTCGGGTAAAACAATCTGGTAATAGTCAAACTGCTTGCCGCTTTTCTCGAACGTTTCAATCCATTCTCTGGGCGGCTCCGGACGCATCGTCAAAAAGTCCTCGAAGGAATCAAGGATATCGAACAACCTAGAAGTCCAGGGCTCGTTTTTGCGCTGTTGCATCAGCTCAAAAAAGTTCTTCAGGCGATCTTCGCCCGGAACGACAGAAAGTTCTTCCCCCAGCACACCACTCATATCAAATTCAGCCATAATTTTTATTCCTAATTATTACTAACCACCAACCACTAACCACTTCATCAAAAGCGCTACCACATTTCCACGGTCTTTACGGTCAGGCTCATCGCAATGTCCTTCTCGTAATACGCGGGTTCATTAATAAAGATAGGCCACACGCTCTCGCGACCATCCGCCTCGCCTTCGTAAAGGATATCCTTCCCGTCAAACGTGCGGAACAGTT
>JAEERM010000050.1 GCA_016285835.1 Fibrobacter sp.
GGGTAGTAGCCCTCGTTCCAATCCTGCATGGTGGAATCGCCACACATATATATAGTCACCTCCGCCCAGACAATCGAAGACACGACTATCGAGGCGAGGACGGCAGTTTGACATATTTTGTTCAAGAGGGGCATAAAAAGTGGTTAGTGGTTGGTGGTTCGTGGTTAAGGATTGACAAAGAGGGATTTCTGCATCAGTTTTCCGCCGCGCTTCACCTTCACGATATACGTTCCGCCTGGCAACACGCCCCGTTCGAGAGCCATTTCACTCTCGCCAGCCGACACATTGCCCGAAACCGCGGCACGCATTGTGCCAGAAGCATCGTAGAAGAGAACTTCGACAAAACCGGAAACAGAAGTGAAAAGCGTACCCGTTAGCGGACGGTAGAAGAATCCATCACTCATCTGCACAACTGGGAGGGCATCCGAGTTTTTCTTGTCCGTATAAAGTTCTACACCGGCAATATCAAAGAAGAATGCATCCACATTGGCACCACCCGTCTTTGTCGTTGACTTGAGCGTAATGGTGTTCTTGCCCTTCTTCAACTTAATCTTGATATCGGAGGTTTTCCATTTGCTCCAGCCACCCGTCTTGCCCATCTTGACTGTCCCGACATCTTCATCGTTAACAACCAAGGTCATATCGCGGGAAGCATCTCCCCCGTTTGCATAACGGATGGACACCGTCGTAGAGGATTTACTGGACGACTTAATCAGCCATGTCGCATAGCTCGACTTTGAATCCTTGAAATCAAAGTAGCCCTTGCCTGTGTAGCCCTTGTTATCTTTCTTCGTCGAACCATCACCTTCGTAAGGCTTGGCGGCATCCACTACGGAAGTGTCGACCATCACCACCTTCGAGGAGTCCTTCGGCGTTGTTTTGGAAGAATCCTTCGTATCGGTCTTAGATGTATCCACCTTCGACGTATCCGGCTTGGCGGCTTCCTTCACGACGATTTCGCCCTTGACCGTCACATTTTCCGCCTTGCTGCCCACGGTCGTCACTTTAAACTTGAATGTACCCGACTTCTTCGGCGTGCCCGAAATCTTGACCGTCTGCGCCGCAGAATCAACCTTGGCAGACACTCCCGACGGAAGGCCTTCCACCTTGACTCCGGTACAGAACAAATAATCGTAACCGAACGACTTTATCGACTCGCCCACAGTAACGGTTTGCTTTTCCTTACCGGAACCCGTCTTGGTGAGAACAGCATCCGGAGATACCACATATTCGTTATCTCCCACCGTATAAATTACGGGAGTCTTCAAATTTTCCACCATATCCGGCAAGTAGTAACTTGTGTGAGGAGGCTGGTTGTATGCCGTATTCTGCCAGGCGATGGCTTCGCGGTACACGACATCGTGCATGAGGGTATACAGGCGATACGGAGTCGCTTCCGGAGTAGAAAGAATGTAAATCTTGGACGAATCCCTATTGGAACGTAGGATCAATTCTTCACGCCAGTCACCAAAGAGATCAGCCACAAGACTCGGGAACCTTCTATTGTAGTTGCCACTCAACCCCAACACGGTAGCTCCGTCAAAATAAGTTCCAATCGTTTTGTCGACCGAATTGAACTTGGCCACATAGGAACTGTCCAAAAGTTCATCCTGCAAATCGCCATCGAAATAGATTCTAAAATTCGTCGGCACCACAGAGCCCATATAGTGGCTCCCGAAAGCATCCGGCTCCGGGGTAAGTGACTCATCCAACTCGATTGTGTCTCCCTTGGCCGTATGCATTACAGGAATCACGGCAGACCACATTTCGTAGCCACGATGAGTGGAATCGATATCGGCAGCCATGGCACGGCCATTTTCCTTGGTGCTGGGAGGAGCATCCCCAAAAAGGATTTTTCCATCACCATCGCGAAGTTCAGCAGAATATTTGCCGTCCGTAGGCGAATGAACAGCCCAAAATTCGAGCCCCGGATGGTCCGGATCCAAATCACCCAAATGTCCAGCAAACCCATATCCAAGGCCTGTGGAATAACGCAACGTTCCATCATGGTTCAAAGCAGCCGCACCATAGATAATTTCGTCCTTACCATCACCATCCACGTCCCCAACAGCAATATTGAGGTTTCCCTGCCCATAAAGGCCTTCGCCCGGAGTCTCGGACTTGTGGAACCAGCGCAGCTTCAGATTTTTGCCGTCAAAGTCGTATGCCACCACGTAAGCCGCCGTGTAGTTGCCTCGAGCAATAATTACACTCGGATGCACGCCGTCAAGGTAGGCCGTCGCCCCAAAAAAGCGGTCGCAGCGATTTCCGTAAGTATCACCCCAGCCCTCAGGACTCATGTCAAACTTACGAATACTGCGTGGAGGAACGAAATCAATCGTCGTGATCTCTGCACCGTCAGCTCCATTGAACACTGTCAAATATTCCGGGCCCTCGACAATTATACCTGCCGCATTGCGATAATCCTTAGAAGAATCACCAATCACCTTACCCTTGCCATCGATGGTCCCATCGGCCGTTTTCACAACCATTTCAGCCTTGCCGTCGCCATCATAGTCGTAAACCTGAAATTGAACATAGTGGGCACCCGCACGAATATTCCTGCCTAAATCAACGCGCCAAAGTTTAGTGCCATCCAATTCGTATGCATCGATGAAAACCGTTCCCGTGTACGAGCCCTCGCTAGACTGCGCATTATCCTTGAAATTGCTCGGCATCCATTTTACGACCAGTTCATATTCGCCATCGCCATCCAGGTCACCGACGCTGATATCGTCGGGATAATACCCACAGATTATGCCATCGGGCATCGTCTGATTGGCTGGGCGGTCCAGCGTGAGCACCTTGTACGGGAAAGACCTTCCACCAAAAGCAACTGTCGAATCAAAGACGACCGTCGCATTCTTCTTGTCGCCTTCCACGCTGTCCACGACAGCCGAGACCGTGTACTTGGACGTAATCTTCCCATCCTTGTCCAAGTAGTTGGTCCCGTCCGTCTTACCGATTGTGGCTATTTTCACGCCATCGCGGTAAAGGTTGAATTCCGTATCGGATTTTTCTGTACCGAGGAGTCGCCAAGAAACAAGCATCCCGGATTTTCCAACATTCGAGACGAGGAGCCCCCGGTCCAAGGCTTCCATCTGGCGGGGCAGAGCGAAGGATTGGATAGCAAGCGCGAGAATTAAAGCAGGAATAACTGCAAAAAAATCAAGACAAGAATGCTTTGCCATAATTTCTCCTGATTCTGGTTGATTATTTGCCAAACGTCCCCGCACTAAAAATACTATTTCGTAAACGAAACGACTTTCCTTCCGACGAAAACCCCGTCCACATCTACCGTCACGGCGAAAATGCCTTCCGGGAGCACGTCGCGACCAAACATCATAGACAATTCCCCGGCCTTGACATTCCGGGAGGCACTCAAGACTTCTCGGCCCTGAAGGTCCATAATCCGAACACGGGCCAAGCCAGTCTTGTTCACGCGCAGCCCCCCATCGACAAAGGCGAAGTTGTCTGCCTTACGTATATTTTTAAGGTCAGGACGCACCGTCAACGGGACTTCAGCCGTATCGCCACCAATTATCGTCACATCCGGCTTTTTCAAATCCTTGACAGCGTCGGGCAAGTAATACCCCAAGTGAGGAGGCTGGTTGTAGGCCACATTCTGCCAGGCAATCGAGACGCGGTAATGAGTATCGTGCATCAGCGTGTAAACACGGTAGGGCGTAGTAAACGGAGTCGTGAAGATAATGACCTTCGAAGGGTCGGAAGCGGAGCGCACGATGAATTCCTCGCGCCAGTCACCAAAGAGGTCGGCCACGAGGCAGGGGTTCGCCTTGGTCCAGTTATTGAGCGAAGCGCCTTCCACATTGTAGAAACTGAAAAGGCGATCCAAAGTCTTCTTGCTGGAATTGTACTTTTCGATCTTTCCGCCAGTGGCGCCACCGTTTTCCACTGTCGGGCTACCGGTGCCATCCATCAGTTCGTCTTGCAGGTCGCCGTCAAAGTAGATGCGGAAATTCTGCGAAAGGCCCGTCGTGGTGACGACCTTCCCCTTGACGGAGCGGGCGCCCTTGCTGGTGCCGGACCACATTTCGAAACCGCGATTCGTGGAATCGATATCGGCAGCCATGCCGCGACCGTTGTCAACATTTCCGGCCTCGGTCTGGGTCGTTCCCCAAATGACCTTGCCGTCCTTGTCGCGGAATTCTTCGCTATACTTGTTTTGCTTATCTTCGTGGACATCGTAAAGTTCCAAGCCCGGATTGTCCGGATCCATGTCCGAAAGGTGCATGGCGTCGCCATGACCGAACCCAGTGCGGTAAAGGAGAGTTCCATCGGACTTGAGGGCTGCCGCGCCAAAGACAATTTCGTCCTTGCCGTCGCCGTCGAGGTCACCCACAGAAAGGTTGTGGTTGCCTTCGCCATAAAGGCCTTGGCCGGACTTGTCGGAAGTATGCTTCCAGCGTTCAATCAACTTCTCACCATCGAAATCGTATGCGACAAGATAGGCCATCGTGTAGTAGCCGCGATTCATGATGACACTCGGATGCTTGCCATCGAGATAGGCAATAGCTGCAAGGTAACGTTCGCTCCGGTTTCCGTAAGTATCACCCCACGACTTCGAAATATCGATCTTGGGCCAATAGTCAATCGTGACCACCTCCTCGCCCGTATTCCCCTTGAACACGGTCAAGAACTCATTCCCGCTCATAATGCGGCCTGCGGAGGTCCTGTAATCCTTGCTTGCGTCGCCAATGACTTTGCCCTTGCCATCAACCGTGCCATCAGAGGTTTTCATCACGATTTCGGCAATCCCGTCGCCATCGAGATCGTAGACCATAAACTGCGTGTAGTGCGCACCGGCACGGATGTTCTTGCCGAGGTCGATTCTCCAGAGGCGTGTGCCGTCCAACTTCATGCCATCGACAAAAACCGAGCCCGTATAGCCGTCCTTCGAGTTGTCCTGGGCGTTACTCGGGTCCCACTTGAGAACCAAATCCAGTTGGCCATCCCCATCGAGGTCACCCACGCTCATGTCGTTCGGGGTGTAGGTGCATGTGGAGCCATCCGGCATTTTCTGCGATTCCGGAACATCGAGTTTTAAAACCTTGTACGGGAAATGGACGTTGTTCGCATCCTTAATTTTATCGGTAAATACGATTTCAGCCTTTGATTGTTTCCGTTCAGTACCGCCCACAACGGCGGCGACAGCGTATTCACTCTTTGTGGAACCTTCGGCATCTGCATAGAAAGTCGGGTCGTTAGGGCCGATTGTCGCAATTTTTGTTCCATCGCGATAAAGATTGAACTCCGTCGCCGGGTCATCGGAGGCAAGCAAGCGCCAGCCGACCACCACACCGGACGAAGTCGCTGCCACGGAGAGGCCACGGGTCAACCCCTCAACCTGGCGCCCTTCGGCAAAAGACATCGAAAAACAGCCGAAAAGGAGCGTGAAAACACCCACCGACGCAACAAATCTCATTCCCATTCATGGCCTCCGAAAAAATTGAGCAGCATACCTTTTATACGGAGTTAATATATATTTTTTCAAAAAAAAGTCCACATTTCCAATTGTATTTTTTTATTTCAAGTTCATTTTACCGACAATAAAGGCGAGAGAATTGTCCACATATCAAAAAAAGACGTTCAGGGGCCTTACGTTTCTTGTTTTTTACATTCCCTTTAAAAAAAGCCCACAAGCCAACAAATAATTTTCATATAAGAAACACACCCACGAACAATCCGGGCGTTTTACTATCTTTGGAGACAAATGGCAAAATGGATGAGAGATTTTTCTTGGGAAAACCTGTTTGACGGGATTGCTGCAAAATCGCCAGATTTTGTGAAAATCATCGTGGTCACAGGGAAGTCTTTCCTCTATTATCATGGTCTGACCCGTGCAGCGGCACTTACTTACACAACTATTCTCGCCGTTATCCCGCTGCTCATCCTTCTCACCTCCATCACGCTCGCCGTCGGATTCGGAAACTTCATCTCGGACTACCTTCCTCACCTGCTCGACATGTTCAGCCTGGACTGGCCCACGGAACCCATCGTAGCCCTCGTCGAAAACGCCGAACACGTTCCCATCGGCAAACTCGGGATAATCGGTGCCGCCGGCCTTTTCGTCACCTTCATCCTCGCGTTCGGCAGCCTCGAATCGAACTTCAACGTCGTCTGGGAGAACAAGACTTCCCGAACGCTCTGGAAGCAGACCTGCATCTACACCCCGTTCCTCCTCATTTTGGCCGGTTTTATCGGGCTCTACGCAGGCTTCGTGAACCACGTGCAAGAAATCCTTTCGACCATCATCATCGACGGGTTCCACTTTTCTCATTCCTTCTTGACTTTGATAATCAACGCATTCTGGTATGTGACATTCCACGTCATCCTGTTGCTTTTCATATTCATGATGCTCTATGCGCTCCCGTCCCGCCCCGACAAGAAAGGCGTCTACACGAAGCGCAAACTCTACTGGACCTCCGTCCTTGCAACTTTCCTCGCCTGGCTCTCCATTTTCATCTACGTCAAGATTCTGATGCTCATCCAAACGGCCATGGTGAACAGGATGTCCATCTTTTATGGCTCTTTGGCGTTCATTCCCCTGGTTCTCTTCTTGCTTTTTGGCATCTGGGTGATTATTTTATGTGGGAACAGCCTCGTCTGGACCATTTGCCACTGGCCCGAGGCAGGTAAAAAAACATGGAACTGGCAAGGAGGCTCGAAAGATCTATGAGATTCGCAAAATTCATTTCTGTTTTCGCATTTGCATTTGCCGTTAGCGCCAACGCCGAACTCGTCGGCATGAACGACCAAGCCACCGAAGCCCCTGCCAAGGAGCGTTCCTGGTCCGGCCTTGTCGGTGTGAGCGGGGGCAACTCGCTCATCGCCCGCGACGGAACCATTTTCATGAGCGTGCGCATCGGTGTGCAGTGGAACGACATCATCGCAAACGGTGCCTGGGCAACGTTCCTCATGAGCGACGTCATGAACCCGAATGTCAAAGGCCAGGAACTCGTCAATTACAACGCATTCGGCCTTTTTGCAGAACTGTTCCCGTACCGCAATGGAGCGTTCTCGATTTCTGTACCCGTACAAGTCGGTGCTGGCGTAGTCAACGTCATCGAGAAAGGCGACGAAGCCTTCTCGCCCGAAGACAAGTTCTTCACTGGCGAAATGGCGCTCCACTTCAACTATCGAGTGACACGTATGCTCGAGGTCTCCATCGGTGGTGGCTACCGCATGTTCGCCGGAATCAGCGAGAACAACCTCGACGACATGGACTTCTGTACGCCGTTCGGCGAACTCAGGTTCACGATAAAAGAGTAATGAGGTATGAGGCATGAGGTCGGCACTCCGTGCCTTTGAGGAAAGTGATTAGTGATTGCTCACAGCTCATACCAATGGATAACATCATTTCCATACGCGGTTGTAGGCTGCACAACCTGAAAAACATCGACGCCCAGTTCCCGCTGGGCAAGATTACGGTTGTTTGCGGGCCTTCGGGCTGTGGAAAGTCAACGCTCGTCCTCGACACCCTGCACGGAGAATCCAAGCGCCGCTATCTGGAAACACTCTCCCCCTTTGCCGCCGAACTCCTGGGCGGGCGAAGGATTATCCCCATCGACAGCGCCGAAGGGCTCCCCGCAAGCCTCGCCGTTGGCCCGAGCCATGGCGAAGCGCCCGCAAAAGCCTACGCATTGAGCCTTTCGGAATGTGACAGCACGCTACGCGGGTTATTCGCGAAGTTCGCAAGGCCCGCCTGTCCCGAGTGTGGCAAGCCGATGGAATGCCAGAGCCGAGAGGAGATTATCAAGGAAATCGCAGGACTGCCGCAAGGGAGCAAATTACAGTTCTTGGCGCGAATTGACGAGAAACGCACGACCCTCGATAAGCTGGCTGCTGTATTCTTGGCGCAGGGATTCACCCGCGCCATAGCCGACGGAGTCAGTTATTCACTGGCCGACCTCACCGAGAACGAAAAAGGAATCGTTCCCGAAGAATTCTTTATCGTCGTGGACCGCGTGATTGTCCGCGAGAACACGCGCACCCGCATCGCCGAGGCCGTCGATGGCGTATTGAAACTCACCCACGGCGAACTCGTCCTCGACATCAACGGCAGCCGAAAACTTTACAGCACGGCACCGCGCTGCCCCGACCACGGCAAGCAGCAATCCCGGCCGCTCCAGCCGGAAGACCTTTCCCCCTACTCGCGCACGAGCGCCTGCCCCACCTGCGGGGGAACGGGAATCATCGAAAAAGACGACACCGCCGAAGACTGCCCCGACTGCAAGGGACTCCGGCTCAGACAGAATCTGCTCCAATCGGTCATAGACGGCTCCACCTGGAAGGACTTGCTCGAAACGCCATTCGCCAAACTCGGGCCAAAACTGCACCAGCTGTTCGACAGCCGTTTAAACGCGAACCAGAAGCCCGCCTTCAACGCGCTCCTCGACCGCATCGAGGCCATCAACGAACTCGGCATCGGCTACCTGACCGGCGGCCGCAGCGCAGCCACCCTTTCGGGCGGCGAGATCCAGCGTTTACGCCTTTCAAGCCTCAGTACCGGGCACCTGAACAACCTGCTCATCGTCCTTGACGAACCCGCCAGCGGGCTCCACCAATGCGACGTGGAGGCGCTCTGGAAAGTCCTCAAGAAGGTCCAGTCCCGAGGGAACACGCTCGTGCTCATCGAGCACAATCCGGGCATCATCAAGCGAGCCGACTGGATCATTGAAATGGGACCGGGAGCCGGAGAAAAAGGCGGCGAAATTTTGTTCCAAGGGACAGCAAAGGAAGTGCTGGAGAATCCGCAGTCGCCAACGGGTGCGTGGATTAGGGAACTATCAAATTGTCTTCCCCGCGAAGGCGGGGACCTCCTTTTAAAAAAGAAAAAAGGAGATCCCCGGTCGGAGCCGGGGATGACATCCAAAAAGAAAGCGTCAGGGATGTCTTCCAAAAAAGATGCGCCGGCAATCGCGATCAAGGACTTCGCGATGTTCGACATGAAGCCGGTGTCGGCGGAATTCCCGGTGCAAATGTTCAGCGTCATCACAGGCGCAAGTGGCAGCGGCAAGTCCACGCTCCTGTTCAAGAACCTCGCCCCCCGCGCCAGTCAGGGCGAGTTCGAAGACCTCGGCATCCAGGCGCTCTCCGTCCTTTCGACTGGCGACTTCCACGGGAACCGCCGCAGCACGGTCGCCTCAGCCATCAGCCTGAACACGATGCTGCGCGATCTGTTCGCAAAGCTCCCCGAAAGCAAGGTACGCGGCTACACTGCCTCCAAGTTCGCGACGCACGCCCCCGGCGGCCGTTGCGAGAACTGCAAGGGCGAAGGCGTACTCTACGACCCCGCCGGCTACGAGGAAACCGAATGCCCCGTCTGCCTCGGCAAGCGCTTCAAGGACGAAATCCTCGAAGTCCGCTTCAAGTCGCTATCCATCGCCGACATCCTTGATTTAGAAATCGGCGAAGCCTACAAGCTCTTCATCAACCTCAAGCCATTCGCAGACAAACTAAAGCCATTGGTCGATACGGGTCTCGACTACCTGAAACTCGGGCAAACCACGGCCCACCTTTCCGGCGGCGAACGCGCCAGGCTCCGCCTTTCCATCGCGCTTGCCCGTGCCAAGGCACCCAACACGCTATTCCTTTTCGATGAACCCGCCCGCGGGCTCCACCAGAAGGACATCCAGCATTTGCTCGACCTTATCCGCGGCCTCACCGAAGCGGGCCACACCGTCATCGCTATCGAGCATGCGCAGGATTTCGTGAACGCAGCCGATTACGTCGTGGAACTGAGCCGGTAACGGAAATTAATTACCTTCTAGGGACAGCACAGCTATCGACAAACGCATAATGCGACCTAACGCTGTAGCCGTTTTGCAAACTGTAGGGATATTTTTGTCGCGGTTCAGGAACAGCGATTGAATCACCCGCAGCATTACGGAAACGGCATACCGGTTTCGAAGCCGGATTCGCCTCGGGCAACTCGTATTCGCGGAGAGCCACTCCATTTTCAGCATATTCCTTAAATTCCACCAAGAACGATACACGATTTGGCTCCCATTCGGACTCTCTTGTCTGAACAACCTTATTCATCCATATTTTGCCATCGGGATAATAATCGGTCTCGACACTTTCGCTATCGCCAACAAATTTCGAATAATAAA
The DNA here is from genome assembly GCA_016285835.1 of Fibrobacter sp. Classification (GTDB taxonomy): domain Bacteria; phylum Fibrobacterota; class Fibrobacteria; order Fibrobacterales; family Fibrobacteraceae; genus Fibrobacter. The sequence continues at coordinate 10,137 of JAEERM010000050.1, forward strand.
GTATACCCGTCGAATCGTACTCTTTGCTCAGTTTCCCTTTAGACGAACGGATTTCTTCGGAAACCAGAATGCTGTCCGAAGTATATCTCGCCCAATAAGAAGAATCTCCATCAAGCGAGCGCTTACTCACAGAAAAACGACCATCCTGGTCGACTTGATAATTAACCCGCCAATTTTGCGCCACCGTATCGGCTTTAAGCAGGCGACCATTTTCGTCAAAGGTTCTTTCGCCCAGCGAATCTTTGAGGAACATCAAATTCCCTTTTTCGTCAAAGATTCTTATGCCAGCCGAGTCATTGATTGACTTTAAATTGCCATTTTCAAAGAAAGTCTTTTGATAAGCAGGCTGCGTAGACATCGATTCATAAAACAGTTCCGACTTGATTTTTCCATTCGGATAATATTCAATAACACGTTCCCAAGGCACAGCATAAAAAGCATCCCGCATTTGCGTGAGCATCCCGCTAGAATCCCTGCACGTCATAATGCCACCATGATCCTTCATAATAGAGACAGATCTGCACACCGAACCATCTGCATGTTTACTCATGCGAATTTTCACATCATTCTCGTCTACAGTCCATTTTTCCTTCGCATTTCCAGAGCAACCGATATGCAACATTGTAAAGGCCATCAAAAGCAGCAAAAACAAGAGGTTAGAGTTCTTCATTTTCCGCCCCCTGCAATTGTTCTTCCTGACAATCGACCAATTTACCCTTATCTACCCTGCAACTCTTTCGCTTGATTGTCTGCATACGACGATTTTCACCGCAAGATTCTTCCTCCTTATAGCGAATGAATTCACCCTCATTATCGCAATAAAAATATTTTCCGACATCACAATCATTTTTTTCAATAAGCGCAACTGAGTCCTTTAAAATTCCATTCTCAGTATAATTCATGTTAATTCGATGGCGATCATTGCCTTGATAGAACGTATAACTAGAATCTCGCAAAAAGCCGTTCATGTAATAGCTAGCCGAATAACCATCACCATATCTTCCATCTTCCTTAATGAAATGTTTTTCTTCAAAAGCACGAACACACTTTCCTTTTTCGTCACAGCGGAAATATTGGCGAAAAATAAAATCCTTTTTGCTTTTGTTTATGGTCGAGTCCCTTAAAGAGCCATCCCGATTATAAGACTTACAAGCACTTTCTTCGTCATGTGAACCGTTCCATACGATAGCGCACTCGGACATCAATTTTTCTTCGAGATATCTTTTTTCATAAATAGTGTCGCCCTTTAAAGTTTGCAACAAGGACAAAGACCGGGCCTTCCCATACTTCTTACAAACATCACGATATTCACCTCCCCGACGCAGAAGAAAGCAGGAATCCCTCACGGAACCATCTTCGAAATATCTCGTATAGGCAAGCTTCCCTACCGCCCCATAAACATCCGATGATTCCAATTTTCCGTCATCATAAAAAGTTTGTTTCAACAAGGATCCTTCTTTCTCAACATAAAGCTCGCGAGGGATGCCTTCATGACTAAAATAATTACACACATTACCGCCAAAAGATTTCTTATAGCTAGAATCAACATTAAAACAAGAATCCCTAACCAGCCCGTTTTTGTAATAGGAGACTTGCGAAAATTGCTTATACGAACGGCCATCTTCGTAGACGACATATTTGTACAATGTTCCCGACGGATAATACTCTTTCTTTTCTACAAGCCCTTTTTCACCGAAGAATTCATGTTCCTTTAGCTCACCCAACAAATAATATTTTTTCTTTTCAACCAGTTTTGCGTTCCGGTAAACAGGTTCCTCACTGAGATTTCCATTCTCATAAAATTTCTTGCAAACTCGGACTATTCCCCGTCCAGATTTTCCATCCCAGTCAATCGGTTTATCCATAAAGCAGGAGTCCTGCATCTTTCCATTCGCATAGTATGAAATATCCTCCGACAAATTGCAATGTCCCACACAACCCTTAATACGAACGCCATTGTATCTCATAATTCGTTCCGGAGTTCCAGTCTCATAATATTTGCGTTCTTCGATTAAAGTATCGCCACGATAGACAAAATCCCGTTTAACTTTTCCGCTTTCGTAATAATCCGTATAATGTCCATCGTCATCAGTCACCGTCTTCGGCTTGCCTGACTTATAAAATGTCTGGCAAATCTCGCGACGCTCGGGTTCTCTCACAATCTTGCACGCAGACGCAATCGATCCATTGTTGTGATAATCGTCCCGATTGTAACACACGCCATCCTTGTACTTGAGTATAGATTTCGGTTTTCCGTTGGAATAGTAAATCTTCTCGTCACCGATTTTCTTGCCGTCTTTTTCGGTGAATTCCATCGCGAGAGTCCCATTTTCAAAGTACTGGCGGTAGTTCCCGGCAGAATCGACCTCGGTATGCAACTTGCCCGACGGATAAAAATGCCTTATGCTCGTGCGCACATCGTTCTTGTACACGACTTCGATTTCCAGCGTACTGTCCGGATAATAGTTCCTGGCGGCACCATTCCGCATAGGCGCGGTTTTATCCTGCCCCGCGCAACCGACCAGAGCCAGGAAAAGCAACAGAAAGAACACATTTCTATGAATAAAAAGCAACTAGAAGCCCAACCTTTTCTTCTAAACTATAAAAATTTTTCAAATTTTATATAGATTTAAAACGAAACCAGAGAAAAAGGGAGGGACACCATGCATAAAATCGCTTATTTCGCAACCGTCGTGATTTCGGTGCAATGCCTTTTTGCATGTTCGCAAACCGTGGAAGCGCCCTCCCAAGACGACGATGACGAAGCATTATATTCCTCGTCTTCCTCCAAGAAAAAGAACCAGGACAATTCTTCAAAAGACAACCAAACTAAAAAATCTTCGAGTTCAAAATCTTCCGATTGGGATGATGACTTCGATGATAACGGTGGCTTTGTCATCGACACGGCTAAAATAACACGATCCGGTTTCGAGTTCACCGGAGAAAAAAGAGACTGCGATTTTTCCGTCGACGATTCCGTATGGACCATCGAAGATATTGATTCGATTTCCACATCCATGTCGTATATCACATTCAGCAAAACCGCGATGGAAATAAAAATGGAATTCGAAGGGCAATACAGTGATGCCGATAGCTGTGAACAGGCTGTAGCCATCTTCTATTTCACGATGATGTTAATCGAAGGCAAAGACCTAGACGCCCAATGCGACAGCAAAACATTCTCCGCCACAGGAACAGTTGTCGACACAACCCACACAATCCGGGACAAGAAGAGCGTCTATAAGGAAATTTGCTATTAACGTTATTAAAAAATAACGACAAATTTATCATAACTCCGTTTTTTATACAAAGCGGAACATCATGCAAAATAACATTATTTTTTCAACAACGTCTATTTGTATATACAAATTTACAAATTTTTCGTAACATTCTCGTAAGAAAAATGTTATTTAGAAGTCAGTAAATCAACCCCCAACAACTTAACCCATAAAAGGAAATGAAAAATGGCTAAAAAGAAAGCTACAAAAGCAAAAATTCTTCCCCTTCCTGCGTTGCTCACTGATTTCGAAGTAACCTGCGGAAACAGGCCCTTCGCCCAAATAACAGCAAAATTCATTAACGCCGCACGGAAAGCCGTATCTTTCAAGATTACCCGAACCGAACTTTCTCTCGCAACCCTTCTTCAGAAGAAGGGTAAAGTCACTATCAAGGAAAAGAATTCTTCTTTCCTCCCGATAAACACTATTAGAGATTTCCCGGATGCCGACACGCTCGCCGAATTGAGGGAACTTTGCGCAAGCATCAATGGAGACAAAATTGCCCTGTTTACTCCTGCCAAGGAAACAACCATCGTAGAAGTCAAGGATGGCAAGGCTTCCAGATACGACTTCCAGGACTTTACGGTCAGCAGTTTCAAGATTTATAGATACACCATCAAGACCAAGAACAAGACTGTATCCAAAGTGGTCTTCTGCACCTATCAGAAGAGAAAGGCACTCTGTCTCGCCATCAGCCGGACCCAATCCTCTTGGAACGACATGACTAGCGACGACGCATACGCAACAAAGCGCGCATTCGAGTACAACGGAATTGAGACCGATGTCCTTGTGGATGCAACAAAAGCCGACATTCAAACCAAAATTAGGACATTCTTTGGCGATCTCGGTCCCAACGACATTGCCATTGTATGGTCTGGATCGCATGGTTCTACTCGAGGAATCTATATTGACGGTCCCCAACACAATCTTGTAACCTACGAAGAATACCGCGATCTTCTCAATACCGTTTCCTGCAAAAAGATTGCTCTCATATTTGCCTGCCATTCGGGTGCCGCAATCCAGGCAACTACCAGAGCACTTCCATTGAAAGCATCGGCAGTCAAGCGTACAAAGGCAGAGATTACCCGTGCTACAAAGGATATCAACACTCAAATCAAGAACGTATTCTTCCCAGCAACCAAAGCCAAGGCCGGCGCGATGGCCGCCCCAGGATTCTCGGTCGTCTGTTCCTGCCAGGCATCTGAAAATACCGCAGGCAACAGCACCATTAGCCCTGTTGCAGCAAAATGGTGCCTCGGCTTGGGAATCATCTGTTCCGGCAACGGCACTGTATTTACCGAAACAAGCCGTTATGCAGACATGAACGAAAACAAGAAGATTACCGTCAAGGAACTGACAGATTACACCAATACCACTGCGGAGGAGAACCGCTCTACTGGAGTCTGTTACCCAGCGAACGATTCTACTGTCATCGCGATTTACTAATTCGCATTCTTGTAATTTCAAAAAAGTCCCACAGCCTTCCCGCTGCGGGACTTTTTTTGTAAAAGCCTTTTCCGAAAAAACGCCCTAATAATAAACTCGGCTTGACGATACGAAAAAATAATGCTATTGTCTTTTTTATAAAACTAACGCCTTTATAGGAAGCAGCCAATGATCAGTAATTCTAAAATCATGGAGATGGGACGGAAATCGCTTAAGGGATACCGTCTTAGAGCGGCAGGCATAACAGTCATAGGAAACTTGATTGGGATTGCCATCGTCTTCGCCATCTATTTTATCCTTGTAAATTTCAAGGAACCCAATGTAATCTCTCTTGAGAATACTATCATCGACCAATTATCCGGTATAGCGCAATCAGTCATAATCTACCTATTCGGAATAGGCTTTTACGCCTATTTCTACGATATCTACAAGCAACGGACAACCTCGTTTCGCAGATTATTTGCCGGTTTCAAAAAACTTCCTCGCAACCTAATCATCCTATTTATCTGCTCGTTGGTAATGAACCTGCTTACGTCCCTTCCGATGAGTCTATACCTTTTGTACAGCGACCCGGTTGAAACCAATCCGTATCCAATCCTAACATTAGGAATCACCATGTTAGTTGTACTCTGCATTGTCGGCTACAAGTTTTTCCCCACCTGGATGGGCCTAGTCTACAAGATGGCAATAGACGACACAACCGGCCCCATCGAATTAATCAAGCAGACCTATCGCAAAGTTTCCAAATACAATTTTAAATTTCTCGGTTTCATGGTTCATATTACGCTTTGGTGCATGCTAGGTGTTCTTACACTGGGAATCGGCTTCCTGTGGATTCTCCCCATTATCGCCACAAGCAGCATCATATTCTTCGACATCATTTTCAATCCAGACGAATATGCCGTTCCTAAAGAACCCGAAACCAACGTGATACCCGAAAATTCCGCAGAAATCACACCCCCAGAACAGCCAAAAGAATAAGCGACGAACTCAAAATTTTTCTAAATTTCCCGCGGAATTTGAAAATACGGCGTAGATACGCCCAAAAAGGATTGAAAAATGAAAGTTTCTTTGAATTGGCTCAGACGTCACGTTGATCTTCCGGAAAATGCGGAAGAAGTTGCAAAGGCGCTCACCTCTATTGGCCTCGAAGTCGAAGGCACCGAGGAACCGGGCAAGGTCTACGAGAAGCTCGTTGTAGCGAAGGTTCTCACCTGCGAAGCCCACCCGGACAGCGACCACCTGCACATCACCACCGTGAACGACGGCAAGGAAACGCTCCAGGTCGTGTGCGGCGCCCCGAACGTGGCCGCAGGCCAGACCGTGGTTCTCGCCCCGATTGGCGCTGAACTCCCGCTCCCCGATGGCGGCACCCTCAAGATGAAGAAGTCCAAGATCCGCGGCGTCGAAAGCTTCGGCATGATTTGCGCCGAAGACGAAATCGGCCTCAGCGACGACCACGCCGGCATCATGGTCCTGGACGACAGCATTCCGGCCGGCACTCCGTTCGTGAGCCTCGGCATGTACGACGTCTGCTATGAACTGAACGTCACCCCGAACCGTCCGGACGCCCTCAGCCACCGCGGCGTCGCCCGCGAACTCGCCGCGAAGTTCAACCGCCCGCTCAAGCCGCTCACCTACACCTTGAACGAGGATGCCGAAGCCGCGAGCTCCGCCGTGAGCCTCGAAGTGGTTCCCGGCTGCGGATGCTCCCGCTACGTGGGCCGCGTCATCAAGGACGTGAAGGTCGACAAGTCTCCGGCATGGCTCGCAAAGCTTTTGCATGCTGTGGGCATGAACAGCATCAACAACGTCGTCGACATCACGAACTTCATTCTGATGGACGTTGGCCAGCCGCTCCACAGTTTTGACATGGACCAGTTGCACGGCAACAAGATCAAGGTCCGCCGCGCCGTGAAGGGCGAAAAGATTGAAACCATCGACCACACCGCTCACGAACTGCTGGAAAGCGACCTCGTGATTTGCGACGGCGACCGTCCGGCCTGCGTTGCCGGAGTGATGGGCGGCGTCGAATCCGAAATCATCGATGCCACCAAGAACGTGTTCCTCGAGAGCGCATGGTTCAATCCGACCGTTATCCGCAAGCAGGCCAAGCGCCTCTGCATCTCGACCGATTCCAGCTACCGCTTTGAACGCGAAATTGACTTTGCCACACAGGACGAATACAGCAAGTACGCCTGCGCCCTCATCCAGGAAGTCGCAGGTGGCCGCATCCTCAAGGGCTCCGTCGAATACACTGGCGACGACCACAAGAAAGAGAACAACGTCGTTTCGCTCCGTATCGCCCAGGCCGAACGCGTTATCGGCATGAAACTGGAAATGGACCAGGTCGAAAAGTTCCTCACGGGCATCGCCCTTGAAGTCGTTTCCAAGACGGCGAACTCCATCACGTTCAAGATTCCGAGTTTCCGCCCCGACCTCGAACGCGAAGTGGACCTCATCGAAGAAGTCGCCCGCCTCGTCGGGTTCGACAACATCCCGTACACGCTGCCCTCCTTCAAGATGCAGCCGAACGAGCTCCCGCCGATTGAAGTTCTGAACAGGAAGATCCGCAAGACGCTCTCCGCAATGGGTCTGCATGAATGCTTGAGCCTGCGCTTCACGAGCAAGGCACGCACCGAGGCCCTCTTTGGCCCCGAAAGCGACGATCGCCGCAGCAAGCCCGCAGCACTCCTCAACCCGCTTTCCGATGAACTCGGTGTCGTTCCGACTTCGCTCCTCCCCAACCTCCTCAAGGCCGTTGCCGAGAACGAAAAGAACCGTCCGGGTTCCGTGCGCCTGTTCGAAGTGGCCAAGGGCCAGTTCAAGCGCGACCGCAAGGACGTCCGCGATCCAGGCTTCGACGAATCGAACCTCGTCGCCCTCACGATTGCAGGCAACTTCGATACAAACCCGCTCAACGACAAGCCCGCCCAGATTGACTTTGCCGCCTTCAAGGGATTCGTGCAGAGCTTCCTCAAGCGCGTTGGCCTCGTTGTGGAATTCCGCGTGCCGGCCAAGCCTGAAATCTTCCTGCACCCGGGCAAGCAGACCGAAATCCTCGCCGACGGCGTGGTGCTCGGCACCATGGGCGAACTCCACCCCTCCGTGATGGCTGCTAACGACATCAGCTACACCACCTACGTGATGGAACTCGACATGGACAAGATGGAACACGCCACCCACAAGAAGATCGTGTTCGAAGCCTTCAGCCGCCAGGTGCCTTCTACCCGCGACATCTCGCTCGAAGTCGCGAAGTCCATGACCCACGAAGACATCATCGCACGCATCAAGGGGCTCAACCCGAAGAACCTCGCGAAGATTGTCCTCAAGAGCATCTACGAAGGCGACAAGATCGAAGCCGGCAAGAAGAACATGGTCTACAGCCTCACCTACCAGGCCATGGACCGCACGCTTACCGACGACGAAGTCAACAAGGCACACAACAAGCTGCGTGACAAGCTCGTCGCCAACGGCGACATCGTGCTGAGATAGGTGTGAGCTCGGGCCTCACGGCCCTTTGAGCTATGAGCAATGAGCGCGCATTCCTTCGGAATGCTGTGAGATACAAAAAGAGCCCCTTACAGGGGCTCTCATTATTTAGATACTCATAGCACACAACGTGTGCGGCCTCACAGCTCAAAGCTATACGAAACTAAGAACTTTAGTTCTTTAGTTGAGTTATGCTCTATGAGTAGAAGCGACCTCAGAGGCGTTTACGCCGACCTCTTCGCTACTCCAGCGCTTCCCTTATCTGCTGGATAAAGTCCATCTCCTCGGGAGATACATTCGTCTTATTGTCATCTTCACGGGAGGCGTCCGCTATCTTGAGCATGGATTCCAGGACCTTACTCCTGAATTCGCCTGATTCGTTCTTCAAGGCTTCGATACAGGCGCCAGTGCGATCTTTTGCCGACGAAAAACGGGCATAAGTATCATTAAAATCGTCCCAAGACACATCCGGGGTCAGTTCGTCATGGATTTTATCCAAAGCATCGCTTTCGGCCTGCGTTGCCGAAGCGGAACCGGGCAGAAGTTTGTCTGTCTCGTTTTCGTGATAAAGGCAAGCCACCTGCCAGGAGAGAATCAATAGAGCCATGTTCGGATTCATCGTAGACCTCGTAGTTATGATTTGAAATATAAGAAAAAAGGATCAAGCAGTGAGCAGTGAGCGATGAGGTGTGAGTATTCGAGAGACTAGAGAATAGAGACTAGCGGCTAGTGAAAAGATTCACGCACTTCGTGCGTCAATATAAGACGGCAAAGCCGTGATATTTCTCCCTAGCCCACCACCTAAAGGTGGCCATGCCCACATAAGTGCTAAAGCACTAAGTGGTCAAAGGTAGATCCTAGCCCCTAACCACTTCCTACTGTCTACTGTCTACTGCCTACTACCTACTTCCTACCTTACCTCATACCTCAAAGGGAGCCTTCGGCGACCGACCTCAGAGCGTAGCGACCTCATAGCCCCTAACCACCAACCACTAACCACTGTCTACTGTCTACTTCCCACTTCCTACTATTTTACTATATTGCCCAGCATGGCATACGTAGCAATGGCGCGAAAGTGGCGCCCACAATCTTTCTCCGACATGGTCGGTCAGGAGCATATCGCTAAAACGCTCCAGAACGCAATCGAGGGAGGACGTCTCCACCATGCGTTCCTGTTTACCGGCACCCGCGGTGTAGGCAAGACCACCTCGGCCCGTATTCTCGCACGTACCCTCAACTGCAAGGGCGGCGACCCGCTCCACCCGTGTGGCGAGTGCGAAAGCTGCAAAGACATCTCGGGCGGCAACCCGATGGACGTCTATGAAATCGACGCGGCGTCCAACACGAGCGTCGACAATATCCGCGACGTGATTGAACGCGTCCAGTACCCGCCTGTCATTGGCAAATACAAGATTTTCATCATCGACGAAGTCCACATGCTCTCGACGGGGGCCTTCAACGCCCTCCTCAAGACGCTCGAAGAACCTCCTCCGCATGTGATTTTCATCTTCGCGACGACCGAAGTCAACAAGGTTCCGCAGACTATTTTGAGCCGTGTACAGCGTTTTGACTTCAAGCGCCTCACCATTGACCAGATCCGCAGCCGCCTGCGCTTCATCTGCGAGCAAGAAGGCATCAACGCCTCCGACGAGGCCCTCGACATCTTTGCCGAGAAAGCCGACGGGTCCATGCGTGACGGTCTTACCTACTTTGACCAGGCCTACGCCTTTACCGGCAACGAGATGACCGCCGAATCGGTGCGTTCCATCCTCGGCATCCCGCCCGTAGAGCTCTTTTTCGCCCTGATCCAGTCTATTGCCGCCCACGACCTCAAGGGTTGCTTCAAGATGGTCGACGAAGCGGTCAAGATTGGTATCGAGTTTACCCCGCTCCTTGATGGTTTCGGCAAGTTCCTGCGCAACCTGATTTACAGCCGCCTCGACGCATTTACCGCCGACGCGCTGAACATCTCGGACGAAGTTTATTCTAAATACAAGTCGACGGCTCCCGAACTTTCGAACGGGGACCTGCTCCGCATCAGCAAAATGCTCATCGATTTGCAGGGCACGCTGCGCTACAGTACGAACCCGCGGCTCCTCGTCGAGACCACCTTCGCACGAATGGCCTGGCTCGACCGACTCACGGACCTCCGCAGGGCGCTTGCAGCGATAAACGACCCCAAAAATGCCGATTCCGAGGCGTTAAAAAAAAAAGTAACTGAAGTCTCCGCCATGATAGACGCCCAGGAACAGGCCAAGGCGTCTTACAGTGACCCCTTCGCAAGTCTTCGGGATGGTGGAAACGGGACTTATTCCCGTTATGAAATCACGGCGGCCTGGCCCTCGATCCTTTCTTCCTTCGCCGACGACGGGGACCTCGTATTTTCGGCAGCACTGAACGGCACCGTCCTCGAAGCAGGCGAACTTCAGGCCACGCCATTCCCGCTATCACTTGTATTCATTGGCGATACGGCACAACCGACCTCCTGGGGCTACAAGCAGTTCATGGAGCACCCGGAATACATCCAGCGCCTGCAAAACAAACTGGAAGACCTGCTGCAAACCGGCATAACGCTGGGCGTCAAGACGCGAGCCTACACCGAGACAGAACTGCAGCAGCGGCTGGCAGCCAAGATGAGCCCCTTCGAGCTCGACCTCCAGAAGGACCCGTCCCTCGCCCGCCTCAAGGAACTGTTCGCCGCAGAGCTCGTCTATTCGCGCAAGCTGGCCGGCATGGCCCCAGTCCAGGCCGACGAATACATGGAACAGGACAACTAGCATGGCATGATGCGCACAAAATTTTTTAAGTTTTCACCCAGATTATAAAAACAGATAAGGAGTCCCCTATGGACATGAGCAAAATGTTGAAAGACCTTCAGAAAATGCAGAACAAGATGTTGAAGGCACAAAGCGACCTCAAGGCCCAGAGTTTCGAAGCCGAAGCCGGCGGCGGAATGGTGAAAGTGGCCATGAACGGCAAGGGGGTCATTACCATGATTAAAATCAACCCGGATGCAGTCGACAAGGACGACGTGGAAGCCCTGGAAGACCTCGTCATGGCCGCCGTGAACTCCGCCGTCAAGAAAAAGGATGACGCGGCACAGTCCAGCCTGAGCGACATCACCGGCGGGATGAAGATTCCCGGACTCATGTAATTCCTCCATTTGTCCGTCAAAAACGGCATTTTATCCATTATTCCGCAAAAACGCCCTTAAAAAAGGGGCGTTTTTTTAGTAAATTTGGCGCATTATTATAATTAGTTATATTAGGAGCAGGAATGCCAAGGAAATACGTAATCCTTCCAGCTATCGCGATAGGCCTCATCGCCCCCTCTTGGGCAGGAACGGTCTACACCCGCGAAGATGCTGTGAAAATAGCTCTCGAAAAATCAACGGAAATCCAGTCCGCCAAAGAAGATTTAGTCTCAACAACATCCAAGGTAGAAGGCGGCTACGGCGCCGCATACCCGGTCATCGACTTGAACGCCACAGTGACCCGCATTTTCGGTCTAGACGACGTTGACATGAACGACCAATCTATGGTGAGCGATATGATTGCAACGGGTAAGGAGAAGGGCTACGATGACCCCTCCCCATGGGACAACATGGCGTTCGGAGCAATCAACAGAGTCGCAAACAGCATGAAGGCGCAGGGATACCGCTGGCAATCAAGTGTCGGCTTGACAGCCACCCAGATTCTCTACTCCGGCGGCAAGGTAGGAACCGGAATTGATATCGCAAAATCAGCGAAGCGTGTAAGCGAAATATCCCTCGAAAACAAAAAGGCAGAAGTCCGCTACAACGTGGAAAAGGCATTCAACCAGCTCATCTTCATGGATTCCTCGATTGTCATCCTCGAAGAGAGCATCAAACTGACCCAGAGCCACGTCGATTTGGCCGTAAACAACCAGAAGAGCGGCCTCGGCACGGAACTGGACGTCATCCGCGCGCAGCTCCAGCTCGACGAACTCAAGTCCTCCCTTGAAAAAAACAACAAGACCCGAGTTGTTGCCCGCAACAACCTGCTCTTGACCATGGGACTTCCCTTCGAAGCCGATGTGCAGTTCAAGGGCACTCTCAGGAGCCCCGAAGAGAATCTTCCCCTGCCGGACACATCCATGGCCAACGTCAAGAAGCGCCGCAAGGAACTCGCCCAGCTGGAAGAAAGCGAAAAGATCCAATCCAAAACGATCGACTTGGAAAAAAGCGGCTACCGCCCCAATGTTGTCTTGATTGGCGGCCTCAAGTACGCCAACAACCAGAATACCATCAAGGACTGGGACGCCCCGGACTGGGACAAGAACATCAACAAGTACATCACCCTGAACGCGACAATGAACCTGTTTAACGGTATGCAGACCCGCGAAAAGGTCACCCAGGCAAAATCCAGCCTGCGCTCCACCCAAATCCAGAAGGAATCGGCCGAGCGCGGATTCCGCCTGCAAATCGAATCCTGCATGAACGACCTGAACGATGCGGAACAGCAGCTCGGCATCAAGAAACGTTCCGTGGAACTCGCCCAGAGGAACCAGGAACTGACGGAAGCCTCCTACACCTTGGGCAAGGAAACGCAGATTAACCTGCTCGAAGCCACGATGAAGCTCCGCAACGCGAAGCTCAACTACATGGAAGCGGTCCTGAACTGGAACAACGCCTATAACGCCTTACTGCAGGCCACCGGAGAATATTAAGAGGAAGAAGAACATGAACAACATCATCAAATCCATCGTTACCCTCAGTGCTATTTCGCTTCTCCTCGCAGGCTGCGAAACTTTCGACAAGAAAGACGAAAGCCAGAAGCAGAAGCCCACGACCATTGAAGAAATCCAGAAAGAAAAGGGCAAGCCCGCCCGCGTCGTGAAGGCCGGAGTCGCAAAGCTCAACGACATCCGCAAGTTCAGCGGAAGTATCGAAGGCATGCAAGAAAACAAGGCCATTTCTAAGTTGGGCGACCCCCTCGCCAAGGTCTACATTGCCGTCGGCAGCGTAGTCAAGAAAGACCAAATTCTCGCCGAATACCTCTTCACGGGCGACAACACTAGCTACCAGCAAGCCCAGGAACAGGTTGCCCTGCAAGAAAAGTCCACGGCCCGCCTCCGCGAACTCTATGAAAAGGGAGGCACCAGCCAGCAGGACCTCGAACAGGCAGAGTCTGGGCTGAAAATTGCCAAGATGAACCTCGAAACTGCCCGCCGTGCAACATTGATTCTTGCCCCCGAAGCAGGCGTCGTTACCGAGCTCAACTACCAGGTCGGCCAGGCCCCGGGTGTTGGCGGAGTCTTCTGCACCATTGCCAAACTCGACCAAGTCATCCTCAAGCTGAACGTCACCAGCCAGGACATCGGCTACTTCAAGAAGGGCACCACGGCAACGGTCACCTTGAACGGCAACAAGATCGAAGGCCAAGTCTCTCTCGTTCCGCTAGCAGCCAACCCGCAGACCCGCTTCTTCCCGGTCGAAGTCACCTTCAACAACAAAGACAGGAATCTCCTCCCGGGCATGTACGTGACCGCCGAGGTCGATACCCGCGAAGTCGAAGGCGTCATCGTCCCGCTCGAAGCAGTCGTCTACCGTAACGGAGTCAACGCCATCTGGACCGTCACCGAAGACAACAAGGCCAAGCGCAAGATTGTCAAGCTCGGTGTGCAGACCCAGGACGATGTCCAGATTCTCGAAGGCATCAATTCCGGCGAAACGGTCATGGTCGAAGGCCAGTCCCGCATGAACGACGGCGACAAGGTGCTGGTGGTTGAATAGGAGATTTTGCTGAATGATTAAGGCCAGTATCTATAAACCGATAACCATGCTCATGGTCATTTTGACCGTGGTGGTGTTCGGTCTTTATACCTATTCCATGATGGTGGTGGACCTGATGCCGAAATTCGACGTCCCTGTGGTCACCGCGACCATCATCTACCAGGGCGCAAACCCTGAAGAAATCGAATCAACGATTATCAAGCCGCTCGAAGACCAGGTAGAACTGGTGGACGGTATCGACTACGTGCAGTCCATCTGCCTTGAGAACTACGGCATCATCGTCGCCATGTTCAACATGGGCGTGAACGTGGACGTGGCAGCAAACGACGTGCGTTCCAAGATCGACCTCGCGTCGGTGAACTTCCCCGACGCCGTGCAGGCTCCGATTATCGCAAAGGTGGACATCAACGGTGCTGCCATCATGGCCATTTCGTTTACGGGTCCGCTGAACTCTACCGAACTTCGTCAGAAGGTCGAAGACGACATCGAACCGCTCTTTACGGCCGTTTCCGGCGTGGCTAGCGTCGACATCTTCGGTGGTACGACCCGCCAGATTTCCATCGAGCTCGACAAGGACAAGATGATTGACCGCAATGTGGACATTGCGACCATCATGGGCCTGTTCGGACAATCGAACGTCAATTACCCGGTCGGTGAAGTCATTGGCAAGCACAAGAACACCTCCGTGCGTA
>JAEERM010000002.1 GCA_016285835.1 Fibrobacter sp.
GCTCATTTACGGCTCCTTTGACGCCTTGGGCGTCCGTGACGACGGCTCAGAAATACAAACCATGTAAACATGGTTGTGCTTCATTCGCCTTGCACGATTTTCCTGCAAATGGGCTTCTGGTTGCGGGGTTTAATCGGTTCTTGCGAGCACGCAATGCACATTAGTACACCATCAAATATAATTCTGCGTGGTAGCGATGTCAATAGGTTTGCGGAGTATTTTTCGTTTCTACTTTCCCATTATAAAATAGTCGTATTGAATGCTCCGTTCGCGGAGAAGGCTATCTAATACTGGTTTGCCGTATATTTCAAGCAACGTCGGCTTATCGGCATATAGCGATCTTCCAAGCCCGATAGAACGTCCATCCAATTCAAAGCCCATCGACTCCAGCAACGTCGGGAACATATCCAACGAAGAATATGATCTTTCGCGACGATTCTCCCCACCCGCGTCTACAGCCGAATTGATAATGAAGTTCGTCCAATACACGCTATCCGATGGGGCCACCCCCGCCTTATTCGAAAGCATTGGCGTAGCATGGTCCCCCATTACAGAAATCACTGTATTGCTAGACCAAGGCTGTTGTTTGATCCATTCTACGAACGAAGCGAGCTGCATCGACGCACAACGTAATGCCGCAGGGTAGCGGTTGTCATCTTTCACCTCAAAGTCGATATTCTTCAATGCAATTTTACAGGAATCATCCAAATAACCAAAAGGCTGATGAGTATCTACAGTCAGCATATAAAAAGCAAAGGGTTTCCCTTGCCTAGCAAGGCTATCGAGTTCCTCCTTAGCGAGCCCATATAGTTTACGATCTTCAAAGCCCCAGAACACATTGTATTTCTCAGGAATCTTCCCCACCGACCTGTAATACTCAATATCGTGAATACCGACATTCCCATGATCCGTCCAGAAAGTTCTCTTCTGCGTAAAATCGCCGCTGGAGCCTTGTGCATAGAGCTGGTTATATCCCTTGTCCGCAAGCACATCCATCAGACATTTCGCATAAGGGAGATATGTAGGCAATTTTCCGTGGTGTTCATCAATGCCCATAGGCATGTTCAACGGAATACCGCAAAGTTTTCCTGTGATACCGGCAATCGTCCACGTGGTTCCAGACACATTCTCTCCCCCTGGTGCGAAATTGAGGGATGACTTTTCTAGGTCCGCAATCTCCGGGGTATGCTTTGAAAAATTCGTTTCCATCGATTCAAGGAAAATTACAATCAGATTTCTCGTCTCATCGTGCGATTGTATTTGCACCGAATCAGGATGGACATAGTATTCCCGATAAAACTTTGAATCTATAGGTTGCTGGAAGAAAGCCCTGAACGGAGCACTTGACACGATTCCAGGAACAACAAGAAAAAGAATACATGCGTATGGGACAAGAACAACCAAAGCCATCCGGTTCAAGCCAACCTTGAACCTCCACAGACGAACTTCATAACATACTTGTTTCCGGGATTGTACAAAAAACAATATGACATGAAGAGCCAAAATAAAGGCAAATGTTCCAGAAGCAGGGACCACAACCTTCTGCACAAGGGACGTCACAACGAAGTTCTCCGCCCCTGCATTCGTTCCCGAGAAAATGGTAAAAAGAATCGCCTCCACATTGGACAAGGGGAAAATATCAACAGCCCACGGCAAGGCGAAAATAATACACAGACAAACGTACACAAAAACGAATGACAGAACAAACTGAATCTTGGATGCGTGAGCGGATTCCGAGCGCATCGGCACGGTATGCAAAGAAACGGCAAGTAGGGCAATACAAGAAGAAAAAACTGCTCCTAGATAGGAAATCAAGAAGGGAACGGGACCGCCCAATAAGCCATAATCAAAGTTATAGAAAAGAAGATACAGGATAACAGGGGCGATCAAAAACGCAATCAAGCGTTTCTTCAGTGGATTCCTGAAAATCAAAGGGATTGCTGAAGAAAGAACCAGTGCTACAACAAAATGTACCGAATAAGACGTCATCCTGCCATTTAATTTAGCATTTTAGCTTTTTTCATGCAGTTCAGTTCACATTTTTTTTATCTATATTATTTTTTTGATATGTCTATCGCCATCGAATTCGAGAACATCAGCAAGCAGTACCGCCTGGGGCTAGTGAGCACCGGGACGCTCAGCCACGACCTGAACAGGTTCTGGCAAACCAAAGTGCTGCGCCGCGAGGACCCCTACCTCAAGGTGGGCGAAGTGAACGACCGCGCGCACAAGGGCGCAAGCGAATACGTGTGGGCACTGAAGGACATCAACTTCAAGGTGGAACAGGGTGACGTCGTGGGAATCATCGGGCGTAACGGCGCCGGCAAGAGCACACTCCTCAAGCTGCTGAGCCGCGTGACCGCACCCACCACCGGCACCATCCGCGCACGGGGCCGCATCGCGAGCCTCCTCGAAGTGGGCACCGGATTCCACCCCGAGATGACCGGCCGCGAGAACATCTACATGAACGGCGCCATCATGGGCATGAGCCGCGCCGAGATTACCCGCAAACTCGACGAAATCGTGGACTTCAGCGGCTGCGAACGCTACCTGGACACCCCCGTGAAGCGCTACAGCAGCGGCATGACGGTGCGCCTCGGGTTCGCCATCGCCGCGCACCTGGAACCCGAAATATTGGTGGTGGACGAAGTGCTCGCCGTGGGCGACGCCGAATTCCAGAAGAAGGCCATCGGCAAGATGCAGGACGTGAGCCGCGGCGAAGGCAGAACCGTGCTGTTCGTGAGCCATAATATGGGCGCGGTGAAGAACCTGTGCAAAACGGGAGTATTGCTTGAAAATGGAATAATTCGCAACACAGGTCTTGTTGATGATATCGTAAACGAGTATGTATTATCTGGGCATAAAGATAACGAGAAAAAAATTGATTTGCCTCCTGAAGCAAAGAACAAAATAAAATCCATCAGAATCTGCAACAACCAAGGTCTTGAAACAAATAGTTTCATATCAGGAGAAACTATCCAAATTGAAATAAAATTACAGAAATGCGATTTTACCGATGAAAGTACAGGACTTGGAATTTATTTGTACAGTCCAAACCAAGAACGAATTGCGGGAGCAACAACCTTTTTTGGACAAATTGAAAAGAAATCATATGATTTCAAAAATGCAAATCGAACTATAGAACTAACATTGCCACATCTTAACCTAACTGGTGGTCGATACCGATTGGACGCGACTCTCGTAAAAAAGAATGAATGCCGGTATGATTATCAAGAAGGTATAGCGTTCATAAACATAGCCGATTCAATCCCCAACGTATCTTCGCACCTGGGAGCCCTGTATTTAGATGGATTTTGGAAGATTAAATAATGCAGATTCTCGTCGCTACAAACCATCTACAAAATACAGGAGGAACAGAGTGTTATACGTACGCTCTTGTTCAGGAACTTTTAAGGCAAGGACATGATGTTGAATACTTCGCTTTTCAATTAGGTGAAATCTCTAAAAAAATCGAATCGCTTGGAGTGAAATTTCGTTCACATATTTTTTACGATTTAATTATCGCAAACCATAACAATGTTGTAAATCACCTTTATAAAAGGGGCTTTATCATCCAAACTTGTCATGGTACAAAAATGGATTTGGAACAGCCTTCAACCCAAGCCGATGCTCTAGTGTCTATTTCACAAGAAGTTTTTGACTATCTACAATCTAAAGGTTTTTCCAGCACAATCATAAAAAATGGTATTGATTGCAATCGTTTTCGTCCAAACAAACCAATAAACAATGAACTAAAATATGTACTATCCCTCTGTCAGTCGGACGAAGCGAATACTATTGTTCACGATGCATGTTCGTTAATTGGAGCTCACTTTGAAAAAGTCAATAAATTTGAGGAAAATTATTGGGAAATAGAAGAAAAAATCAATCAATCTGATCTTGTGGTAGGAATAGGGCGATCAGCATATGATGCTATGGCATGTGGAAGACCCGTCATATCTTTTGACGTTCGCAGTTATTCGTCAAACTATGGAGATGGATATTTAAACGCAAATAATATAAAAGAATCTGTTTGTTTTAATTGCTCAGGACGCTTTGCTCAAACAAAATTCAATGCCGAAAAGCTGGCAAATGAAATGAAAAAATACGATATCAATGATGGCGTATTTTTTAGAAAATATGCATTGGACAATTTCAATATTGAAACGGCTGTAAAAAAATACATTGCGCTTTATCCTCAAAATAGAAAATTTATAATAAGAATCAAGAAAATCGTAACTCTCATAATAAGAAATTCCTATTGGTTAATAAAGATTTTATTGAAAATAACTTAACTAAATTCCTTTATGCCTCTTGTTTCAGTCATTGTTCCCAATTACAACCATGCTCCGTTCCTTCAACGGCGTCTGGATTCTATATTTAACCAAACCTTTCAGGATTTTGAGGTCATCATTCTTGATGATTGCAGTACAGACAACAGCAAAGAAATCATTGAGGACTACAGAAGCAGACCCCAAGTTTCCCATATAGTCTACAACAAAAAAAATAGCGGCTCACCCTTTAAGCAATGGGCAAAAGGATTTGAGCTGGCTCAAGGCGACTATATCTGGATCGCAGAAAGCGACGACTGGGCAGAGCTAAATTTTTTGAAAATAACGACCGAAATTCTTAAGCGCGAAAAAGTCAACCTTGTCTTTTCAAATTCATATATTGTCACACCATCTAAAATAGAAGTAGAAAAAAACATACAAAAAGATTCAATATATGATGGCAATTGGCTTTTGCACAACAAAATGTTTCATACGAACTTCATTTTAAACGCGAGTTCTGTTCTTTTCAAAAAGGACGCGCTCTCCCAGATACCCACAACATACCAAACTTTTGAATCTAGCGGAGATTGGCTTTTTTGGATAGAATTTTGCCTTATTGGGGATGTTTATTTTTGTTCAAAAGTTCTCAATTACAACAACAGACACGGTGGAAATACCACGGCTATGTGGGGAAAAAAAGTTTCTTCGGGAATAGCATCCATTGAAAATTGTAAAATTTTCCATTATCTAAAAGAAAAGAAAATAGTTTCTTTATATTTTAGACATGTTATCGTTTTGAACAATTTGGACTGGGCAAAGACAAACCGATTAAAATTCGATTCTGAAAAAAATTACCTAGCCGTAAAAAAAAGTTGGGAAAAAGAGATTTTTTCAAAAAAATTATCTAAAATCATCTGTTTTATGTGCGTTCGTATTTACCCCATTTTAAAATTCCTTCATCTTCAGTAAAAACACTTTTTCTGCATCCAACAAAGGAGTATTTAATGAGTTTTTTTAATTACATCAAGACGATCGCAAAAAATTTCAAAAACAATTTCTTCTTACTCGGAAAATACGACATACAAGAAGACATAATTAGCCGTTGCAGGACATCAATCAATCAGGCCCGAAAGAATATCATCATCAACTATTTTGAAATAAATAGTGATGAAGCAGCGCAATATGCAGAAGAAATTCAATATCTAAAAACACAACGGGATCTTCCAATGTTTCCATATCCGCAAGCCAAAGAAATGGAGCAAGCAATACAAGCGGATTACGACAGAAAAAAGGGGCTACCCTATGTACTCCATAACGGGAAAAAACTTTTTTTCCCAAAGCACTGGAGTATTGAGGATGCAAAAAAAGAGTACCGAAACTTCATTGAGCGAGAAAATATCGTAGGAGGAGGGTATACGACAAAAGCACCTCACCAATACCAATCAAACAAATTTAAAATAGAACCAAGAGACGTTCTGTTAGATATCGGATGCGCCGAGGGCTTGGTCGCACTCGATTCTATTGAAAAAATTAAGCAAACCATTTTATACGAATCCGACCCAATATGGGAACTCCCATTAAAAGCAACTTTTGAGCCATACAAAAATAAGGTAAAAATTATTAGTAAATGGGTGGGAGACAAAGACTCAAAAACCACAACAACCTTAAGCTCCTCAACTCAAGGTTTGGAAAATGAAACATTCTTTGTAAAAATGGATATCGAAGGTGCAGAAGAATTAGTTATTAGAGGAAATTCTGATTTTTTCAAAACAAGAAAAATAAAGGTCGCTTGTTGCACATACCACAAAATCGAGCACTTTGAGAATATTAATTCCATTTTCAAAGATTGGAATTATTTCACCACACCATCCGATGGCTTTGTTTTGTGTTTTATAGACAACACTTTTATGCCACCTTTTTTCAGAAAAGGCTTAATACGAGCAACAAACATCACATAGTTCCAGTCAATTTTGATTGATCTTACTTTGAATAGCCTGCTCAATCAACGAAACAGTTTTATCCCAAGCAAATTTTTCAGCCTGTCGCAAGCCCTTCATTTTTAACATTTCGCGAAACTGTTTGTTTTCATACAGCAACTTATATGCTTCAACATGCTGTTCATCGCTGTCCCAATCAATCATAACGCCCGCTTCCCCCACAACCTCAGGCAAAGACGAATTGTTGCTTGTAACAACAGGACAGCCACACTGCATAGCTTCTAAAGGAGGAAGCCCGAACCCCTCATACCGACTTGTGTATACAAACCATTCCGCATGTTGATACAAAATCACTTTTTCTTCATCACTAATATAACCCGTTGGATATACTATCGCATCAATCCATTCCTTTTTATAAACTTGCTGATCTTTCAAATTTACAAGTTCATCTTTACTTCCCGCTCCACTAACAATAATAACCAAATCGTCAACATGATTGGTTTCTACGAACGCAAGGAATGTTCTGATTATTCTATTGAAATTTTTTCGAGGCGATACAGAACTCAAACAAAAAACAAATTTTTTTTCTTTGGGAATCCCGTATTTTTTTAACAGTTCATCGCGAAGATTTTCATTTTTCCCTTCACGAAATTCATCTGCAGCAGCAAGGTGAGCAACAAACGTATTCTTAGAAGAAATATTCGGATTTATCTTATTAAAGTCTAAAAAACTATTGTGCGAATCACAAATAAAAAAGTCATTCTTTTTTGCACTATAAACTATTTTTTTTAGTTCCTTAGTCCATGCGGCGCCACAATCCTCAGGAATCAAAAAAGGAATGGCATCATACAACATTGTAAAGCAATGCAAATGTTTTTGTTTTCTTATTTTTCTTGGCACTGAATATAGAGGCGAGAAATACACCTGTGATTCCAAGACCTTCTTCTGATTAATAGGTTTTATCGCTTTTAAAATTTTTTGCGTAACAACAATTCCCAACGCAAAAGGTTTTCTCAAAAACGAGTGTTCAAAAAAACGCCTATGTAGAGCCCACATTTTTTTGTTAATTCCCCACAGCAAATTATCAAAATCATTGATGATGGGATCATCAAACACGGCAGAATTGGCAAGAAAATAATCCATGTTAGCAACATCAAAATACAAACAAATGTTAAAACTTGGGTTATTTCGAAGTCTTTCATAAATGTTTTTTGCAACAAAATAAACACCACTTCTTAAGCAGCTCTTATTATTCCAATTCAGCAAAATTGTTGCATCAAAAATTATGTTTATCATAGCCAACCTTTTCTTTTTTTGCATATACTTATTTTCTCATAACCATAACCATCTCATCCACGGTCTTTTGCCAAGAGAATGTTTTGGCTTTTTCCAACCCTTTTCTCTGGTTTTCTTCACGTAAATCTTTGTCGAAGTAATATTTTTCATATGCTTCTACATGCTGTTCGTCGCTATCCCAGTCAATCATAAGGCCGGCATCGCCAACGACTTCCGGCAAAGAGGAATTGTTACTTGTAATTACAGGGCAGCCACATTGCATCGCTTCAAGCGGAGGTAGGCCAAACCCTTCATATTGGCTGGTAAAAACAAACCATTCTGCATTGCTATATAGTGCAGGGAGATCTTCGTCATCAACGTAACCAGCATATACTATATATTGGTCATAAAGTTCAGGATTTAAAGCCCCTCTCTTTATCTGCTCTGAAAAATTTTCATATTGACCCCCGCCCATTACCCACACAAGATCTTGAATATTATTTTTCTTGACAAATGTAATAAAGGTTCTTACAGCACGAATTAAATTTTTTCGAGGTTCCAACGTGCACAAACTGAAGATGTATTTTTTTTCTCGAGGCAATTTATACTTTTCTTTAATATCATTCAAAGCCGAAGCTTCTTTAACCGGCCTAAACGTTTCTTCTGCGGCCAAATATGTAACCCAGATTTGATTTGCTTTTAACCGAGGAAAGAAATGGCAGAAATCTTTCTTTGTTTCATTGGATATAGCAAAATAGTAATCCGACGGATTGATATTTCGGATAAGATTTGCAAACCAACCTTTTTCTTTCTGCCAACTATAACCTGCCAATTTGAAAGGAATCGCGTCATAGAGGATAATAAAACGACGCAGATTTTTCTGCATTCGGAAACACCCTGGTATAGCATCCTGCGGAGAAAAAAAGACTCCTTTTGCCTGAGAAGAAAAAGCAGCCTTCAATGAAAAAAGTCGATTAACCAGAAAATCTCCAGAAAAAATTATCAACCACAGAATTTTTCGAATAAAGAAATGCCTTTCCATTTTCCAGGCAAAAGACCTCAACCCTGTCAGTTTTTCAGAAACAAACTGAGTCAATAAATTCTTTTCATAATAAAAAATTGCGTTGGGAAAGCTTCTCTTTTTCAATTCATTTAACAAAAAACACTTGCTTGGAGAGCTCCACAGGCACACGTTCATGTCAGATCTTTTTAAAAGCTCTTTCAAAATATTCAACGAGACAAAATAGATGCCCCTTCTGAATGCATTATTACATTCTCCATCAACCAGCTGCGATGCATCATAAACGATATTAAGCATGTCTATTTCGGTCCTTCATCACGCCAATTATTTTATCAACCGTTTTCTTCCACGAGAATATTTTTGCTCTTTCTTGCGCCCTACATCCGTAGTCTTTTCGCAAATCCTCGTCAAAATATAATTTTTCGTACGCTTTAATATGCTGCTCGTCACTATCCCAGTCTATCATAATTCCAGCATCACCAACAACCTCTGGCAAAGAGGAATTATTACTTGTAATGACTGGGCAACCACACTGCATGGCCTCTAACGGAGGCAACCCAAAGCCTTCATATTGGCTAGTATATACAAACCACTCTGCATTACTATAAAGCACTGGCAAGTCTTCATCATCTACATAACCGGCTCGAATAATTACACTCGGATTCCATACTGCGCCCTCTTTTTTTAGAGTTTCAATAAACGTAACCCAAGCTGAGCCTCCCATAACCCAAACCAAATCATCAACCTTATTCTTTTCTAAAAAACACAGGAAATTTTTTACGGCACGCAACAAATTTTTTCTCGGTTCCAATGTACACAAGCTGAACACGTATTTTTTGCCTTGCGGGATGTTGTATTTTTTTTGAATATGTTCTAATTCATTTTTGTTGCTTCTATGTATAAATTTTGAATCAGCAGCCAAATAGATTACGGATGAATTGTCGTTCGACACAACGGAAAATAATTTTTTGTAATCATTTCGCGTTGCTCCGGAGTTACAAAAGAAATAATCGCTATTTAAAGAAGTCCGCATTACATCATTAACAACATTTGTTCTTTGCGGGTAGTATTCAGGAAAAAGAAAAGGAATACAATCATGCAGAACAATGTACGGTTTAATAGTAGAACATTTCCTTACTCCATTTGGTATTTTGTACACTGGAGATAAGAACACCTCATAGGGTTCTAACTTTTTATTATTCAATCCAACAATTATATTAAACAAAAAATCTAATAGAATTATCCAGACGGAAATTGTTTTTCGAAGCCAGATACGGTCATATATAGATGCATACGCCTTCTCTAATTTCACATATACTTTTTTCAACATTCCATACTTCGAAAAATCTTGTATAAAATTCACATTTGGGAAAAGTTCTTCTTTTAGCCTCGATCCATCTGCATATTTTTCAGGAGCAACATATAGGGAAACGCTCACATCTGCGCATTTTAAAAGTTCATTAAGAATATTAAGCGCAGCAAAAAAAATACCACTACGATTATCATTCTTATAAAAATAATTCGTTAAAACCGTCGCATCAAATATCAAATTAATCGGCTTCATAGAAACATTCCATCAACTTATCAACAGTTTTTTTCCAAGAAAACATTTTTGCACGTTCCACGCCTTTGCGGCCATTTTCTTTTCGTAGAGCCGCATCATAATAGTATCTTTCATATGCTTCTACGTGCTGTTCATCATTATCCCAATCAACCATGATGCCCGCATCACCAACAACCTCCGGCAAAGATGACGCTCTGCTAGTAATTACCGGACAGCCGCACTGCATCGCTTCCAAAGGAGGCAAGCCAAAGCCCTCATATTGACTAGTATAGACAAACCATTCTGCATTGCTATAAAGGGCGGGCAAATCTTCATCATCAACATAACCAGCGCGAATAATAACATCCGAATTCCATGTCAATCCCTCTTTTTTTAAAGCCTCAGTAAAAGAATCCCACGCAGATCCTCCCATAACCCAAACGATATCATCAATATGATTTTTTTTCAAAAAAATCAAAAATGTCTTTACCGCACGAATCAGATTTTTTCGAGGTTCCAAAGAACAAAGGCTAAAGACATATTTTTTTCCTTCGGGAATGCCATATTTTCTTTTAATCCGATTAATTGTTTCTTCATCGACTACGGGAACAAAGGCATCATTGGCCGCTAACGGGATCACAGATGAATTCTCTTTTACGATAGACGGGAAAAATCTTACCGCATCATTTTTTGCACTCTGCGAATCAAAAAAGAACGAATCCCCCGCTTTTGAACTTTCCATCACTATAGAAACAAAAGGCTTTCGCCCTCTATAATAATTCGGAAAAATCAAAGGGATTAAATCATATATCATGACAAAATTCTTGACATTCTGAAATTTTCTCAGAAATTTGGGAATCTTAAAAAAAGGTGAAAAAAAGACGTCACAGTTTTTTACTTTCCGCCGATCATTGTGGTTTGTCAAAGAGAATACGATTATGCAGAATGCTAAAGGAATCGCAAACAAGCACTTGAGTATGGACTGTTGCGTATGCGAAGCATAAAGCGTACGGAATTTTTGAAACACTTTACGGAGAAAAGCGTTCTTCGTCAAGTTCTGAATACAACCACATTTCGGATAATATACTCTTTTTAACTCAGCACCGTCTGCGTATGTTTCTGGAGAAAAATACAGGTATAGATTGACATCCTTTCTTTTTGACAATTCGTTCAAGATATTAAAAGCGACAAAAAAAACGCCACTACGATTACTATCTTTGTAAAAGATGTTCGTTACAACACTTGCATCGTAAATGACGTTCAACATGATTGACTTCATCCTTGTATGAATTCACTTTTTACTAGTGATTTTTTTCATCGTCACAAAAAAACCTTCATACCTTAAATTAATAAATACAGCAGCAATTGTCGCAAATATTTCCCCTATTTTTTCTCCAAAAATCTTGCAGAGTTTCGTCCTCAATGCAACGTGTTTCTGCTGCGCCAAGGAATGCCACGATCCGTTGAAATGGTGGATGCTATAAGTGTTCCCCGTAATCTGGAGTTCAAGAGTCCGTGTGTTCTTGGGGCTAAAATAGTCCATCGGCAATATTTCCAGGTTTTCGCCCTTCAACTTGCGGGCAAGGATAGTCGGCAATGTAGTCGTGTCCAGATTGCCGTCGGCGTCGATAAACTCATGGCCCTCATAAAAATCCATGACCTTTTTCAGTAACGGGAGTTCCTTTTCTGCCCCCATCGTGGCGGCCTCGATGGAATCCTGGTTTTCGATTCTGTCAGGCGTATGTTCCCGCCCAAAGAAGTATGGCCGTCCCAACAGATCGTCGAAAGGCTTAAGCACCTCCACATCACTGTCCAGATAGATGCCACCATAGTTATAGAGCGCATATAGCCGGATGTAGTCGGCAGCAAAGGCCCACTTTTTGGCCGCGCAGGCCTGTTCCACCCAAGGTACGGAATGGATGTCGAAGCGGTTCATGTCCCAAAGCATGAACTCGTAATCCGGGAGTTTTTCCTTCCAGCTCTGCATGCAGCGCTGGACCAGCTCCGGATAAGGGTCGCCGCTCAGCCAGCAGTAATGTACAATCTTGGGTATGGACATAAGCTAAAAATACAATTTCTCGCATAAGTTCAATATGGCGGGTCTCATTCGAAAAGCAAGCCCAGCGAGTTCTTCTTCACTCAAGAGCGGCTGCAATTCAGCCAAGTTACCATCATTTAGCATTTCAGCCCTTTGTGTTAACTTGTTTACAAGTTCATTCATATCTCGGGCGGCGACAACGCCCTTATATGACCGCACTTTTTTCAGCCGCATCTGCAAAATGTCCATTCTGGGCTTGACCTTGAACAGACTTTCGTACTGATAAATGTCATACAGGTCGCGCATCAATTCGCATTCGTTCCATGCAGCAATCTTATGGGCAAAAGATACGCCCGGTTCCATAATCCGCAGGATGCGTGCCGGCCGCCCATACGCCGTGCTGAGCAAAGCCGAAGACATAGGGATTGACGGGCATTCTTTCTCGACATTTACCTCTATCTGCGCACTCTGGCCGCCATACGTCAGCAGGATTCTCAAAGCCTTCGAATTCATTGATGACCGAAACTGCAATTCATCTACCTTCAACAACGCCCGCTCAATAATCTCCTTCGCATCCTTTTTCGAGTCAAACGGAATGAATATATAGTCAACGTCATTCGTGTAACGCGGACTATGCATTAATCGCAGGGCCATCCCACCTTTCAATATCGCAGAATTCCCGAAATTCGTCGCAAAAAAATCGACAATCCAGGCGAGCAGCGCTTCCGTGTTTTCAAGCTTTTCCATAAATGGTGTTCCTTGCAAAAGCCCTGAATCTTGGATTCACGTATCGCTCCAGGTACATGTCCACCCTTTCCTTCGAAAGAGCCGCAAAATCGATATCCTGAAACACGTTAAAATAGAATACCTTCTTGTGCTGGTAAAAGTAGAGCGTGTCCAGCACCGCCTTCTCGGCATCAGCCATCTTCGCCCCGTTTTCTAGCGGCACCATGCCAAAATACAGCTCCTTGGATATCCTTGCATAGGAGAGGTTTACTTCGCCAGCGAACTCGCTCGCCCGCGACGGTACGACACAGCTCACCAAGAACGGACTTTCGGTGCCGATGAGCCTGTGATAAGCGAGCGCCGACCCGAACGATATGTATGAATCCGTACGGACCTTGGCAGAAAGGACCTGTGGATCAAAATCCCGAGCGACGTAAATTCCTCGGCAGTAGCGCTTCAGGAGACCCGCGGCTTCGAACCGTCTGGCCGCAATCCAGAGCGACTGCTGGTTCGATATGTCGAAGAGGGCGCCAAGTTCCAACAGAGAAAATACTCCGCCCACCTTCGGGGCGAAATCTGCCAGTTTTTGAGTATTTTCCACAGCATTTTTCATGTTTGCAGAAAATATATAATTTTATATACTATTTGTCAATATGAAACAGGCGTTAAATTAAACAACATTTCGTGGCGGATTTTGGGCCCGCCGCTCAGCCAGCAGTAATGGATTATCTTGGGAATCGGCATAATACTAGAAATCTACTCCCGAAAGATAACGTTTCAACAAAAAAGCACAGAAGTAAGGGAACGTGTAGATGTTGTTCTGAAATCCGACATTACCCGCAGAAAACTTGATCCCTGTCGTAATATCCGGGTACGCATCACTCTTGACAAGGGTTGACAGCGATTTTGCCGTCCCAGCCTTCGCCTTGACTTCGACCGGTACGAGCGTTTTTTTCGTTCGCACAAAAAAGTCCTGCTCCAGCGTGGAGTTCTCTTTCTTATAGTAGAAAAGCTCGTAACCCTGCTTGCTCAGAATCTCGGCAACAATATTTTCGTAAAGGGCACCCTTATACACATTCATATTCCGATTGGCGCGAAGGTCTTCCTGAGATTCGTCATCGAGGTTCGCGATAAGCAGTCCGGTATCCTTAAAGTAAATCTTGTACTTAGATTCTTCGTAGTTGCCTTTCAGCGGGAGCTCCGGCGTATGGAGGCAATGGCAAACGTTCACCATTCCGGCATCGCACAGCCACTCTATGCATCCCCAGTAGTCCTTAAACTTCGCTCCATTCGCCACCTTGGATATCTGGAATTTCTTATTCTCTTTCGCCAACTGCACGGGGATGTTATTGAACACGTTCAGTACGCGGGTCTTATCTACGCCTTCAACATATTTCTTGATATCTTCCTTGTAGTCGGCGACGAGTGCGCGCTGGAGCGCCAGCGTTCCCTCGAACGTTCCCTTTTCGACAAAAGAACGCACCACTTCGGGCATTCCCCCAAGGAGACAATAGTCCATGAACAGACTACCAAAAACATTCATGTCCGTTTGGTTAAATGGCGTTACCGACCGCATGTGCGACAAAAGATCACCGACAACATCCGAGCCATATCCCATGGCCCACAGGAATTCCTCGAAATCCATCGACTGCATCTGGAATTCCGACTTGTAGCCAACACTGTTGCTCTCTATACGCTTGTAATTTATCCCCAGCATGGAGCCGCTGCAAATCACATCGAACTGACGGTCTATGCAGAACGACTTGAGCGATGTCGCAATTTCAGGATAGTCTTGAATCTCGTCGAAAAGAATAAGAGTTTTCCCTGGTACAAATTTCTTTTCTGAATCAATGCGAGAAATATTCCTGATGACATCTTGTACGGTGTAGCCATCTTCGCAGATGGTCTTGTACTTTTTCTCCAACACAAAGTTTATGTTGACAAAATTCTCGTAATTTGCAGCAAAATGCTTGATGGATTCCGTCTTCCCTATCTGACGGGCCCCTTTGACAATCAGGGGTTTCCTATCGGCGGATTTTTTCCATTCTAGCAAGAAATCATCTAGTTTGCGTTTCAGGTACATGCTTTAAATATACATTCTTTTCTAAAAAATGAGCGAATTTTAGTTGGTTTTCGCTAAAAAATGAGCGAGTTTTTTGGGAAATTATACTAAAATATGACAACAGGAACCCAGTGGGCGAAGCTTTCGCGGCGGATTTTCGGGTCGCCCAGGATGGGGCGGTGAGTCCCCTGCACTATGAAGCGGACTTCGGGATGTTTGCGAGCCACTTCGGCAATAAGCCGCAAGGTGGCATGCAGCTTGGCACGGTCGCCGTCGCGGGAATCCCGGGTGGTCCAGGCGATATTTTTCACGAGGGATGCAGAATCGACCTCCACGGCCGCGAGCACAGAATCGAGCATAGTTGCCATCACGCTGTCGGGACACTTCTGGCAAAACAGTCGCACGCCGTAGCCAAGCGAATCAATATACAGATTACGCCCATATTCCAGCGAGTCGCCCCCGAACAGGTAAATCCCATCGCGAGAGCTAGTGCTATCTCTATGAATTCGCAGTTCCGCAAATTCCGCATGGCGGGTACGGTTCACGAGCCTGTAGTGCAGATATTCCTTGTGCGGCAAATCCTTGAAAATGGAGAAATCTTCTGCAAGTAGATGTTCGTCAAAGGGAACGCCCCAGGCATCCACCAAAATGGCAACCGTAACCCGCGAAGAATCGGCAAAGCGAGACAGCAACGATTTCTTGTCTAACAGTTCATACTTGCCCGTATATTCCACTGTCAGCGAGTCCGCATCCGTAAACGGCTGCATGTGCCAGGGCTTATCGCCAGTCTTTATGTACTGCGCACTGATCAGGTACGAGAATACGACCGCAAAGGCGACAAATGCGGCAAAAAGGCCAAAACCAATCTTCGGGAACTTCGTCATGGCTCTCCCCCTTCGCGGCGGTACTTGACCAGGCGCATATCCCCGAACTCCTTCACCGTCCGTATAGAAACGGAATCGTGGTAGTGAACGCGATAAAAGCGGTCGAATCGATGAAGCGTGTCCGTTTCCAGCACATACACGTTATCCCTGACAATGTCCCTTATGGGGTTCCGCATGCCCCGAATCCGCATCTCCTTCTGCATGCCGGGCAGGTTCATATTCCAGTAGCCAAGCGGGATTATGTTGCCCCAGCTGCCCGGGGCGGCCGCCATGTAAGGCGGATCCTTGTATGTCGCAAGGTACTTGTAGTCGTTAAAGTAGAGCAGGAATACATCTTTGGGACGGTCCTGCGTATATTGCAGGAAATCGCCCCAATCCTTGGACATCTGCGGGATGCCAAAAACCGCACGGTTGTTGTCGATGCCGCGCTGGCCCGACAGCGCGAGAACAAGGCTCCCCAGCGCCATAAGCCCGACCAGGTACGGCAACTTGCCAATGTGCCGATTATTCTCGAAATACTTCCGCTGCATCAACGGGATGGCGCAGACAATGGCGTAGAGCCATATCCCCGACTCCACATGGTAAACCACGCGGTTCACGTACAGCAGGTAGCCCATGCACAGACACAAAAGCGCAAGCGAGCCCCACGTGTACAGGTTTGCCCGCCTGGGAATAAAGAAGAAGAACATGAGGCACAGGACTATCCAGCACCATGCATTCGCCTGGAAGAACGACTTCGCCACCACGAGGAACAGCGCCGCCGGCATCCTGGCCGGGTTCACCTCGTAACGGTTCCTGTGAACGACACCCGCAATCCGCTTTAAGCTATCGAGCGAGAACACTTCGGTGTCGTAAAAAATCCAACGCCGGAGGAACCGGAAATCACGCCCCTGCATCTGCCTTTCTTCCAGTTCGTCAAAGGTGGCGTCAGCATCGTAGTTGTCACCGTCGCCAAAAAGCGCCCTGCTCCACTGGTATTCGCGGTAGTAGGAATATGCGGGGTCACCGAACAGGCCGTTGTTGAAGTTCTGCAGCGCCTGGTAGGCGCACACGCACGCCACCAGCACAACCAAGGTGGTCTTCATGATCTTCCGAGTCTCGAAAACGCTCAGCGCAAGCGTAACCGCCAAGAACGGCATTCCCAGGAGGAACCCCTCCTTGCGGAAAACGATGCCCACGACAAAGAACAGTCCGCCAAGGACAATCCACAGCTTCCGCCGTTCGCCGTTGCCAAAATAGAACAGAAGAATCGCCGCAGCAGTCGATGCGGCCGCACACTGGGTAAAAGCCGCCTGCAGGTAGAAATCCGGCGCAAGGCACGCAAGCAGGAACACGGAAAGGGCTACGCCCAGCTTGCCGCCCACCTGCCGCAACATAAAGTAGACAAACACCGTAAACGCAGCAAACGCAGCCAGCAACTCAAAAATAAAGTACCAGCCCACCTTGGGGAAAATCGCATAGAATTGCTTCAAGAAATAGGCGTAGGCGCCGTTCACGAACAGCGTATGCGGATCGAATTCGCCCCCGTAAGCCCCCGTAATCATCGCCGACATGAAGTAATCGTCCAGGGAGCCCCTATGGAGCCCGCAAACCGCAAGGCAAACCAGGAGGATCACCAGGTTCAAGCAAAGCGCCAAAAGAAAGGAGCCATGCACAATCTTTAGCCTTGTCAAATCGCGAAACTTCATGTTGTAAATATACCTTATACAGCCTCATGGCCTCATTGATTCTGCGATAAAAATATATATATTAAGCAAGAAACAAGTGATGTTTTCATGACTAAGGAACCTGTAGACTTTCGCATATCCCTTGCCGAAACCAATATAATCAAAGGCATCGCAATATGCGCCATGCTATTCCACCACCTATTCTTTGAAACAGATACTTACGGTTTCTTCACCCAGCAGGTTGCCATAATCTGCAAAGTCTGTGTTTCAATGTTCCTATTCGTTTCTGGCTATGGTCTAGCAATACAATATTCCAAGCAGGCAAAACAAATAAGTATCCCTTTGAAAATCATTTGCACCATCAAATTTCTACTGAAGAGATTCCGCAAATTCTATCTCAACTATTGGGTCATTTTTGCCCTACTGGTTCCTCTTGGTGTATTTGCTTTAGGAAGACCTTTATCTGTAGCCTATGGCACAGAAACCGCCATTTGGCAAAACCTTATCAAAGATATTTTCGGCATCCAAGGCGGAGACTCCTATATTATCACATGGTGGTTCAACGCACTCATTATATCGCTTTATTTGTTATTCCCAATATTATATTGGCTGATGGGAAACGGATTGATTGCAATAGGAGCACTGACACTTCTCCTGTTATGGCCAAGAGATTACATCGTCGGAAATTTCTTTTATATATTCGAATTGTGGAATTCCAACCTTATCATTTTTTCTTTTGTTTTCACATTTGGAATATTTGCAGCACGCCACAGCGATTTGTTGAACAAAATTCTAAACAAAATCAGGGCACAAGCCGTCCTAATTCTATCATTTTTCATCTCCGTAGGGTTATGTTTTGCAAGACAAATATGGGCAGAATGTTATGCCGACGCTATAACAATTGATGCTTTCCTCACCGTCTTTATTGCACTATCCGTCATCAGTTTTTGCCGACTGACAAAACTACAGATAAAACCTCTTGCCTTATTAGGCAAGCACTCAATGAACATTTATCTATTTCACACATTTCTCTTAATGTATTTCTTTCCAAAATTCATGTATGGCACAAATTTTCCATTGCTAATTTTTGCCGCATTACTTGGTGAATCCCTAATCATATCGATGTTATTAGAATTCGCAAAGAAAAAACTTGGATTTTACAAGCTATATGTTTAGAAAGATAATCCCTCCCATATCTTTATTCTTTTTTCTCTTTATAGAAATCTTTCTCATAAAGGCGATTCCCGTCTTGAAAGAGACTTTCCCTCTTGAAAATACAGAAGCGGTCCTTTTTACGCTATCTCAAAACATTGAGGGCAGTCGTGATTTCGTCGTCACGCTCTTCATAGGGATTCTAAAAGATTCGCTCATAACAACCGCGGCAATCGTCTCTTTATTTTCAATATTTTTCTTAATCATAAGAAAACTTTTTCACTACACGAAGCTTTCTAAAATTTCATACAATCGTTTGATTCTTTTCGTCAATCTAGTTACAATCGTATGGTTTGCCTACACCGCCTATACACAACTACCTATTATAGACTATTATTTGAAATGGCAAAATCTCGATGCAAAATCAGAGCATTCTGAATTTTATGCAAAAGAATACATCGATCCAGATTCAGTACAAATTGGATTTAAGGAGAAGCGTAATTTAATACTCATTTTCCTTGAATCAATGGAATACAACTTCCAGGATTCAGCAAATGGGGGAAATTTATCCGAGAATTTAATTCCCGAAATTACAGAATACATCAAAAACGAGCAAAGTTTTATTCCCGGTGGCACACAAGCTTGGGGCATGGGATGGACAATGGCCGATGCAGTGGCCAAGACTTGCGGTATTCCTCTTACACTCCCTCCAAGTATTAGCGGATCATTTAAGCCAATGAAATCGTTCCTACCTGGAGCAACATGTCTGACAGATATTCTAATTCGCAACGATTATAATGTTGTCGTTTCAAAAGGTGCGAATATAAAATTTTCAGGAATGGACGATTTTTTGCACACGCACTCTTCTCCACAAGCTCTTGGATTACAGGAACACCGAAAAAAAGATTATGTAAAAAAAGAGGGCGTCCGAGACCAACTACATTACGAGCTAGTCAAAGAACAAATTAGCCACCTCGCAAAGCAGAATAAACCTTGGGCAATATGGTTCTTCACAGTCGACACACATACTCCTTATGGCTACTTAGATCCAGAATGTTTCACAAATCAAAGCATCACAAAAGAGGAGCAATTTCCTTATGTTGTAAAATGCGCATCAAAACAACTTAAGTCTTTTATAGACTGGGCAAAAACCAACGACTGGTATAACCAAACCACAATTGCCGTCATGGGAGACCACGCCGCCATGGCAGAACCGGAAATTATTGGATTCAAAGATCTTAATCTAATACACTATTGGCTTGATTTTTTCATCAACTCAGCCCAAACAACTGAGACATACAAAAGGCTCTTCACATCATTAGATTTTTTTCCAACTATTCTTGAATCAATAGGAGCAGAGATTTCCGGTAGAGCTCTTGGACTTGGAAGATCCCTTTATTCATCAACGCCAACCCTTCTCGAAAAATATGGTCTTGATTCTTTGAACGCAGCTTTAAAAAAGAAAAGCATTGAATACGACTATTTCTTGTATTTTGACAAGAAATAGTCGTATTGTCAAACAAAAGAACAACTGGGCAAGCAGGACGAAAGCAAGATTAACTCTATGTCATGGAAACGGATTGCCATTGCCGTGATTTTTTTAGAATCTTGACAAACTATACAAAAAAAAGAGACGGAAAATCCGTCTCCTTTTTTTGTATTCGCTAAATTACTTCACGAGCTTGTTGAAAGCCGGAGTCAAAGCAAGGCACTTGGCTTCCATGGTAGAACCTGCTGTTGTATGGACTTCGCCTGCGTTAGCCTGAGTTGCAGATGCTACAGTAGCTTCCAGATTCCATGTTTTGTTTGCAGCGCAATCATCCAACTTGTGGAGAGCCTTTGCCTGCCAGGTACCCTTGGTGCCGGAAACTCCACCAGTATATTCAAACTCGTTGGATGTGTACTTTGCACTATTGGACTTCGTACCCGGAGCGGTGTAACCAATCTGGCCCCAGTCACCAACAGTGTAGTTTTCAGAGCCGTAAGCTTCCATCATATTGATCCAGGTACCGGCGGCGGTCGGAACTTCCGAAGCCTTGGACTTGGCGATCATGCCGAACAGTTTCGGCACAGCGACGGCAGCCAGGATGCCCATGATAACAATCACGACCATCAATTCGATAAGGGTAAAACCTTGTTTCTTCATAGTGTACTCCTTGTTGTTTGTGACACACTTGTTTTGGGCATCATTGCCCGTTTACTTCCATAAATATACCATCTTTTTTCTCAAAAGCAACACTTCTGTCAAATTTTTGTCACGAATGTGTCACAAAACACACTCGCCAGGCAAAAATGGCACTTTTGCGACCAAAAACAGCTCCTCATGGACTGTTGGATGTTCTATATATAGTAAATTTTTTTTAAAAAAATCGTATTTTTCCTCAATTTTTTTCACTTTTTTTTATTCCACCTTGGAATAATCAGCCTTTATTGCTAGTTTTTTTTTACAGAGTTTAAAAACCACGGGATTGGTTATGAATTTTAGCACCAAAAATAGAGGATTCACGCTCATAGAGCTTATGGTGGCCATTCTTATAACAGGCTTTCTCGCCGCCGTTGCCATACCCAAGGTTTTCGGACAAGTAGCAAAGGCACGAGCAAGTGAGCTCTATTCAGCAGCAGGCAGTTACATTCACCTGCAAGATTCGTACAACATTCAGTTCCATGACAGCATCGGAACCTGGATTTCTATCGGGTACAAGCCGCCCGTCAGCAATAATTTCAAGTACTTTGAAGACAACACAGAAGGCGGAATAACAACAGCTACAGCGATATCCATTGATGTCGGCGAAACTGCCGGATGGAAAGCACAGAACATCAGCGATCTCAACGACTGCAATGCACAAAATTCTTGGCAACTGGATGTTTCCAAGTCCGCAAATAACGCATACAACATTGTGTACAAAGTTCTCATCAGCGCTGTTGAATGCGAAGCACTCACCGCCAAGTTTGACGGGCTCGACACCTACAACAAAATCACCGCCACACCGTAGACAGTTCACAATAAAGGCATTACAAAACAAACGGGCCGGGTCAAATGAACCGGTCCGTTGTCGCTATAGATACCACTATTTAATTGCCGCCGCCCCGACAATAATCTCTTCGGGAACGCCCATTGAACGGAGGAAGTCCATCCGCTTGGCAGCCCGGTCATCGGCTCTTTTTTCGGCTGCGGCTTCGCCCTCGGCGCGTCCTTCGGCACGGGAACGTTTCTTCTCGACGTATAATTCGTAGTTTCGGTCGCTCATGTTCTTTGCCTCGCTTATAAGGAAGTCCTCTGTAAAAATACTCAATTTCGCACATTCGTGCAAGTGGGCAAACATCGAGCCTTCCGGCACGGGGAGCGGCTGTTCATTGTGAGTTTCATTGATGTCGATAAGCATTGCCGCATGCTGTTACTCGATTTTATCCTGAAAAAAATCACAATACAATAACGGGCCGGGTCAAATGAACCGGTCCGCATTTTTTTTGAACATTCCCAAATTAACTATAGAAATCAAGGTTGCTTTGCAGCCATTGCGGCAAGCCGCGCCTGCACCTCGGCAATCTGCTCCGCGGGGAAGTTCATGTCTTTCATGACGCCTAGGACATTAGCTTCGCCTTCGGCACGGGAACGTTTCTTCTCGACGTATAATTCGTAGTTTCGGTCGCTCATGTTCTTCGCCTCGCTTATAAGGAAGTCCTCTGTAAAAATACTCAATTTTGCGCATTCGTGCAAGTGGGCAAACATCGAGTCTTCCGGCACGGGAACGCGCCCGCTGCGCAAACGGAATTTGCTTCCGCCTGTACTATAAGACGTTCTAAATGACGATTTTATCCTCAAAAAAATTTTCACAAAACAGCAAACGGGCCGGGTCAAATGAACCGGTCCGTTGTTGAATTGTTCTTATCGTTTGTTAGGGATTTTCTTCGGATTCGTCCTTTACTTCATAAGTGACGGAGCAGAGGAGCTCACTTCCCCACAGATTGTAGGTGTACGTTCCCGGAGTTGTGGGCACGTAGGCATCCAGGTCCACGAACCCGTCCGCTGACCAGGAACCAGTACTCACCGTGTTGCCATAGGGCGTCCCGTTGTCATTACGGTTCAACGAGACACTGTATATTGTCTCACCGGTGTTCTTGTTCTTAGTCTTGAAGCGGCCATTCTCAATGTAGCAATCGGCTTTAATTTCAGCCGGTGCTGTATATTCGTAGTTCACGGAGCAAGCTTCCTTGCCATTGATGCTCAGCACGAGTACATACTGCCCACTGACCGTAATAGCCGGCAAATGTTCACGGAAGGACGTCGTCGAAGAAGACGTACTCTTCGCCTGACCAATGACATTGCCCAAGTAATCCGTATACCAAAGTTTCACAGAGCTGTTTCCACCAGAAGGCAGAGAAAGGTCGGCCGTGAAGGTACTGTCGGAGAAGTCAATAGCGCAATTGGTCGCTTCGCCGTCTTGCCCATCCTTGAAGGTGACCGAGGCTTCGCATGTAAGGCCACCGTATTCCAGTATGTACTGGTAGGTCCCGGCCTTAGTGTTGATGTTGGGCATCCAGCTTGCCACGAGTCCGTCATCTCGGTAATTCAAGGTAACAGGGGCCTCGCCACCCACAGTCGCAATCACAGAGCACCCACCTAGCGGACAGTTGGTAATGCTGTAATTGATGGCAGGCATTTCATCGCCCGCGACAAGTTCACCATGTGTCGAAACGCTACAAGTAAATTCGTTCCTGGACAGCACCACAGGATCCGTTGTGCAAGTCGTTTTCTGGCTCTTATTGTCCTTGGCGGTCGTAGTCACTGTAAAGGTATAGCTACGCTGCAAGTCACCGCTGTTATTCAAGTTTTTATAGACGTCAACAGCAGGAATGTAGAATACACCATCCGACGGGCAATCCTTTTCGGCGGTTCCGTATTTTTCAGAGCCATCCACCTTACAAACTGCAGCGCTCGCATTAGTTATCGTCGAGTGGACAACAAAACGGTCTCCTTCAATTTGCGCAGAGCATCCCAAAACGCCCACCGTATTCGGGCAAGAACTGGTGAGGCCCGAGAGGGTGAAGGCATGGGCACTGCTGAATTCAATGGAAACGACTTTTTCAGGGTCAAATTCCTGCATGTCGGCCATCAGGTTCACATCGCGGTTGAATCTCCCGTTTCCGTTAATCTGGAATTCCTGCGATAGTCGGCCATTTGCATCCTTCATAATCATCGAAATTGTCGGAGCAATACCGCTGTTCGGGTCTTCGGGAAGGCCAGACACATCTCCACTCATCGTAGAGGAGCGGAGGTTGGCGATGCCGCCAGAAACAGAAACCATGCAACTCGTCTGGTTGACGCAAGCATCTGTCGAGAAAGAGACATCCTGAGCACATTCCGTGATATCACCCACCATGAAACGGCCGCAACTGGCCGTATACAAATGGCCATTGCCTCCGCTGCCACTGCAATCTACAGTCACACTCGCCTCACGGACAGAGCCATAGACGGCCGATCCATTGTAGTTGTAGGTCTTCGACATACCATGGAGCCCTGCAACACCAAATGTGTATGTCGAATTCTTGAGTGTATTCGCAGATTTTCCGGTCACATAGTAGGGGCCATCATCGGTATTAAAGTTACAAGAAGAGCAATGCGTCGTTCCATCAAGCCACGGATCGCAGCGATTCGTGAGCAAATTGTCATCGAGATCGCAACCATTATAGTGGTACGACAGAGTGCAGCCATCGTGCATTTTCGTCGGATCCGTCGGATCATTGAACCACTTGGACAAACCGACCCACGGGGTAGTTTCTTCGTTCAGAGGCAGGATGCCGCCCAAGTAATTCGTGGCGAAGGAACACGTGACCTTGGGAATATCAAAGCAATCCTGACCATACCAGTCATTCGATTCCCAGCCCAAGTTATACACCTTGAAGCAGTCTTCTGCAAGGCTCAGCCCCACAAACTGCCCGTAACTCGCCGGGATGGTCAGCGGGAGCGATACGGTAGAACGCACCCAAGAAGAGCCGTTCTTATAGCTCAACTCGATAACCGCATTATCACCGCGGACATCAACATTGACATTGAATGCCGTATTGGCGAACTCAGAACTGGTCAAGCGGATTCCAAAGGGTTTCTCGGCACTGCAATGCGCTTTGCTCACATTATTAATCCCAGTACCATCACCTTCGCACATCCTAGCAACCACGCTGAAATTCCCGGATTCTTGTATTCCATAAATACTCAGAATAGAATATTCACCGGCATTGTCGCTAGAGCGCAAGATAAATCCGCTGTTCATCAAGGAATTTTTCTTATTGCCTTGCATTGCACAAGATTTGAAACGGGACATCAGGAGCCCATGGCCTCCCGCCTCGGCCCTGTTGAGTAGATAAGTCACAGTAGCATTGCTGCTGTTCCCGTTACCGGAGCCAGAATAGTAAATCGCATCGGCATCTCTAGAAATCTCCGCATAATTGTGCCCGCTATTCGTGCGAGGCACGAGCCAGTGAGATTCAGGACGTAAACCGTCGCCCT
The DNA here is from genome assembly GCA_016285835.1 of Fibrobacter sp. Classification (GTDB taxonomy): domain Bacteria; phylum Fibrobacterota; class Fibrobacteria; order Fibrobacterales; family Fibrobacteraceae; genus Fibrobacter. The sequence goes on from JAEERM010000002.1 coordinate 25,082, forward strand.
TGACGCTGCAACTATTCTTTTTGCCGGTAGAAGTACACTTGTCAATACATTCACGGCTACTCGTCGCCGAGCACCAACCCGATTCCGTATCCTTGAAATCGGTATAGAAACAATGGTTTTTGTTCTTGTTGAACACGGCATGCACCAAGGTATCTCTCACAGCCAGAATTTTGAGTGTTTGATCACTCGAGGCACTATAGACCTCTCCCGTCGAGGCACTCTTTATGAATTGCCATTGGCTAAATTCATCGTTTCCATTTTCCTCATATTCCAAGAACACACTATCACCCGCGAACATGGGTATTTCGCAGGAATTCTTTGAATCACAAACCGAGGTCGCTACAGTTCCAGAAGCGTCCGTGGTGTAGTGAACTTTAACCTTGGAATTGTCGTTCACACCTTCCAAAAGAAGATTCAACTTGAAAACCTTCGCCTTGTATGATGCAAAGAAGTTATAGACTCCTTGATCATGCAAAGTTGCGACAGAAGAATCGTGAACAAACACTTCGCAGAAAGGCGAGATTACATCCTTTTCAAGGCGTACCGGGTCCCCGTTCACCAATCCACAGCGCCACCGTTTATTCTTCTCATTCGTATTTATCTCGGAACAATTGGGCCGAACCCACTCACCCGCAGCACTGTGTAACAAGCTTCCAGCACAATCAGGGCGTTTGACAATATCTTCGCAAAGCTCACCATCAATGGTTTTATGCTTCTTGTTATCACAAAATCCCGTCGAAGGAATGTCTGAACGATTAACAAACGCCTCTCCCATCAAATTGACAGACTCATAACTCGGCTGGACAATCGTCCCGTTTTCGTTACAGGATTTAAGACGGAAGAAAACGGTGCCATTGGTTGCCGAATTGTTTGCTGTCACTTTGAATATGGGTGTCGTTGAGTTACCCTCTAGCGCCACACGATAGGTCGTTAGTCCATTTGAAGAGCTGATTTTCACGACCGGATTCTCAGGCGAAATCTTCCAGTTTGCATCAGGGGGATCTTCCACCGTAACATCAACCTCGATTGGCTTTTTTCCCTCGGTAACAAGACTTACTGTGACACCACTCGTAGAGGCATCGCCTGCAAAAAGACGTTCACTAGCAACCTCAAACTTAACCCTAGTCGCCTCACCATTTTCTCCATCGACACTTATCCAGAATGGCATTTTCTTGTAGTTTTTTTTATCATTGGGCGTAAAAGAACACTGATAGTTACCCGGAGACAACTTCCCATTGTGTGTAAGAACTTCGGTCATCGGGAAAGACGGGGTACAGTTCATTTGTCCCGCAGTCAAATTCATTTTACCCCCATTCAAATTGACAATGCTCAGGTAATCAGAAAGCCTCCCAGGAGAATCCTTTGTCAGGTAAATAATTCTCGGTAACAATACGTAGCTCGGTTTGATGGTTGTATAACTCCCCGAAGTCAAATTATCATACTGCACTTCCTTGTTCCTGTACTGAGATTCAAGCGTTACAGAAAGTTGCGGAGCATTAGAAATGTAGTAGTTGTCAAAGCCATTCACCAATTCCTCACCATCCGTGACAATCGTGGGATCTTTATCGTCTTCTGGGACATTACCACAACCTATTTCATTTTTACCGCAAATTATGTAATTGTCGACGAGATCCTGCTGCAAGGATTCGTCGAATCGAATAAATATGTTGTCCGAGTTGGTATTCTGAATCTTGGCGCAATTCTTGCCCGCCATGAAGAAGGTGCCATCCCACACCCTAACGTTACGACCATCAATTTTCTTCGTGTTTGAGTTAAGCATAAACATTCCAATATCACCCTTAGAATAGACATAATAGCGGTGAGTTCCAGCTCCTTCACCGATAACCTGGCTTGCGCCGTTACCCAAATAGACAAAAACATTTGACCGGGCCGTCGTCTCAGGGAAGTTTATATTTCCAAGTTTGTTTGCCGCATAAAAGATAAAGTTTCCGTCCAAAGTTCCGCTGGGATTATTGAATACATTTTTAGAACCGAGATTGACCACAAGATAACCATGATAAAGATTCTCAGGAGCCGCTTTTTTCCAGCAAGTGTTGAGCGCAGACACATTGAAGTTATCAACGTTCTTGCCATTAAGGCAGGTGGTCTTCTTATCGTAGTCCTTAAATGCATCATAAGCAGTTGTGATGCCATCTTCAATCTGGTAATTAGTGCCATTACATCCTTTTTGCTTGGTACCCAAAATACTTTTACAATAGTCAACAATGCTCGTATTGCATTGCATCGAGGATGTCGAAGAACTCACCACATTTCCGAATGTCTTAAACATGTTATAGTCCTGCACATACGTAGTCGGAGATTGTTTCGGCATATTCGTGCAGCCATTGTAGTTAACACACTTTTGCGCACCTTTTATATATACGGACTTGCCTTGTCCACCGAGAGTCAAGTGCTTCGCACTGAATTCTTGCGATAACCCGCCATCATGATTCGGACCACTACCACCAAACGGAGACGATTTTTCAAATTTGACATGCCCCTTTGCAACAAAATCATGCTGCAATTTCGCAACATAAAACTCGGCCGAAGGCCCCATACAGAAATTTCCTTTGATTTCCGCATCTTTTGTATCGTCTGGCGTGAATTTTCCATTTACGGTAAGGTCCCCACCCACCACAAATTTATAACCCGTATTCGCCATAAAAAGATTCTTTTCAAAAACGGCATTGCCCCCTAGATTCAACATTAAATTAGTCGCATTTCCCATCACATAGAGGTCTCCGCCAGTTAAAGCTTCGTTCTGATATTTCAAATCCCCCGCAATACAAGCGCGTTTACCCGCGCTAATGTTGTTACCGCTAAGTTCCATATTTCCCGTAATCACTAATTCATCTTGTATTATAAACGGGTTTCCGCTCCAGTTCCCGTTAATCAATGCAGAAGACGTCGTAAAGCCCTCCGTCGAATGGACGGAAGAACCGACATACGCATACGGGTTATCGACATGCTTGTGAACAACAATCTGCGGAACCTGGACCTTGTAAAGGCCACGAACATTGAATACAGCCGTCTCACTATATTTCGCATTCCCGCGAGAAGTTCCCGTCGACACGACGGTGAACTTGAAGGCCGAACCATCGGCATCGACACCTGTCAGCCACACTGAAAAAAGTTGCTTTCCGCCATTCATCCCACGCACAACACTCGTAAGAGCAACGGGTTTCTTTTTACCATCGTAATATTGCCGGACAATGCCGCCCACATCATTCGCATGGTAAGTCATCCACGACCGGGCACTTTCGAGACCAGCATGGGCGGCTTCCCTCGCCTCAGACATAGCCATGCGTTCTGCACTCGTGAATCCTGTACTACTGAGCCACTTGTACGTAGCCGTAGCAGCAATCGTCGCAACCATCATGAAGATGAGGACTGTTATAAGGGATACACCTTTCTTTTTTAGGCAATACATGTTCATCTCGTCCCCCTAATCCCTCGGCCCGTTACTCGGAACGGGTACCACTAGTGAAATATTCGATTTTTCGCCGCCCCTGTTTACCGCGAGTTCCAGCAAGAACGCTTTCACATTCTTCTTATCCGGAATCAGAGGGACATAATTCTTGTCATCGAAGTTGTAATTCGCCGATTCGACTCTTCGCAACTGCAAATTCCGTATAGTCACCCTGCCCAACGCCGACGAGGGCGAATAGCTCGCGAAAGTGAATGCAAGACAAACGTTCTTCTCCTGTTTTTTCAAGCTAAAGCGGAAGGAACGCAAATTCGGTTCATAATCTGTCGCCGGTACATAGAACAAAAAGTCATCAAGATCCTGGACCAAGGTTCCATCCAAATGGCGAAATCCCACAGCAGCATGATCGCGGCCAGGGCAGAACAATCGACTATTGTCTGCATTGTACGGCAATTCAAACGAAATTTCATACGTCACGCTCGGTTCCAAAGTCACTTTAGAACAGAGGATGTTCCACTGGCTGCCGTCCACCGGCGCAACCCCCGTAAAGGCCTTGCCCACGAACACCTGGTTCACCTCTTTTCCCGTTGTAATGGGTTTATTGTGTTCTCTGTCGTAGTTGGACACAAAACCTGTAAGATTAATTTTTTCGCCCCCATCGGCAGGCGAAATAGAAAGGAAATGGAAATGCTCATCGCCACTATGGCCCGAAGCATATCTCGAAAGAAGCCTGAAAGGAGTTCCGCTCACCCCAGCACCGACAACAGGGAGCACGAGCGCTTTTTCCGCAGAAGTCGAGAACGCATCCCCGACAACGCCCGGCTGAGCAGGAATTACGTGGAATCGTTCGATATCGGAGGCAATTTCCACCACCACGGACGGATCAGGGCAATCAGACGACGTTTTCGCTTTTATTTTTTCAACGACCGAACACTTACGGTAAAGGGACTTGCCACGTTTGAACCAGGCAACCTCTTCAACGACATCAGCCTGTCCCGCCGAAGAATAGCGCAGGCGCCTCATCCTCAAAGTATCCGTTTCGCCATTTGCGGACTGGACTAGGTGGAACGACGATGAATCCGGAACTAGAGCGGATGGATCCATATAAACTTTAGGGGAAGCAACAAACATATCGGGCAAAGAGGCGCTGCCAGCTTCTTTATAGACCTTGGCCCCCATCTGCGACACATCAACAGAAAACATATCAGCAACTTTTTCCGCGACTTCGCTAGCCTTGAGCATGTTCTGAGTGCGTACTCGGAACTTGGTACTGTCACTGAAAGCACGGCCTGCAACAAGGACCACCACCCCTAGAATGGCGATATAGACCATAAGCTCCATTAACGTGAAGCCGCGTTTTTCACAATTCCCGTTCATACGCCCCGACGGTAACGTCCTCCAGAGGAGGACAATTTCAAACAACATCCCGAATCCACCGGACCCCGGAGTTCATAAAATAATAAAAAGGGTGTGACGTACGCCACACCCAACAGATAAAATAGTGGTAAAATAAGAAATCAAAGACTCAGCCACCAAAAGGGCCACCAGTCAAGACGTAATTTTATGATAAGAAAAATATAACAAAAAGGAGAAAGCCCCCAAAGGGGCATCCTCCTACTTATTGCCAAATATGAACATCAAACTCCTCTATTCAAAACAACTGGTTTGTACCCACCACCAAGCATCACTTGCATCTTGATTTATCCATTCTGGATCATCAGTTCTGTCTGGATTCACTTTATAACACTTTCCACTGGCCATGTTATCAAGCCCACTCTTATAACATTTACCATGATAACCACCTTTACCATTTACAAAGTCCACACAAATATTTTGTTGCGCCGGAGCAAATGTCACCTTAAACGTGCACTCCTTGGACACCTTCACACCATTCACATCACGGCTGATATTGAATTGATAATCCTTTTCACCAGTACCGCTTTGATCATAGAACGATACATTTCCGGAAGTGTAGCCAGACCCACTTTCATATACCGTCGGCCCTTTTTTAATTTTCCATTCGCACTCTCCATCGCATCCACTCACGTTAGGAGAAACCACAATTGGGCTTTCGGGATTCTGTCCGGTCGTTGGCGAAGGACACGTCAAGGTCAGGTTAACATTGTTCACCGTATGCGTCACCGTACAAGCCGGATTACCATTCAAACTCAGGATGAAATCATAGGTTCCATTGGCATATTCACCCAAATGCAAATCGAAATTCAGTGGGGCGTTAGAATTCGCAGCCACATTCTGTTGACCAAGCACATTGCCCAAGAGATCAGATCTCGTGAGAGTTGCAGCGACATTCCCCATATTTCCGCCAGAAACAAATGCCGTAAAATGCCCCTGAGGCGTAATCTTACACTCTGATGCAGACGCAGGAATAGACTCTATTATTTCAAAGCTACCCGACGTACAGGAACCGTAAACCTTTGTTTTTGTCGCATTATAAACCGTCACCGTATAGGAATAGGTTCCAGCACTCATCGCTGTCGCCGTATTCAGGCTCGGCGCCCAAGACATGGAGCCTTGAAGGGTCGAGCTATGTGCGTATTCCGTACCATCCGACAGAGTAAGGTCGTATACGCAGCCTCCAGCAGGGCAATTATTGGCTTCGACAACAACTGCCGGGACACCTCCCCCCTGCACAAAGCTAGTCGTAGGTCCATCAAGCCGGCAATTTAAGGAAACTGGGCTAAGAGGCATCGATGTCGCAGTACATTCGCTCGTTGGAGGAGTAAGTTCTGTCGCGGCATCATCATCGTACACCGACACCTTGAAGGAATACTGTTGCGCTTGAGTTCCTTCGTACAATCTATCTTCAAAATTTGGATCATCGATGAGGAATATGCCTTGTGAATTACAGGGGCCAAAATAAGTCGGTAAGGAAGATTCCGTTAGAGATTCCACCTTGCACTTCTTTGCAATCTGGAACGGGTCAATATTCGTACTTATACGCCACTGTCCTGCCGGAGTATAAGTAACATCGTTTTCACCGCAATTCACGCTCAAGGTTGCCGAGCATTGGCTCGTAATGGAATCAATCGTATAAGTGCCGAACCCGCTTCTCAGAATTATTTCTTTAACATGTTCCGGATCAAACCCATAACGGGAAGCAAAGTCCTTGTTTTCAAAATCGTTCACTGCGGAGGCCTCTAAATTTACCGCATCGGAGGTTTTGCCCGAGACATCTTTAAATGTAGCCGTAACCTTAGTCCCCGCGTCCATCGTCACATAGAACATCACTCTCGCATCGCGGAGATTTACTCCACCTTCTCTATTCAAAACAACTTTGTGCTCTCCGGTAATGCCCGATGTCGTCCCTGCCAAGCGTTCATTCTGGACACAAGTATGCTTTTGGCCCACATAAAACTCACCGCAGCCAGCCGTAAACACTTTTCCGCGTTGCATACAATAGACCCTTACAGAGGCATTACGGACCGCTCCATTCAGGCTATCGTGCTGGAAGCCATGATCTCCTTCGTACTTGAAATAGAAGTTACCCGATCTGAGTTCGAGCGCATCATTCACAAGGCCACTCTCCACATATCCATCGGCTCCAATATTCCCGCCACAATACGTTCCATTTATCAAGCCGGCACCAAGCAAACGTTTATATCTACCACTGGGCATATCGCAACCATTATAATAATACGAGATGTCGTCAACACAATCCGCACCTTTATCCGCGAACCACTTGGAATAACCGATCACAGGGGTCACGTCTTCATTGCGTGGGACCTGACCTGCCATATATTTAGCTGCAAAAGAACAAGTTATGGTCGGGGTGGCATAGCACTTGTCTTTATACTGTTCAGAGAACCAGCTTACATCGTACACACCAAAATCGGAATCACCCAATTTAAGCCCAACATAAGCATGTTCATCATCATCCAAGGAGCCACCCATTAAGGCAGAAAGCGCTTTCAAATCAAATTTTGCGACAGCACGCCTAAAACCGGATGCGCCAGGAACATTCCCCATAATAAGTAAGCTATCTCTCTTATATATAGTCACATCGAAATTCAACGAGGCCCTAGATTCCCAAGAAAGCCCAGCCCCCGAAACGGAGTCTTTCAATCGAGCGGACATACAATTTGCCCCCTTTGCATAAGTTTCAGTCATCGAGACCGATGTCAAATAACAGACACGGGCAAACGTTTCCTTTGCTGTCGAATTACGTCCAGTTGAATCAATTCCAAAGAAATTCACCGAAACATATTCCGTTCCAGCCCTATTTGACCTAATTACAAGGCCACTATTCAAGGATGTTTTGTCCACTTTTGTAGGGCTGGTTATATCCGTCCAAAGTTGAATATTATATGTACCTTCAATACCTGCATCCACAGTATTCATCATCATCGCAACATTTCCGTCATCAGGCCGTTTTAAATATTTATGCGAGAAAATTTCCGGCCGAGCACGTCCACCACCATTACTATTTACAACGATCCAGTTGGCATTTTCATAGCGAAGGTCGTTATTTTTGCATGGCATCGACCCTTGACAATAATCTATACAATCAGGATCTTTGTTGTTTTTACACCAAATATCCGTTTTATTGAATTCCGCATAGAAGCAATGCGGATCTCTCTCATTGAACACGGCCGTATAGGACACATCATCACTCATTACAAACCGTACTGTATCCGAGGAGTTTTCAGAATGGTTCCCTGAGCCATCCGAAATAGACCAACGAGCAAATCGATCATCACCACCTTCTTTTGTGGTCAAACGAACATTTTGGCCCGAATAGACAATTATATCGCACCCTACCGAACTCGAACAAGTTTTCTTTTTGGGGTGAGAGAATGTTGTATCTTCCGGTTCGAAAATATCTATGAGAACATCACTGTCATCGGCGTTTTTTAGCGCAACATGGAGCATGTAGTGTAAGCGTTTGAGCGAGGCATACAGGATATACCCTCCAGCGTTAGTTGCATCATCCTTTGGCGCAGTCACATAATTGAATTTTTCAGGATTATACATGACACAAGTTCGTCTGTCAAACGAGCCCTCTATAAAACCGTATTTTACAGATTCACCTAAACCCGCATCACATTCCCACTTTTCATTTGCAACTTTATTATCACACCCATGGTATCGAGGAAGATCAACCCATTCCAATGGCGTTGGCATCGGGCAATTTTCCAAGGAATCGGCGGCCAGTTTGTACTTAGGATTTTTTTCACATTCTTCCTCATATTCACGGCAGTAATCAGCAATCGAGCCTCGATGTATCGTTGCAACACCACGACGGTTAAAGGCCTTTATTACAGAACCCCCACCAACAATACAGCCTTCTGGGTTTTGCAAAGTAAACCGAACCGTACCAGGCAAAGCCGATGGACTTACAGACACATTAAATATCGGATACGTGGTTTCTACACTGGAGTATGGTTTTTCGACGGCATAATACTGGGAGCCATCCGCAGCTTGTTTCCAGGTAATATTAGAATTATCGGATTTCCTCACATCCCAACCGGTGGGCAAGTCCGACATTCCGATACGTATCTTAAAATCGCCCGTTAATGACGAGGGTTTTACAACCAGTTTGACTTCACCGGAACCCGATTGCCCCACTTGGAAGAATTCATTTGCGGCACCTGCAAAATGGACCATGGGAGTCGTCGTAGAGTCGCCCTCTAGAAGTTGCACATAGAAATCGGATTTAAGCGTTCCACCTTGCGGATTATTCCGAGTGAAAGAACAATTATAGACATTCGTATTCAAGTTAGCACTGACAATTTTGTCTTTAACCTTACCACTTGTAAGATCATTTGCACGCCCGTCACACGAAAGAATTCCACCTTGTTTCGGCGCTCCCGTACGCGGAATCACCGTTATATAATCCGACAGTTGACCAGGAGAACTGGCATTCAGGTAAACAACTCTCGGCATAACCTGGATGGTGGGCCCAGGATTAACCACATTCATTTCATCAATTTTATCAGGACTCTTATATTCAGACTCTACGGTAACATACAGCTGAGGGCCCATCGCAACAAAATCCGGATCGTACGGACCTTCCACAAAGCCAACCGACGACGAGGAGACCAACGCTGCCGATGACGAACTTGTAGGAGAATCGCCGCAATAAGCACTATCGGCTACGGGGCAAACAATTCCACTTTGCGCAATATCGTCGACAACATCTTCGTCGTACATCATGGTGACCGTACCATTTATATCCGGAATTTTTGCACAGCTTGACGCCGTTGCATATACAGAACCGGCCCAAGTACACTGCCCCAGGAAGCCCTTTATATCAGCCCTTGTAAAAAAGAAATAATTTCGAGTTGACTTGTCATTTTCACAGTTGATATGAACATCAGCCCCATCTTTCAAATACACAAAAACACGGGAATTCGGCGTTGTTTTGGGGAAACGGCCATGGTTTGCATTCGGCCCACCAAATTTAGTGTCATAGATAAACAAGAATTTTCCATTCAAAGACGGGGCGCTAGCATCGTTAACACCTCCAGCAGCATTCTCGTTAAAAGTCAATTTAAGAACCAGATAATCATTAAACAAGTATCTCTTTCTCTTATCCTTATCGTTGTATAGCTTTTCGTAACAGCTATTCATTTTTGTTGTTTTATCATTTGAAATATGATTAAGGTGATTGCAGTCTGGAATACCCGACTTCGACGCAGTATCGGCGTATTTCTCAAATTTTTTCCACCCTGTCATAAGAATATCGCTAACATAATACGGCGAATTGCTACAAGATTTCCCTGTTTGTGATTTCGGTTTCCAAATAGCATCACAGTAATTTTTTACAGATTTGCCACATTGGAAAGACGGATTTTCTGGAAGCGTTCCGCGCACAATTCCCCTTGACGCAAATCCTGCGTAACCCAAGTCCTTATTTCCACCCTTAATTTGATAATATTTTTTGAATTTTTTCCCGTTTACAGTCTCTTCATTACAATTATCCACGCCAGGAACCACATTAACTTGGCATGCGGCAGCATCTTTTACATACACTGTATCTTTGTCACTTGTTCCAAGTTGCCTATGGCTAAGTCCGGAAATCCCGTTGTTTGTATTTAAGCCATATCCACGGCCATTCTTAAACGATGTCGGCATCCAGACATGATGCGCTACAATAAAATCATGGTTTGCTGACTCCGATTCAAACTGGATGGAAGCAGAATTCCCTAGGCACAGATTCCCTCCTATCGAATGTTGGAAAGCACTTAAATTCGGACGCATCACGCCCTCTAAGTACATATTTCCACCCACAGAAAAACCGGGATCGCCAATATTGCCGATGGTCAAGTTGCCCGCAAAATAGGCATTTTCTCCAATATTTCCAACAAACTTATTCGAACCAGATCCAGCCAGGCCACCCACAAAAAGATTTTTGGTCCATATTCCGTTATTGGGATCCAAATTGCCCCCCACGCAAGTCGTTCCGCCAGCCTTAATCTTGTTACCGCTCAACGTGACTTTACCCGTAACAACAAAGTCTCCATCCAGATTAATCGGGTTCGACCCATTCGCCATACCCCAGTCCCCATTGATAAGGGCAGATGTGACTCCATGCCCACCAGCAAAGGATGTAGAGCCACCAAAATAAGCATAATGGTAATCAAGGTGAAATTCTTCTTCGGGAACTGGTTTCAGGACTCTATACAAGCCCGAGACATTCAAGATTGCAGTTTCGGTGTACGAAGCAGCATTATTGTGAGCATAACCGGTAGATACAATCTTTAACTTATAAGTAGCACTTGTCGTCGGAGCATCAGCCCCTACGAGAGCCACAGAAAAGGACTGCCCCGATTTGGCCATGGGCTTAAGAAAATCATCCAACGATATCGGATTCCTGTTTGCGACATCTTCGCTAAAATACTGCTGCAAAATGGACCCAACGTCATTGGCGTGGTACATCATCCATGCACGTGCAGCCTCGACACCGGCTTGAGACGATGTACGAGCCTCATTGACCAACATTCTGTCTGCAGAAGAAAAACCTTCGGAGGACAGCCACTTATACGTCGCCGTACCGGCGATAGTCGCCACCAGCATAAACATCAATACAGCAAAGAGAGAAACGCCTTTTTGCGACTTGAACATAACGCCTCCTTTATAACTCCGTCGTTCCGTTACTAGGAACCGGGACAACAACGGAAGTCTCTCCACTCACGTGATTTTCCATTAGTTTTAAATCCAATTTAAAAGCACGAACATTCGCTTTGTCTAGCGTGTCTGGAACATACCCTTGAACAAACTTGTAATTTCTGTCGGAAATTTTTTTCAGACGCAAATCGGCAAACGAGAATGTGCCTGAACCGACGGTTGGCGAAAAAACGGCCATCCTAAACACAATACATGCATTACTAAAATTATTCCGCGGGACAAAGCGCATCACATGTTCATCCGGAGCTTCGGACGTCTGCGGAGGAAAAATCATCAAATCATCAACATCATCAGAAGGGATGGATTCGGCATTCGAAACCATCCTAAACCCAATAGACAAGTGATCCATCCCAGGTCGGAACATGCGGGCATCGTCTCTTACGTTCAACGGAGTTCTGAACCTAAGTTCGTAAGTTAGATCCTTGCTAAAATTAAACTTTTCACAATCTTTCCAATCATCGGTATTTTCTCCCGTTTTGCCAACATACACCTCATGAGATTTTATATCAACCCCGTGGTAGTTGCCATCCTCGCGGAAATTCGAAGAAAATCCGGACATTGTAAATGATGTCGCTCCATAGTCTGGAATCACATTTATTTTGACCACATGAGTCGCAGCGTGTTCACGGGAAATCAGACGGAATTGCCCCGCATCGGCACTCGAAGGAAACAACACCGAATCGGCAACACTTTTGAGAAGTCCCGGTGTCGCAGGAGTTATCACAAACTTGGAAACGCCCGAAGCCATGGTGACTGTTCTTGGCTTGATTTCCGGACAACTCGCTGTATCTTCAGTCCCTCGAATCGTACGGCACGAACGTTTCAAAATGCCATCATTAGTGGTATACCAAGAAATTTCTTCAACACGCTTAAATCTACCTACACTATCCACAACCTTACGGAAAACAAGACTATCTTTATCCGCCCCTCTTTTTGTGCTATTCGGATTATTAACATTCGTATCGCCTCGGAAATAATCAAACGACGAGAAATCGTTTCTGGCCACATTCATGAAAACTTCAGGCCTTACGTCAAATCCGGATCTAAGTTCATCTGTAAATTCCGGGTCTATAACCGTTTTCGCACCCATCTGGGCAACATCGTCCCGGAAAAGATTTCCCAGATTTTCAGCTTTTTGGTTCGCCTTAATCATACTTTCGGAAACAATGCGCATCTTTGTACTATCGCTAAACGCATGCCCAGCAATAATGACAACGACACCGACAATAGCCAGGTAGACCATTAATTCAATCATTGTAAAACCGCGCTTATTCATCGTATAACCCCCGAAACGCTGACGCTCTGGATAGACCCCTTGAACCGCCATGAAACATCGACCTTAACATTCTTCGCATAAACATGCTTTACAGAATCAATCAAGGATGTATCTTTTGAAAAATAAATGTTGTCAGGCATTACCGTAATTTTCGTGAAATATTTCACCTCAGAAACAACACAATCTTGATTCTGGTTATTACACCGCTCCCAAGTTCGCACGTAGTCCGGATTACCGTCATAGTCCGGCATTTTAGCGATGGTTTCGTCGTCACGTGCAGATTCGATGGCAGCAGCCCCGACCGCCTGCAGCGAATCGAGCACCAGCTGAGCCACCTCGACAGCGCCATCACGCCCGCGAATGCGCTGCAAAGTCTGCCGGTTCCCCAACTGGAGCTGCATCACGGCAAGATACAGGAATCCAAGGACAGCAGCAGAAACCAGCACCTCAACGATGCCGAAGCCCTTCCTTCTTTTAAGAGCCTTACCTAGCAACATCTCAACCTCTTCTTGCGCCTATCGGCGCGTCCTATCCACATATACGAACAAAAAGGCCAATCCCTCCAAACAGGCCTTTTTTACCAATATATATATGTTTTCGCCCCACGTATAAAAAATTTTTACATCCATGAGAAAAATCACGTTTTCGGAGGTATAAAACGGATTTTCCTGCTCAAACGGGGCTTTTTTTGTAAAAAAATCTAATTAATGTAGGGACGGACCTGCTTGAACACCATCCGGCGGTCCTCCCCCATGACCTTGAACTCGATATCGAGGGCGAGTGCATCGGCATTTTTCTTGTAAAGCGAGGCAAAGTGGTCCTGGATCATCTTGACCGTCCGGTAGAGCACGTAAATTTCGCCGCTATTGAGGATTAGCGAGTCGGGGCAGAGCGTAGAATGTTGCAAGAGCACACTCTGCACGCCGCGCTGCGGTGGTGGCGAGGGGATGATGGAAATGATTTCCGGGAGTTCGCCGCCTTCGGGATTGGTGACGGATGTTTCGCCAACCTGGATGTTCGCATAGATACCCGCGACCGAGTAGTCCGCGATGTTCTGCGTGATGATGACGCCATTTGCGACTTCGTCCGGGTAGGATTCATGCACGGCCACGGCCATCTGCACCGAGAAGTGGTCGATGTTCCAGAGGGAACGCTCCTCGAAAACCTTGAAACTCCATACAGAGGCCCACACCTTGCGAATCTCGTCGGACGGGAGGTCCTTTTCGCGCGTGGTGGCCTTGACGGACTTGTAGAGGCCCGCTCCGTTGAAGTCGCTCAAGTCTTCGGAATTGGTGCTGGAACGCAGGCGCACGCCAGCTTCGCCATAAAGCCCGCGCACCTTGGCATCGAGAGCTTCGCCAAAAGAAGTTTCGACGGGGATGTGCTTGAACATGTAGCGGATGTTGTCGAGCATCGCTTCGCGGAGGCGCGTATTGGCGGCAAAGTCTTCGCGGGAAACCAAAGACGTAATGTAGTTGCGGAGAGATGTTCCCTTCGAAAAGCTCAGGGAACTTGTTGAGGACGCTTCGACAGGCTCAGCGGCCTTTGATTCAGCGTCCAAAACCTGCAGGGCGCCAGCACAGGCGGTTTTTACCTGGGTACATATTTCCGAAGAGCGGCCCTCGGTCCCGCAGTCAGCAAAGGAGCGTTCGCAAAGTTCCCCGGTCACCTGGGCATAATCCATAAAGTGGCTGTAATGGTAGAACGGCACAGCGAACCCGTCGGGCGAGTTGTCGGGGAGCAGTTTGTGGAGTTCCGCAAGGTTCGCGGCCTTCACGCCCACCGATTTCGCCGAATTGAAATCGAGGTCCGCGAAGTCAATGAATCCTGTATCCGACAAATCATAGGAGAGCGTCACCGGATCGCGCACGTTCTTGTTCCAGAAAGTTTTTGCCTCGTCAAGAGCGGCCTCGACCACCGTATAGGAATTTGACTTGACTTCCAACTTCACCAACTTTCCGCAAAGGGCGAGCAGGCTATCGGGAAGTTCGTTGCCGTTAAACGCGATGTTCGGAGTCTTGCGGGCCTTCGCGGCTAGGTTCACGTGCGAAAGCGGAGTCTGCGCATCTTTGCTGATTGTCGCCGCGACAAGCGGGATTTCGGCGGGGAGCGTTTCGAGAATCAGGATGTCGTGCGAAGAGACAATCGCCGTATCGAGTTCCGCGGCAGTCAGTTTGCGAAGCGTTCCGTATGCAATCCCGGAGTTCATAATCAAGAAGGGTATATCGCCAAACAACTGGGCATGTGTATAGACAGGGATGTTCGCCGCCTTGAACTCAGCGGCATATTCGGCGGCAGCCTCCTCGGCATTTGTCCCCGCAGGCATATAGAACAGGCAGTTTTTGGGCGCTCCCGGAGAAAGGAACAGCATACGGGATTCTATCAGCTTGTATACCGCAGCCACTTGCTCGGGCGTAATGAGATCGGTCGGGAAGAACGTCAGCGCAATCATGGAATCGACAGAAGCGTAGTACGCAAGCGTCCCGGCAACCGTGTTCTTCTCTGTCGTGAAATACGTCTCGCTTTCGAACTCAAACACAGTACGGGTATCGTGGAGAATTATTTCCGCAAAATCGTAATGTATCGGGTACGCCTTCGTGTTCATGAAATGAACTTCAGGGGTATCCGTATCGAAACCGGTAATGACAAATTTCACCAAGTAGCTCGAGCCCATTTCTGTCTTCGACGTGTAGGCTAACTTACGGAAAGCGGAGTAGCCGTCTTCTTTGTAGAAGCCTGTGTACTCGTTCTCGTTCTGGATAAAAACAGGAAGTGTATCAGTTTTGATAGAATCCGACCGCGTCGTGTCTGTATGGGTTGTGTCTTTCTTGGTGGTATCTGTACTCGTCGTGTCCGGCACAATGATATCGGGATCGTCAGGACCGCTCGGATCCCTGGAAGAATCATCATTTGAGCACGCCCAAAACGTCGCCACTAAAACCGACAACAAGAAATAGGCAAGTACAGACAAACGCATCATAGGAACAGTTTATTCTTGATCCATGTCCAGTCGGAAATCGCCATTACAGAGCTCAAACGTGTCGGTAAAATCACCGAACGAGCCGTCTTCCAGGCTAGCAAAACGACACACGACCGGCAGCGAACGCACTTCGCTGAGGTCTTCGTCAAAGGTCTTGCAACCATCTTCGATAAGCGTCGTACCATCTGACTCGAAAACTCTTATGCAATCCATTTCTTGGCAACTACGGCCGCCCCAGCCATACGAAGAATGGAAGTATTCGTAAACCTTGCCATCGTAAGCGAAGCGGAACTTGTCGTTGTGGTGGTTGCCACCCCATTCATAGCTCAAGTTTTTCGGGGTCGAATATTTACCGTTCACGTACAACACGGCCGTGTCCACACTGATTTCTGGATTCATTCCCATACCTACCTTCTGGCAATCAGTCGGCGAGCCCTGCACATAAATAAAGCCTTCCAAATCGGCATACTTGAAAGTGCAAATCCAATCTTGCTGGTCAAAATCCATGTCCCACTTTATAGATTCTTTTCCAATTTTTTCTTCAAAACTGCATTGATGGACAGCCGCTTTCGGAGTTCGAGTTTTGAAAATTTTCATAGGGTCCGTCAGGACAACTTTTGCAGAACTGGAGGAGTTTTTCACAACCGAGGAACTGGAAGATTTCGAAGACTTCTTGGACGAGCTGGAAGAACTATTCGATTTTGTTGAGCTAGAGGAACTATTGGATTTTTTCGAACTAGAGGAGTGTTTTGATTTCCCCGAGCTAGAAGATTCTTCGACAGCTGAGGAACTAGATGAGCGCGCTTCCTTTTTGCTTGAAGACGAAACCTTAGCTTTGCCAGAGGAACTTTTACCTTTCTCGAAGCTGGAGCTGGTTTCAGCAATTTCATCCGAGCTAGAAGAAGTTTCGGGGTCAGCACTAATTGCACTGGAAGAATCGTCACCGCAAGCGACGAAGAAAAGCAAAGAGAAAACAGGTAATAAATTGAGAATCTTCATATCTAAAATATACCATGTTTTGGTAAAATTTTTCATTTTTTGGGGACAAAAGTGTCTGTTAAAACGTCTATAGGATATGAACCCTCTATATGGAGTAAACAGATGGGAAATACAGATCCAAAGACAAAAAAAGACGAAGCATCCGAACCAAAACCACACGACGCTTTTTTCAGATGGCTTTTTTCCGACGTCGGGCGGCTCCGGCACCTGCTGGAGCTTTCCGGCAAGGTGAACAGGGACATAGGCGAGTTCATCTCAGAAGTGGATCTTGACACGCTCGTACGCATCCCCGATTCGTATTCCGAAGTCGAAGAAACCGGAGAAGCCGACCTCGCCTTCCGCGTGGAAGTCGCCTCGGGGGCGCCGCTGCTCGTGGGCATCCTCGTGGAACACAAGTCCGGGCGCGATTCCGGCACGCTTGACCAGATTGCGCGATACGTGAATTCCGTGATGAAGATATACAGCGAGCACAGGGCTTTCAGCGGGCTCCCCACGATGGCCATCATCTTCTACAACGGGCGCGAGAACTGGAACCCGCTCGGGAGCATCGAGGACAAATATCCATCGTGTTTCCGCGGGAGGATTCTCCCGTTCGCCTGCTCGTTCGTGAACATGATCGATATACCCGACAGCGACTGCCTCACCTGCGAGGACACGGCCGCGGGAATGGGCATCGTAGCAATGAAGTACGCCTACGACAAGGAAAACCTGCTCAGAGTACTACCTTTATTCAAAAAGGCGCTGCAGCGAATGCCGCACGACGAGGCTGCTTGCCTATTGGCGAAGATTAGTATATATTTGAAGGAGTACGTCACCAGGGACGTGCTGAAGGAGCTTGACATGGCATTCGTAAGCATCGGACAGAAATACGGTTTCGTGAGTGCCGGAGACGAATTCCGCAGGGAACTCGCGGAAGCGCGCGCGGAAGCGCAAGCGAAGGCGAAAGCTGAGGAACAGGCACGGGCTGAATTTGAAAGGAACCAGGATCGTGCAGACACATTGGCCATTTTACGGAAAATGGGTTTGTCCGAAAAAAAGATTACCGAGGCTTGCGCCGAACTTGACGCACTTCAGAAGAAGCGGCGTAGACAGGCGTAAGCCAAATACTTTTATACGAGCGGCTCCTGAAAGGGGGTCGTTTTCTCACAACAAAAGTACCTAAAATGCCGCCCGCCAACGCAGCTTGCCTATTGGCGAAGATTAGTATATATTTGAAGGAGTACGTCACCAGGGACGTGCTGAAGGAGCTTGACATGGCATTCGTAAGCATCGGACAGAAATACGGTTTCGTGAGTGCCGGAGACGAATTCCGCAGGGAAATCGCGGAAGCGCGCGCGGAAGCACAAGCGAAGGCGCAGAAGCAAATTGCCAACGCACGCTCCGATGAGCAAGCGAAAGCAGAAGAAAACAAACTAGCAACAGCCCAGAAAATGGTCCGCGACGGAGTCATTTCCGTTGAAAATGCAATCTCCTACTTTGGGTATTCCAAGGAACAAATCCTTGCGAAATAGCGGCGCGAGCAGGCGTAAGCCAAATACTTTTATACGAACGGCTCCCGACGGGGAGCCGTTTTTGTTTATACAAAAAGGCCCGCGGCTAGCGCGAAACCTAGAGTCAATAACATTACTTTTGTAGACACTTATTCGATAGCCGCCGCCCCGGCAATGATCTCTTCGGAAACGCCCATAGAACGGAGGTAATCTATCCGTTTAGCTGTGCGGTCGGAGGCCTTCTTCTCAGCCTCCGCTTTGCCACGGGATTCGCCAACAATCTCGCCTTCGGCTCTTGCCTTGATTACTTTCCCGGCCATCCAGCTCTCATAATCTTCCTTCGTTGTCATGTTCAGCTCCTGTGCCTGTAAAAGTTCATCATCGGCGTTCTCCACACGGATGCGTTCCAACGCATCCTCGACAATCCCGCTGCCGAAATCGGGAAGTTCGCCGCCATCCCTCGCGTGATTCAGCAGATAGAGCCACACATCAGCGGCACAATCCACCTCGTCGGCGGACTTGGTGAAGTTGGGGACGCTCAAGAAAATATACCTATTTTTTCCCGAAAGAGGTACAGTCTTGCCCTCCCTAACGGCATGCCTGCTGTAGAGCGCCCATTCGTCGCGGTACTCGCCCTTGGCGTCGGGCAGGTCAAAATCGCAGATCCAGATGGAAATTGTTTCCGGTAGCAAGTAGCGACGATACCTCTGTTGCTCCGGAGTCAGTGCCTTGAACTCTGGCGAGATTTCCATCTCCTTGCGACCCTTGATAACGAGGAACGCCTTGTAAAGTATGGTGCGGTCTACGAAGAAGTCGTTTTCCAATCGCTGCATCTCTACATTGAGAAAACGCCCACTACCCGTGGTCGCAAAGATATCGAAGACGACCTTCGACCGCTGCGGGACACGGAAAAGAACGGCCTTATCGAAACTGAACCGTAGCGTCTTGATTTTGTCGTCTCCCTCAAGGTCAAGCACACCATCGAGAAAATCCCTCAACGCATCCTCGCTGTCGAAAAGTTCTTTGAATGCCGGGTCGTATGTCGGATCTAGATAAACCTTCCCCCTAAACGCCTCGGGAATAGGTCTGTTGCGAGAAACCTTGCGAGTCTTATTCATTTTCTGACCTCTTTCGCGGGGACGCGCCCGCTGCGCAGGCAGGACTTGTTCCCGCCTGTACCTATAGACATATTTGCCGACTCTTTTTTCCAGAAAAAGATGTTTACAAGACAAAAAGGCCCGCGGCTAGCGCGGGACCTTCGGGAAATTTTTTAGTGCTTATGGGAAAATTAGTAGTCGTTCGGGCAGGGGTACGTTTTACTTGGATTATCATCAAAATAGACTCTCCATGTAGATTCTCCACTAACATTTTCTTTTGTAAAGGTATTCGTTATATAATTACCACTATATTTATTTTGTCCATGATATGTGAAATAACAACCTTGTTTACAGCCGGTAGCTTGAACAACGAGAGAATACGATGTATACATTTTACATTTACCATACCAATCTTTATCACATGTCCTCTTGCAAGTTAAAGATTTCGGCATTTGACCACTAACACAATTAACAGCAGTACTTACATCATTTTCCGCAAAATAAACTTTATAGCCAGAAGAACTATGAACACTTTGTACATCCGCTATTGTTATATCATAAGGGCCATGAGAAGAGCTTCCTTGATACTTATATGTACAGCCACTTTCACACCCTACAGCTTGAACATAAATTTGTTTTCCATCCTGAATGCAAGACAATGATTTTTTCTTTACATTGAGATCCGCAGAACAAGTCTTTCCACTGCCATTCAGCGTAAACACATACGTTCCCGCCGTTGCAGAAGTCGCCTTGAAATTGTTACTGCCATACGTAGAGAATTCTTCGTCAAGCTTGTTCAAGCCAGAGCCACTTGCAAAAACGGTATTTCCCTTCTTAATCGTCCAGGATTCATTCATTGCAGAGACCCCTGTAGCAATAAACTTGACATAGCCTTCATTATTGCTATACTCATCCTTTTCGAAACGACAGCTGCCTATACCGCTGGGAGTCATTCCTTCGTCTGTTATTTCAATCGTACAAGCAGCGGCATCGCTACCGTTGAGGTACAGAGCATACGTACCGCCACCGGTAATTTCCTTCTCTATTGTTCCATTGGACTGGACTTCTCCAGAGTAGATTTCACCATTATTTTTCTTGAGAACCCAAGGCCACTTGCAACTACCATCGGAGCAAGTACCGAAGGTCGCCGTGAACATTGCCTTTTGGTCTGAATAAAGTTTAGTCACATTGTTCCCGATATCGCAAGATGCCGGAATAGTTCCCATGACTGGGATTTTATCGGAGCATTCATCGATCTTCTTGCCATTGACCGTCAAGTCAAATGTTTCAACCTTGGACACTGTAAATTCAACGTCCGTTGCACCATTTTCCAAGAGGTTCGTCACGCCAGAATATCCAACACCTGTCGGAGATCTTAATTCATAGCTACAACCAGCACAATTTGTCGTGAACGTGTATTTAGCGAGTCCACCCCATTCGGTATTACCCGTAAATCCACAGTTCCCTACACTCAAAGCAGCGTTCGTATATGTCACATTAAAGTCGCAATTAAACAAGCCTTGAGAGAACTCATCATCTGCCGAGACTGTGAAGGTGTAGGTTTTCGTTCCCACGGATCCCGGATCCGAGAATGTCAAGAGAGTATTGCCATCGTAGCCAGAGCCCTCGGCAAGGGTATTCCCGTTCCTCGTCACAGACCACTTACAAGAATTATCTTCGCAGCCGCCAATCGCAGGCTGGAAACTGACCAACGCAGAAGCATCCTGGTTCTGGATGGACGGGCAACTGGAATTGAGGTTATTCATTGCTCGAACTTTCCATTCCTTAGTGCAGTAATTACCACCATACAGCAGCAACGAAACAAGGTAGTTGCATACACCCATGTTGCATTGGAACATTTCATGAGGAAGCGCGTACTTAAATTCGGCCACAGATTGCTTAACACCCTCATTGAAGAAGACAGAGTCCGCCGTCGCAATCCTTTGGTTTTCCACTTCCAAAACATGGCCAAGATAGTCGGTATAGACAATCCTTGCGGAGCCGGCAATGCTACCCTTCCAATAGCCTCCATCATCAAAAGCGATAGATGCAGCAAAGAATTCATTGCCATTTTCATCGATTTCAATTCTGGGATCGTTACAAACGCCCTTTTCTGGTTCTGGAGCTACGTAGAACTTATTGCTATCGATCGGGCAGCTATGTCCCATTACATCGAGCTGATATTCATAAGTACCCTTATTCAACTTATTGTGTTCGGTATTAATCGCTGTACAGCTTCCACCCGGACAGTTCTGGAATTGGTCACCTGCAACGAGGCTACCTTCCTCCGGCTCCAGCCCAAATTCGGCAGGATACGTAACCGTGTACGGGCACCCTCCCGAAGGACAGTTCTCAATACTGAATTTAAACAGAGGTATACCAAAGCCCTGTTCCACAGTATCAGCCGAAAGCGAACAATGCACTTTGAAGGGCTCATATGTTTTTGTGGGAGTTTCACATTCATCCAAAACTTGTCCATGAATATCCCTTGCTACAACCTTGAACGCGTAATTACGCTGAACAAACTGGCCATAAACGTTGTCTTGATCATAGAACTGGACAAAATCTTCGCCACAGGCCTGCGGTTCGGGAACATCTCCACTGTGGACTTCGAAACCATCTTCCAACGGAATAATTTCACAAGTTTCCGCACGTTCAGGATGAACAACGCTGGCGGACACAGTCCATTTTTTCGTCAGGAAGTCATACGTGCCATCCTTACAAGTAACGCTAAATGCATAACGGCACTTGCTTTGCACGTGATTCACCCGGAACACCTGCGAAACATTCTTGAAAAGGATTCCGCGTAGATTCTGGGGATTGAATCCTGCTGCATCCGATACAGATGCAACATCAATGGAATATTCCTTTTCACCAACCTTTTCCACATTCAAATCGCTAATGTTGCTATCAACATCTACTAAATACGCATAAATTGTAGACGTTATGGCATCCTCTAGCGTAAACGAAAGCGAGGCATCGCGCACATTATAGATGGTATCTAGTTCAATAAAGCAGCTACCATCCGTGGCATAACAATTTTCTGGGTATGAAAGCATTTCGGAGAAAGATTCATCGCACTGTTTGTACTCACCCACAATAAAGTCGCCGCAACTAGCATCATACATGTGCGTATTGTTATTATTGGCATCTGCCGCACAAGTTACAATGACAGAAGCTTCATTGACTCGGCCTTTACCCCTAGAAGTCTGTATCGGGTAACCATGGTAACCTTCATCCTCGAACCAATATTTATCCGATTTGAGGCGGCCCTTCTTATATTTTTCCAATTTCCTTGCAGAATATGTATACAGGCCCTTTCCACGCGGACGGACATAACTACAAACCAAATCATTCGTATTGTTCGCAATACCGTATTGTTTCAATATTCTGTATTCTTCCTGGAAATGACTATCATCTAAATCACAACCATTGTAGTAATACGTCACTTTACAATTCTTGCCTTCAAACCACGATGACATACCCACCCAAGGAGTGACATCTGCACTATCAGGAACCATTCCTCCAATATAGTTCGCCTTGAAGGAGCAATTCACCTTCGGAGTATCCCAGCAGTTCGCATCATAGTCATAGCTTCGCCAGCCAATATCACGGAACTTATATTCCAGCGTGCCAAGAAGCCCAGTATACGGATGGCCCAAATTTATACCGACATACTGATGCGCATCATCAAGAAGCGTCGTGCCGAATTTATTTTTCAGGTTAAAGGTCGCCTTCGCAGCACCCCATTCCCTGCCACCAAAATTTTTACTCAGGACGATTTCTACTTCTTCTCCATCCACATCAATATTGAATGTTAACGGAACATCACCAATATCAAGTTCTATTGATTCCGAACCAGCCGAGAACGGGACCTCGACACATTTTGATTGATTATAATCCTGATTCTTAACATAGCAAAGGCGCGCAATCAATTTAATATTGTTTATCACATTCAACATGAAATATTCAGATCCATTTTCATTGGAACGAATAATGAAACCATAGTCCTGCATTAAGGGCTTATTCATAATTTCGCTTATGATTTGCCCACCAAATGTCATTATATTGGTATAAAGATCCGGAATCGAGAACATTACCGTCATCAATCCATTAGACCCAGCCTTGACATTACTCAACAAGACCGATGCACTTCCCCTAGAATCAATGTCCAAATAGGGAATAATGAAAGCCCACTTCAAAGCTAACTGGTCCCTAATATAGTTCTTTGGAGTCAGCATACTGTTATCCGTAAAATCAGGGAATCTAAAGTTGCTTCCATCATTTGAACGGACCATTAACCAATTAGAATTACTATAGCGGCCACCATAATTATCCGGATTAACAGAGCACACAGTACCCGTTTTACACTTGTCTATACACTGATCGTCTTCTTCATTACTCGTACACCAATCGGATTTTTTAAATTCCTCAAAGTTTGTATAGAAGCAGTGAGCATCCTTCTGACCAAACCAAGCCGTTACGGAGTCACGCCCCCCCTGTAATGTCATCATCGTCGGCATGTCATTATTTTGCACATTTGGACCGTAAGGACAAGATTTTCCATTACAAGTCCAATACGAGAACCGTCCCGATCCGCCATCCTTTCCTAAATACACCGTATCACCGGCAAACAAAGCAAATTTGCAAATACCTTCCGAACAGGTCATATCTTCGCTATGAACATAGTCACTCATCAAGCGCTGATAATTGACGGTAACATTTGTCCCCTTGTTGGGCCCTTCAATCTTCACAACGAGAGTATCGCGCTTACGCTTAAGAGATGCGGGCAACCTGTATTCGCCCTTATGTGATTCCAATTTTTTATTGATTGACGGAACGTAAGCCTCGCACAACTGATCTGCAGAAAGGGTAGCTTCCAAAGAAACCCGAGATCCACCTGTATAACAGTTCCACTTATTGTTCCTCTCCAGAGGGAAGCAACCCGAACCACGTGCAGTCACCCATGTTTCTTTTTCATCATCCAGTAATGTTCCACAAGGAGGCATCGCATACAGTTCGTTACACTCCATCCCGTATGCCTGTATAAAATCACCCAGTTCGCCCTCACTGAGCTGGCTACAATTCACTTCTTCGCGAGAAACTCGCACTCGGTTTCCAATAAACACAACCGCTTCCGTGGGAGAGCGGATAATACAATTGTCGCAAACCTTGAGGTGCAGGTCTACGTCTCCGAGTTCCGCGTCCTCAGTGGTGCTCACGCGGAATACAGGAATATCATTCCCAGAAGGAATTGTATGCAGCGTATATATCTTCCAGCCATTTTCGACCTCTTTCAAATTCAAATTTGCGTGAATGGGTTCCACAGACCAGCCATTCAACAAATGATTGGGCACCATGATGTCCAAATCCATTGCCGTTGCGCTCTGAGTTGTAGCCAAGCGTATATCGACACTGCTACCGGCATCAATTTCCCTGTTTTGATCGTCAGGATGGAATCTCACTTCGGCATTTTCGCCAAGAGTTCCTTCCACGACAACATAGACCGGGACATAGCCTGCAACATCATCACCATAACTACACAAATACTTCCCTTCCTGCAAGCTAGACAGTTTTGATTCCCCCGTGGGAATTTCATTGGGGCACTGCATCTTAGAGGCAACTTTCTTTGCCTTAGAACCATTCAAGCCAATAACATTGTAATAATCAGAAAGGCGGCCAAAAGCATCACGAGGCAAGTAGATTACACGCGGCAAAACAATCTCCGACGGAACGACAGTCCCATACGATAGAGCCCCCTGCGGCAAAGGTTCTGTGTTCCTATACTGCGATTCCACATCGACAATCAACTGCGGAGATGTAGAAATATGGTAGGGATCGACCGTCTGGTACTGATTGATTCCAGCAAATCCAACCGCACCCGAGAAATCCGAACACATATTGGTTCCATCATATTCGCAGAGCACCGAAGATTTAACAAGAGCTTTAAACAAAGTCGGATTAAAGGTTACTGACAACGTATTGTTACCCGTAAGCGTATTCAACTGCGAACAGCCCTGCATATACACAGAACCTAGAATCGGTGTTCCCGCTCTAGTATCAAAGCGGCCGATGTTGTCAACACTATAAATAAAATAATTATATACGGCGTTAGCTTTATTTTGATTTGTTTTTAAGGCCTTCTCGGAAGACGTATTTTTCCATCCATCCGGCAAATAAATCATCACGTTGGCACTATAGTCCGTTTCGGGCAGTTCCAGCTCTGCCTGCGGGGCAGAAGAAGAATTAATGATGAAAATGAAATTACCAGACAATTTATCTTCCGTGGCACGCCATTTAGGAGCATTGTCCCATTTTACGACAAGCCAAGTCTTATCCAAGAGTTGATTATCATTGTTCGCCGTATTGAAGCAAGTGTTCAGAGCTTGCACAGGGAATTCGATATCGTTCTTCCAGATATCTTCATTACAACCGAACCTTGCATTTGCAGAATGAACAAAATCGGAATTCAATATACCCGTATTGAACTGTATCCGGTCCTTAGAGACCCCACACTCATCATACTTCTCGGACGAAATCATGTCGCGGTAAGCGGTCATTTCATTGGCATTCCAATCCCTATATTCTTCCTCCAACGGCATAGAAATCAAACTGCCTTTGTAAGCAACATAAATATTGCCGTTTGTAGACTTAGCACACTTGAACATGGCGCCACCACACACATTGCCGTCACTAATATTCTGGAAAGCGGACAAATAAAGTTTATCATCGGAACTAGAGCCGAATCGAGTCTTACTCACATAGTTGGCATTAATATTACCCGAAGAAGTCGAGTTATCACGGATGAATGCATTATGCAAGATTTCAATGGAATCCGTTCTCGCAGCAACAGCCGACGGGAAATTAATTCTACCATTCAAGACAAGGTTTTCACGCATCTTGATGTAACTGACACCCGTGTTCCCCGTAAAATGGTCAATATTGCCATTTGAGGTCACGTTACCATAAAAATCAAACTTGCCCCCCACAACAGCGGGCGCCCCTCCAGGGAGACTCTGCGCATAACTAGAAAGGTTATTGATCCTAATTCCCCCATTTAAGTAGGAGGTCCCAGATACAGACAGCTTGTTACCAGACGCCGTTCCATATACCGTACCGCCAACATAAAGGTTTCCACTCACATTGAGGTTGTTCCCGAAAGACAAATCACCTGTAACATACAGGTCCTTCACATCGCCATTATTATTTACATAGAAATTTCCATCTAAAACAAGATAATCCGAAACGTTAATTTTGTTCAGAGCCTGTCCACCCGCTCCTGCAACCGCCGGAGTCTGTTTAATAAAGGCCGAAGACACTTCAATAACGTCAGCAGTTGCAAGCCCCCCGTAGAAGGCTTCCTTATAATCGACCTTGTGTTCTTCTGTGGGAATCTCGACTTGGTATAATCCGTTTACATTGAAGATAGCGACTTCGCTATACTTCACATTTTCCCTGGTAGTCCCCAACGAGACTATCTTGATCTTGTACCTTGACGATTTTTCAACGTTCACGCCCATGAGCCAAACACTGTCCCTCATCTTGGCAGAGCCCATCCTCGGCAGCACAGAATTCAGCAAAATCGGTTTCTTCCCGTTTTCAAAGTATTGCTTGATAACGGCACCCAAATCATTACCGTTAAAGGTCATCCACGAACGGGCGGCTTCAATACCGGACAGGGCAGCTTGACGAGCCTCGCTCACCTGCAGGCGAGCAGCCGACGAAGAGCCAATCGAGCTAACCCACTTGTATGTAGCAGTCGCAGCAATCGTAGCCACCATCATGAACAGCAGCACGGTTACAAGAGATACACCTTTTTTCATCTTTCTCATACTTTCTCACTCTAGTCCTTAGGACCATTACTTGGCGTAGGAACAACCAAAGCGACATCACCCTTCTCGCCGTTCCTGCCTACCTGCAATTTAAACTTGAAAGCTTTAACTTTAGCTTTGTCCGGCAACGCCGGTTTGTAGGAATCAACAAACTCGAAATTAGAGGTTTCCACTTTATTCAATTCCAAATTGCTAATGGCAACTCTACCCTTCGAGGCCATAGGTGAATAAAAGGCGAACGTAAATGCAAGACACAAATCCTTCTTGGCATTTTTTACTGAGAATCGCATTGAGCGCTTATTATTCGCCGCGGCATCAATCGGCGGATAGAACGCAAAATCAGGCAATTCCGAATCCATCACACCAGCCATATTACGGAATCCGACAGTCATGTGGTCCATACCCGGAGTAAATGAACGAACCATATTCTCGTTCAAGAACGGAATCTTGAAGGAAATCTCATATTCCACATTCGGTTCCAAATTAACCTTCGTACAAACATCCGACCAAACCGAAGATAAAGGAATTACTCCCGTCCCCCCCACGACAAAAACCTGGTTCGCCTTTTTGGTGTCCTTCGCCTCTTCTGCATCCTCGTCATAATTAGATTCAAAATTGGTTAGCGTGACACTCGACCCACCCCTTTCAGGATCACGATCTACATTGTAGAATTCGTTTCCCTGAATTCGAGGAAAAAGGCGGAAGGCTTGATCAGCAACATTCGCAGTTGAAGGCAGAAGCCGCGGAGAAACCCCTGCAACAGCACTATTGTAATCGCTGTTCAACACGGCAGGCTTAGCAGGAATCGCTTTGAACGATTCCACATTATCCAAGACCTCAACCGCAGGAGAATTTGATTCAAGGCATGTTTCCGGTGCAGACGGGAGCCTGCTTTTATCTCGGTCAATCGTCTTGCAAACACGGAAGAGTTGTTTGCCCTTCAGGTACCAGGCGACTTCCTCGATGGAGAGAAAACGCCCCTGCGAATCGTAGTTCATACGTCGGAGAATCAAGGAATCCCCATTTATGCGGAAAGACGAGGAATCGCCCTTCTCGGCATCCATGTAGACCATATTTGACTTGAAAAACACATCCGATGCAGAGCCGCTTCCCGATTCCTTCGCACTCTTCGCCCCCATCTGGGCAACATCTTCTTGTATGAGCATTCCGGCTTCTTCGACAGTTGCATTGGCCTTGATCATGCTCTCGGTGCGGACTCGCATCTTGGTGCTGTTGCTGAACGCCTGCCCCGCTACGATGACCACCACACCGACAATCCCGATGTAGACCATGAGTTCAACTAGGGTAAAGCCGGATTTTTTCATCTTACCACGCTAGATACATTGACGGATTGTTCTGACCCCTTGAAGTTCCACGAAACCTTGACGTCCACCTGCTTGGCGTACACATGTTCAACGTTCTCGTAGTTGGACTTTGTCGTAGCCTTGTATTCGTTGGCATTGCCTACGGTCACGTCGGCCTTGTAAGTCACAGTGGATGTACCACCCGGACCGCGTTCCCAGGACTTGACGATGTTGTCTTTGCTGAACGACGCGATGGATGCCACACCGACGGTCTTGAGGGAATCGATGATGTTCTGCGCCACCTCGACGGCGCCGTCGCGGCCGCGGATTCTGAGGAGCGCTTCGCGGTTGCCGACCTGCATGTGCAGGAGGGCGAGATATAAAAAGCCGAGTACGGCGGCAGAGATGAGCACTTCGACGATACCGAAGCCGGACAAGTTGCCAAATATTTTTCTGCGTAAATCTTTCATAAGGCTACAGGTCCGTCCAAGAATTGCCGCGATCGTAAGAGACTTGCGGGATAATGTTGTTCTTTTCTTTTTTCTTGAGCGCACGTGCCTTCTTTTCGCCGCCACTGTATTTAACAACGATACACCCCTGTACCGGAGCCGCACTCAAGCCGAACTTGGGTTCGAAGGTATCTGTAACATCACTATTATACCAACTGTTGGTGCAATCCTTATGAGTCGCATTCTCAAAAGTGAGCGCATTCTCTAGAGTGAGTTGGCTTATGGCTTTATTGATTCCAGCACTATTGGGACATGCGCCCTTGACCGCATAAATCGTTTTGCCGTTATTACCGATTTTAACGCAAACCTTATCAGAAAAACGGTTTGCTTCGCTAGCCACGCGTTCCAGGTAAGCGGTGACATTCACTGCAGCGTCACGAACACGGTTGTTCACGATGGCCGCATGCAGGCTCGCGACACCCATCGTAGACAAAATACCCATGATGGACACCACCACGAGCAGCTCAACCATTGTGAAGCCTTTTTTCATCTCTATAGAATGTTTCATATGTATACCCTATTTCTCCTAAGTGATTATGTGTCACAAAGTAAGAAATATCGCAGACATCTCCTGGACATGTAAGAAAAGGGAGCTCACTTTTCGGAAGTAAGCTCACCCTACCTACATAGCTCTAATATAAGTAATTATATCGATGACATCAAGTGATTATGTTAACATTTTCTTACTCTAGACACGGAGTAAATATTTTTTAACACAAATAATGCGTAAAATGATGGCGGACCGAAGCCCGCCATATCGTGTTAAATGGGATGTTGGCCCATTGGCCAGCTGTTTTTACTTTTTCTTCTTCTTGAGGCCCAAGGTGCCCTGCTTGTATTCGTGAATGCAGGTCACGGCAGCCATCTTGCAAGGCGTGGAGTTATCGTAGTACACCACGCGGTCGTTACGGAAGAGTTCCATCACGAGGTTCTTGAAGTCTGCGCTGGTGCCCTTCATGAACACGCGGTCGTAGAAGATGTCCATGTCGCGGGTAACGACCGTAATCTTCACGTCGCCACTGTACTGCCCGACCTTGCCCTGGATATGCAGGCCATACGGAATTTCGGTGACCTTCAGGTGCTGAAGGCTCTTGGGAACCTCATAGCTGAGATCGGCCCATGTGGCGGCCTTGCCTTCGTCGCGGAGGTGGAACCACGGGGTAAGATCCTCGGTGTTCTCGCCGAGAGAGGCTTCGATGGCCTCGTTCAAGCTGACAAGGTAGCTATCGCGGATGAGGGCGAGTTCTTCCTTGAGAATGGTGAAGTTATCGGGGGGTTCCGACCCGTCGTCAACGGCAAAAGCCGGAACAAAAGACGCAAGGCACACGGCCAATGCAAAAAAGAGGGAGGTTGTTTTTTTCATAAATTAAAAGTTAACAAAATTTGCTATATTTTCAAGGCAACTCACTGCTGCCCAGGTGGTGGAATGGTAGACACTGGGGACTTAAAATCCCTTGGGGGCAACCTCGTGCGGGTTCAAGTCCCGCCCCGGGCATTAAAAACAAAGGTTTTTCGTAAAATTTCGAGTAAAACATGATAGAATTCTACCCCAACAGCATTTACTACCCCCGCGAGGCGGTAGAAGAAAAGCTCGCCAAGGGCGAACTCGACAAGACAGAGAAACACCTGATGGGCTGGACCGAGCGCCATCGCGGCGAAATCTGGGACTGCGCCCGTGACGATGCAGAGAACCCTACCGACGAAATCCTGCTCGATAACCTGCGCGCCCTGCTCCTGTGCAAGGGCTCCCTGCAGCCTGCCGCCGAGATGGGCGACATGATCAAGGAAATCAAGAAGGAAGTCTGGTACAGGAACGAGAAGGAACACGAAGCCGCCGAAGAAGTAGCCGAAGAATGGCGTGCCAAGTACCTGGTCAAGTGGCGCGAAGCCCGCATGTTCGAAGCCTTCATCCTCATCGAGAAGCGCGCCGCTGAACTGCTCAAGATTCTGAGGGACTAGCCCCCGCCGTCAGGGCCGGTTATTGTATTCCGCTAACCAGCGGACCGGGAACCAGAATTCCGTTATGCCGTGCACGCTGCGCGGGTAAACCCAGTACGTCCTGATGTGGTGGATGAGTTTCCACTTGAAATCATCGTCGTTGGTACTGCAATACAGTATTTCGGGGTAATCGATGTGCCCCGTGGAATCAATCGTCAGCTTTAAGCCGACGAGTACATCCTCGTCGTTGGTGCGGAAATGCTGGGTGGCGAGCCAGTGCAACCCGGCGGCCCTCCCCTGCAGAGACTTGCCCAATTTGAGTACGTCACGGCCGGCACTATTTTCCAACACGTACAGTTCGTCGACATCGGGCATGAGGACTCGCCCACGGTAATAGGAGTGCGGCACGAACTCCTCCACCTCCTCCATGACCATCTTGGTCTTGGCGGGGGCATAGCGCGGTGGTGTCGTGATAAGGCCATAGGCGATGACCAGGAACACCAAAGCGAACAGGACGACAGGCAAGTCTCTCTTGATCATTTCGCCTCCCTACTCTATCGCCTTCACACAGAGCTGGATAGTCTTCTTGTCGTTGTAGTAGTTCCACGTAGGTTCGAAGACTATGGACAGGGGCTTGTTCTTGCCGACAAGCACCTTGTTCTTGCGCAGGCCAAAACCGATGGCGGAGTATGCCGGGCTCCCGGCCTGGGAAATTTCCATTTGCAAGTGGCCGCCGCGCAGTTCGCGCACACGGTGCACCTTGACTCCCTCGGCGCGGAAAACCGGGTAAGGGAAGTTGCCGCCGAACGGCTCCATCAATTCGAAATAGTCGAGCACGGTGTGCGCCTTCGGGCGCGACAACGACGGGGCCACGGAAAGTTCACGCAGCGCGACATCGATGTCGAAACGGTGGGCCTCGTCCACCTCGGGGGCGCCGCCGGTGTAGCCCTGCTCACGGGCGGCGGCTTCCAGCCGCTCCCGGAGTTCGTCAATCTTTGTCGCGGCAAGCGAAAAGCCTGCGGCATTCGCATGGCCGCCCCAGCGTTCGAACAAATCGCGCACGTCGAAAAGGGCCTTGTGCCAATTAAAACCGGGAACGGCGCGGGCACTCGCATGCGCCATGCCGTCGATAATCGACAGCACCGCCGCGGGTCTGTGGAATTCCTGGGCGAGTTTCGCAGAGACAATGCCGATAACGCCCACGTGCCAGTTTTCGCCCGCCACCACGATGACCTCGGGAATTTTTTCGCCGTACTGTTCGCGAACGTTCTTGAGCGCCATCTCGGTAATCTCGGATTCCTTCTGCTTGCGGCGGGCGTTCCAATTCTTGAGTTCCGAAAGCAACGCCATTGCCTCGGTCTTGCTTGCACTCAACAACAACTTAAGTGCCGGGTCGGGCCGTTCCATACGGCCAGGCGCATTGAAGAGTGGCGCATACTTGTACATCACGTCGATGCCGCCCACACTGCTCGCGGACTTCATGAGCGAACTGTACATGGCCTGCAATCCCGGCCACTCGCTATTGCGCAAGTGTTCAAGACCAATCTTGGTGAAGCGTCTGTTTTCCGGAGTCATCTGCACAAGGTCGGCCAAAGTACCCAAGGCGACCAAGTCGAGATACCGCGTCGGCACGGGCCGGCCAAGCTTTGCAAACAGGGCACATACAAACTTGTACGAAACACCGACACCGCAGAGTTCCGGGTTCGGATAAGCGTCGCCCTCCTGGTGCGGGTCGAGCAGTACATCGCACTGCGGCAGTCCATCACCGCTGGGCTGATGGTGATCCATGACCATGACCCGCATCCCAAGTTCCTTGGCGTGGGCTATTTCTGCATTCGCCGTGATGCCTGTATCTACCGTAATCAGGTTGCGCGCACCGGCCTCGTACATTTCGTCGACAGCGCTGACAGAAAGCCCGTACCCGTCGCCGAATCGGTTGGGCAGGCGCCACTGCGTCGCGATGCCGATTTCGGCGAGCGCCTTGCTGAGCAGCGTCACCGAGGTCATGCCGTCCAAGTCGTAGTCGCCGAAGATGAAAATTTCTTCACCGCTCTTCTGGACATCCAAAAGCCATTCAACGGCCTCCCCCATGCCCTTCATGAGCATCGGGTCTGCGATGTCGCTGTCGCTGCCATACAGGAACTTGTATGCATCGGCCACGTTCTTCACGCCACGCGACACGAGGAACCGGGCCACCAGGTGCGGCACCTTGAGTTCGCGAGCGAGCGTCGAGGCGACAAGTTCTTCCATCACTTGGCCCCCTCGAATAGTTTTACCGCAAGGGCCTGGATGCACACGCGCGGCGATGTACGGCGGCTCGCAATGCGCGACATAGTCTCCTGCACGTCCACCAGGGCGAGGTCCACGGCATTCGCATCGATCTGCGGATAACGGGATGTATCGACCTTGGCCGTCGTGTCGGCGATGCGAAGCGGGGCTCCGGCCATTCCGCGGGCCATATCGGCCAGCAAGAACGAAACCACTTCCAAAAAGCGGTTCGCGACGGCGGCATCTTCGATGCCCGCATCTTCCAAATCAAAGAACAAGTCGGTGTAATCGCCCGAAAGGGAAAGGTTCACGAACCTAGCCGACAGGTCGAGCCAAGCAGAAGCGTGCTGCGCGTAATACATGGCCTTGCCGGGGGAACCCACAGAAAGCCCAACCACGTCGTCGGTGACGGCGGACTCGTCGTAGTCGTCGTGCGCATACTCCACCGCAATGTTGCGAACTTCGTCGTCGGTCAGCGGCAAAAGGTGCAAGGCAAGGCAGCGGCTGCGGATGGTCTGCAGCAAACGTTCGCGGCTGCTGGTCGTCAAAATAAAGTAGGTGTCCGGCGGGACTTCCTCTAGTGTCTTGAGGAAGGCGTTCGCAGCGGAATCATTCATGCGATCCGCTTCCGCGACAATAATCGTGCGAACGCGGTCGCCCTTGAGGGCGAATCCCGCCGTCATGTTGCGAATAAGGTCCACCGTTATACCCGCAGCGGCGCTGAACACGTCGATGCGGTAAGGGTTCTTCACAATTTCTTCGATGTAGGCTTGCTTGTAATCCTGAATTGTCTTCGCGGTGCTCCCCGCCGACACGTCGGACGCGCTCCGCGCGGAAGACTCCTTGGACTCCATGGGAACGACCCAGCCATCGGTATTGCCCGGATCGGCAGCCATCTTACAGCCGAAGCAATGCCCACAAGGCCTGGATTCCCCAGCGCTGCACTGTAGTGCCTTCGCGATTTCCATCGCGAGCGCCTTCTTGCCTATGCCTACCGGCCCATCGATAAGAATCGCCTGCGGGAACCGGTTTTCACGGAGCGCAGCCATAAGACGGATGCGTTGCCGGTTCTGCGATGATGGGCCGTTCAAGCGATATTCAATCATTTCTGTTTCAACCATTCAAGAGGGTCCACGGTCTGTGTACCCTCGCTAACTTGGAAATACAATTTAATTCCATTTAAAGAAGCGATGTCACCGACAATGCCGATTTCTTCGCAATTCTGTACCGTTTTTCCCTCCTGCACACGGATGCTCTGGAGGTGCCCGTACACGGAATATGTTCCGCCCTCGTGCTCGATAATTACAGACGGACCGCGCCCGTCAATTTCTGCAACCATGGCCACGGTACCTGCCGCTGCAGCACGCACCGCGGAGCCCTTCTTGCCACGGATTTCCACACCGAGGTTACGCGTAGTGATATGCAATACCGGATGTTCCTGCAAGCCGTACTGGCTTATGACTTCGCCCTTGAGCGGCATGCACTTGGGGCCTGTCACCGGAGTCGTCACGGCGACCTGCGGTTTCTTCACAACCTTCTCTTCCTTCTCGGGCTTGCCGCCCTTGCCCTTCTTGGCCTTGGCCGCCTTCTCTTTCCTCTTACGTTCTTCTTCGGCCTTCTTCGCCGCCTCAATTTCCTTCTTGCGCTTTTCTTCGAGTTTCTTGATGAGGGCCTGCATCGTCTTCTGGTTGCGTTCAAATTCTTGCAGCGCCTTCTTCTGCATGTTCTTGTCTTGCTTGAGCGAGAGGAGCATTTTTTCTTGGCCACTCATCTGGGTCACGAGGCCCTTCTCCTCTTGTGCCTTGCGGCTACGCATCCTGTTCAAATCTTCCAGGTGCCCCTGTTCCGTCTTCTTCATCTCGTCGCGTTCTTCCATCATGCGCGAAAGCATCAGCACCTGTTCACGGTCCTCGTTGAGGATGTGGTGTACCCAGTACACCTGCCTGTCTGGGTTTCCCTTCTGCGAAAGGAGGTTATACAAAACAAGGGCTTCGCTCTGCCGGCCATTCACGTAGAGGCTGCGGATTCGGCGCCTCATGGCCTCCTTGCGTTCGACAATTTTGCGGTCAAGCGAATCGATATCGGCAGCAAGCCGCACCACAGCCCCCTGCACCATGGCCTCGCTCTTCTCCAATTCGGCAATGTAGGTACGGGTCTGGTTGAGGTTCTGGTCCAAAAGAGAAATCGTGTTGAGGACGCCCTTTTCCTCGCTTTCAAGCATCGCCAGTTCCTGCCGTTTCTTGGCGAGGTCTCCTTCGAGTTTCTTGAGAGCCTGCTTCTGCTCCTTGATTTGCGCATCGGTCTTCTTGGGCGCAGCAAGCGGAAAACAGACCAACAAGCACAGGAGAATCGTGAACAGGCGCATGGGTTTCTATTCCTGCTCGTTGCGTTTAATCTTGAGGAACCCGCGAACCGTGTGGAAGCTGAAATAGGTCGAGAGGGAAGAAACCGCAAGTACGACGAGGAACAAAATCCCGCCAAACCCGTCGACATAGCTACCGACTATCGGGAACGATTCCGTGAAGGCATCCACGACCATCCAAAGGACAATCACCGCCGAAACACTCCCGAACAAGCCTTGCACAAGGCCTTCCAGCACAAAGGGGAACTGGATAAAGAACGTACTGCCGCCCGCATACTTCATGTTTTCGACAAGCAACTTGCGCGAAAGCAGGGAAAGCCGCACCGAATTACAAATGATGAGCGAAAGCGTCACAAGCAAAAGGATACATATCGTCACGGGCCAGAACACCATCTTGAACTTCCATTCGGCGATACGGTTCACCCAGTCCACGGGGGCCTGCACCTCCTCAAACACTCCGTCTCTCGCAATGGACTTGCGCACCTCGATGAGGTCAATCGGAGTCTTGCTCCTGTCGTCTAGCTTGATGCGGAAAAAAGGCGGAATGGGATTGTCGTCCACCAGGTCGAGCATGTCTCCCGAGAAATGCCTCCGGAAGTCGGCCAAGGCACTGTCGGCGCTCACGTACTCAACGCTGTCCACATGCTTCATGTGCAAAAGCCGTGAACGCACTGCCGCCACGGAATCGTCCGGAATGGGCCCCGGCAAAAATGCCTCGATAGCGTAAAGCGACTTTTCGGTGTCGATGACGCGCATCGCGCCCCCAAGGAACAGCGAAGACGCCGCCAGCAACAGCGAGCAGAGGAATATCGTCACAAGGGAGGGCAAAATAACCGTGCGGTGCTGCTTCCATCCCCTGAAGGATTCCGATACTAAATAACCTAATTGACCTAACACAAAGCGAATAATAACTAAATTTAAAGGAGTCATTTAGGGGCGAACATGAAACACATCGCATTAAAGATTACAGCCTTCCTCTTCGGGATTGCCCTCTGGTTCTATGTCATCTCACTGAAGAATTTCCAGCTCGAGATAGAAGCCCCCATCATCCTCTCCAAACTCCCGGAAACGCTCGCCATCGCTTCGAGGCCACCGCAGAGCATGCCCATCACCGTGGAAGGCCGGCCATTTGACCTCATCCGCAT
This sequence comes from Fibrobacter sp., assembly GCA_016285835.1. Classification (GTDB taxonomy): domain Bacteria; phylum Fibrobacterota; class Fibrobacteria; order Fibrobacterales; family Fibrobacteraceae; genus Fibrobacter. The sequence goes on from JAEERM010000002.1 coordinate 61,857, forward strand.
GCGCGCCCAGGAGACAAAGGCCGCAAGCATCATCGTCGATCTGCACGACATTGAACTCGGCAGCCACCGCGTACACATTGGTTCCAAGAACTACTCCTCCCCGAACTTTCCGAACATCCATTACGTGGACTCCGACGAAAGGCTCAGCTTTATTGACCTCGACATCGACACGCGCATCGTCCGTAACGTTCCCATCAAGTCGAACGTGACTTTCCGGCCCGCCAGCGGTTATATCATCACCAGCGACCCGGTGCTCAACCCCGAAGGCCTCAACGTGTCCGGTGCACGCAACGCACTCATGCGCATCATCGAAGTACCCACCGATTCCATCCGCTACGATTCCGTCAAGGCGCCCGGCCGGTACACGGTGCCACTCCGCTTTGACCAGTTACCCGCATACGTTGCACCAAACGATTCTGCAATCGAGATTTCTATCGACGTACAGAAAGTTACAAATAAAGTATTTAAGAACATTCCGGTTCACCTGATTGGCCGCTACGACAAGAACGAGGTAAGCCTCGTGCCAAGCACCGTCGAGGTGGAAATCACCGGCGGCGAAAAAATTCTGGACACGCTCAAGGCCGAAGCGCTTGACCTGTTCGTCGAAATCAACCGGTTCACCATCGAAGACGTGGATAGCCTACCTCCCACCGTAAGGCTCATACTCGACAAGAGCATCAACACCGACATGAGCATCAAGGGCATCCAGATCAAGCCCGACAAGGTGCGCCTGCAGAGGAAGATTCCTCAATCCACCACCGGGACGGAATCCGATTCCACGCAACCACCGGCCAAGCCCACCGTATTCACGATGGACGACCTCGAAGAGGAGGGCAAATAGTGCTCTGGCTCGGAATTGAATCCAGCTGCGACGAGACCGCCTGCGCCGTACTGCAAGATGAACCTCTTCAGGTGCTTTCGAACCCGCTCTATAGCCAAATCGACGAACATGCGCTTTACGGGGGCGTAGTCCCCGAAATTGCGGCAAGGGCCCACCTGCAAAAGATTGCGCCCATCGCCGAAGCCGCCGTCAAAGAGGCGGGAATTTCGCTCAAGGATATCGACGCCATCGCCTACACCACGGGCCCCGGGCTCATGGGACCGCTACTCGTCGGTGCGAGCTTCGCCAAGGGGCTTTCCCGCGACCTGGGAATCCCGGCATACGGCATGAACCACCTCGAAGGCCATCTCGCGGCCGCCTGGCTCAGCAACCCCGATATCGAGCCGCCCTTCCTCACGCTCACAGTCTCGGGCGGGCACACGGAACTCATCCTGGAAGAACCCGGGTTTAAATACACAAGCATCGGCCGTACCCGCGACGATGCCGCCGGAGAAGCCTTCGACAAATGTGGCAAACTTATCGGCCTCAAGTACCCCGCAGGAGCGACCATCAGCAAGCTCGCCCAGGGGCACAACCGCAAGTTCGTGGACTTCCCGCGAGCACTGCATGTCCGCAACAACTGCGAATTCTCTTTCAGCGGCCTCAAGACGGCCGTGCTCCGCTACACGGAAACCCATGAGCCCGACTTTATCAAGGTCCACCTCGGCGACATCTGCGCTTCGCTTGAAGACGCCATCGTCGACAGCCTCGTGGAAAAGACCATCACGGCCCTCAAATTGACCAAAATGAAGACCCTGGTGGTCGGAGGCGGCGTGAGCGCGAACGCCTGGCTGCGCACACGCCTCCAAGACTACTGCGACCGTCACGGCATCCGATTCTGCATCCCCGACAGGAGCCTCAGCACCGACAACGGGGCGATGATTGCCGCCGCGGCCATCCGCCGCAACCGGCAGGGACTGCTCAAGTCTATCGACACAGTGAAACCATGGATGCCGTTAGCCCCTTAAAAGGCATACAAGTTCAATTTTTCGCCCTAATTTCTTCAAAATCCCGTATTTTTACTCACAGATTTCGAAATTTATGCGAAATCCCAAAAAATATTATACTTCCATGCACCTCTAAAAATTATATTATACACGTATGAGACTCTGGGGTTACCATAAGCATTTCGAGCACCGGGCAATTAACCGGTGCATTTTTGGCGTTTTTACGCTCTGTGCACTTCTTGCATTCCCCGCTGCCGCCCAAGACATAAATAAAAAGGTCAACGATGTAGACGTTTTCCGTCCGGAGAAACGCGAGACTAGAGTCGAACTTGTCGATTCCAGCAAGAGCAATTCCATCAAATTGAACGTCGACATTTTCGGTAGCCTGGATGTGCAATCCTACTACATTTTGTGGGACGAAGTAGACCTTTCCGAGGACATCAAGAAATTGATGACCACCCGCGACTTCGCCCGCGACGAGTTCTTCATGCAGAACATCGACCGCGAGCAGTTCGAACAGGAACGCCTACTGCAACTCTTTGAAGACAAGAAGCGCGAATACTTCAACATCTTCCCCGAAGAGGCGCTCAAGATGCTCGAAGACGAGCGCAAGGACGACGACTAGCCGGAACCGCAAATGGACACCCATAAGTTCCATGACTGGCAAGTATTCGGCTTTGACAGCGCACCGGCAAGACTCTTTGACGAAATCGGCAGCACGCACACGCACATGAAGGAACAGGCCCGCGAAGGGCTTATTCCGCCAGGCACCCTCTTCGTCGCAAATTCGCAGAGCGCAGGACGCGGACGGCACGAGAGGACCTGGAGTTCGCCAGTCGGCAAAAACCTCTACTTCAACATTCTCATCCCGCTCGAGGGCATTCCCCCGAAGCGCTTCGCGCAGATTACCCAAGTCGCAGCACTCACGTTCGCCGAGGTGTTCACCGGGATGCAGGAACAGCAGGCAAGCGACGGCACAAAGATTACCGTCAAGTGGCCCAACGACATCCTTTACGGCAAGAGCAAGTTCTGCGGGATCCTTTCCGAGATTGTCTATATCCCGGCCAGCACGGTCAACAACTCGCACGGCAGGACCGTCCCCGCTCTTTCCATGGGTGTTGGCATCAACGTGAACAGCGACCCAGAAGACTACGCGGAACTCAACCGCGACGTCACGACGCTCAAGGCGATTCTCGGATTCGAAGTGGACAGGGAAAGATTACTGAAGGCACTCATCGGGAGCCTGGAACGCGCAGTGAAGCAGTTCACGGCTTTCGGCATCGCCCCATGGGTTAACGCTTGGCGAAAGATGGACAAGTTCATCGGAGCCCCAGGCACAATTATCGAGTTGGACATGAGCGGGCAACCCATCCGCAAGCACGGCAAAATCCTCGACATGCAAGAAGACGGCAGCCTGAAATTTGAATGTGACGACGGGACAATCGAAACCGTCTACAGCGCGGATTTAGAAATTTAATAGTGGTTGGTGGTTAGGAATTGCCAATCACTATTATTTTTTACGTTTGAAGAACATGCTGCCGACAAGCGAGACGGCAAGCACCACAATCATCGCCGTAAGGGCCGTATCGGCGGCTTCCCTGTTTTCACCCGCAAGGCCTGTTTCGATGAGGACCACCAGCACAAGCGCGATAACGGCGGCAGTGGAGCCCATGCGTTCGAACATCTTGATTTTATCTTCGGTAGTAAAGGGCTTTTTAATAAAGGGCATTGACGTCGCCTCCCATGCAAATCCACACGATGAGCCCAACCATTACGAGTACGCTGATGGCGACATTCGCCAAGAAAAAGTCGCGGTTCATGGCGTCCAGGTCATCGGACTTGCGGAACAAGTGTATATAAAGAACTGCTGCGGCCATGAGGCCCGACACAATCCACCAAGGCAATCCCATACTCCAAATAAAGCCGAACGCTCCACATAGAGCGAGCATGGCGATGTGGCTCCAGAAAGCAATCTGCAAGGCTCGCTTGCGGCCAAAGCGGGCGGGCACCGAATGTAGCCCCATCGCACGGTCAATTTCTTCGTCCTGCGTCGCGTAGATGATGTCAAAGCCGCCCATCCAGAGCATGAGAATCACGAGCAGGAATATCGGGAATACGGCGAACTCGCCGCGGATGGCAATCCAGGCGCCGAGCGGGCTCATTCCGATGGCGAAGCCGAGGAACCAGTGGCAAAGCCACGAGAAGCGTTTCCAGTACGAATACGAGAGCAGCAGAAGCCACACCGGAAGCGCGAGCGCACCCGCGAGGGGCTGCAACAAAAAGGCGAACAGCACGAACAGCAAACCGTTGACGGCGAGGAACGCAATGACCGAAGCCTTGCTCAAGCGCCCATCCGGCAAATGGCGTTTTGCGGTGCGCGGGTTCTTCGCGTCAATATCGACATCGGCAATGCGGTTGAAACTCATCGCGCTATTGCGGGCAGTCACCATGCAGCCCACGATGAGCAAAACAATCCGCGCAGTCTCGGCAGCAGTCATACCACGGAAACCGTTTGCCGCCACCCACATGGAACCGAGGGCAAAAGGCATCGCGAACAGCGAGTGGCTGAAGCGAACGAGATGGCCGAATTCGAGAATTTTCTTCAACATAATCAATTTTTTTTGGGGGGTCCCCATGGTTTGACGATTCCGGCGCAGTCCGCAGCCGATCCCGCACCTAGGTGTTTCAGAACCTTCGCGACAACGGTATCCACGAGGTCTTCGATGGTGGCGGCCTTGCTGTAAAACTGTGGCGAAGCGGGAATCACCACGGCACCAGCGCGGGTCACGCGCTCCATGTTTTCGAGATGAATCAAGTTGTACGGCATTTCGCGGGGTACGATTACCAACGGGCGGCGCTCCTTGAGGCACACGTCCGCGCTGCGCACCAGCAAATTATCCGAAGTTCCCGCAGCAATGCGGCCTAGCGTTCCCATGGAACACGGCACCACGGCCATGCCCGCATAGTCGGCAGAACCGCTCGCACATTCCGCAAAGAAATCGTCCACATTGAACACGGTATCGGTATAATCAAAAAGCGCCTTCTGCCCTTCGTATTCCACAACTTCACGGCCCGGCGCCGTCACAATCAGCGACACATCATGCCCGAGGCGTTTCAAGTGCATCGCCGTGCGCGTGGCGTAAATGGCCCCGCTAGCGCCAGTCACCCCAAGAATATAGCGGTTCACGCTTCACCTCCCGCCGGCACAGACTTCCGGCGTAAAAGCACGCGGTACGCCACCCCGAAAAAGCAGGGCTTCACATGCACGAGTTCAAAGCCGTTATTCTCCGCCAAGGCAACAAAGTCCGCCACCGGCAAAAAACGGATAATCGAATTCACCAGATATTCATACGCATCCCGCTTGCTGAAGAACGCTCCAAGCACAGGGATAAACAAGGGCGCAAGCCTCTTGTAAAAAAACTTGTTGAACACATTCCGCGGTGAAAAGAATTCAAGCACCTGCAAATAACCGCCCTCTGAAAGGACTCGAGCAGATTCCCGCAAGCCGCCTTCCGCATTAGGGAGGTTGCGCATCCCGAACCCATTCAAGATTACATCGAACGAGCCATCGGCAAAGGGCATCTTCATCGCATCAAGCTGCACGGGAACAGCCGACGTCTTCTTGCCCGCAGCCCCCTTTAGCATGCCGTATGAGAAATCCCCCAGCACAGCCACATCGGGTTTTCCGTTGAACTTTTCGTAGGTCGCCGCAAAATCACCCGTTCCGCCACAAAGGTCGAGCAAGCGCTTGCCCGGCTTCACGCGCTTCAGTTCGCGACAGCAGTTCCTACGCCAAAGAATGTCTTGGCAGCCACTCAACGCATGATTCAAGAAATCATAGCGGTTTGCAATTTCGTCGAACATCTTGCGCACAGGGCTCTTCATGCCACAAATTTAGAAATATACCTCGCACAAGCCATGTACAAAAAAAGAAAAGCGCGGACTTAAAAGCCCGCGCGAAAAATTTTGCCAAACAACAATCTTACTTGAAGCTAGCAGTAATCGTCAAACCATCCGTAACCGTCGCACGGCAGGTTTCCGGCTTGCCTTCTACGGCTTCGCAACCCGACCAGCTCTTGAACACGGCACCATTCGTTGGCACGGCAGTCAGTTCCATCTGCATTCCGTTGAAGAATTCGCCAGAATAGTTCGTAGGCGAGCTCGTTCCCGGCAGATTCATGCCTTCCATGAGCACCGTGCCATCACCATCGGCTTTAATCTTGACCGTCACAAGTTTGGCATCCCCTTCGTCCTTGAAGAATTCACCCTTGTAGAGGCTGACGACTTCACCATCGCGAGATCTTGCCCATTCCTTGAGACGATCACCCTTCCAGTCGAAACCGCCCGGATAGTACATCTCGTTCTGCTTGAACTTTTCAAGGTCCCTATCCTTCTCGGACGACGGAATAGTGGAAACCATCTTGTCGACGACCTTGCTCACATTATTACCATTCAAGTAGCCTTTCCACATAGCGCAACTGCGGTTGATGAACAAACGCTTGAAATCGGGGTTCTTGATAAGCTGGATGTACAGGTTGGCAAAGCAGCCGGTTTCCTTACAGAGTCTCTTACCGCCGCCCTGCTTAATCCAGGTAAACATATTCGTTCCTTCGCTAAATTTGCCTCCACCAACAGGATCGGCAACACCCCAATCCGACGCCCAACCGAAACCATGATCCAAGTCATAGACCATGAACTTCCAGGGCTGTTCGGGACTGCGCCAAGCACGGACGTTGTTGTTCGGCCAGTCACCGTTGTGGATGTAAATCTCGGCCGCCATGTAATCGGCAAAGTTGCCCACATCGATCAATTTCTTCGCTTCTTCGTATTTGGCGTTATTTTCACCAGAGAAATCGTTCGTGCCGATAAACTTAAGCATCTGCTCGTAACCTTCTGTGGAACCGCCATTGGCATGCAAACTATCGTTGAGGTGCTTCACCATATCAACTGTTTTGCTGTCGATGCCGTAGTTAGATTCGACATAGCTCTCGTTGAAGCGTTCGCGCATATCGTGGATACCGTAGTAACGACCGTTGTAGAACACAACCACTTGACGGCTGTGCTGGTAATCCACACCGCTGCCGTTCAAGATTTCACCGCCCATGGCGTCTTCGATATAGTCGCTCACGAAACGGTTACCATTGTTGCGGAGGTTGAACGCCTTGTATTTAGTGACATTCGGGTTCGTCGGGAACAGCGGATAATTGATACGCCCATTCTGATACTTTTCACGCATCACAATGGCAACAGACTTCTTGTCCTTGACACGGCTCCAGTTACCCATGAGAGAAATACCGGCATCGATCTCCCAAGTTTTTTCCTTAGAATCGCTGCCATTCTCGAAATATTCCACATGGACCGGACGTTCCACGTCGGCGTACATGCCGCTCGGACATTCATCAGGATCAGAAGCCTCGCACTTGACATAATTTTCCCTAAAGAAGGCGGAGTCCACAGTCACGGCTACTACCGGCATCCTGACCTGTTCATTGATGAAGTAAGTGTTAGTGACGACTTCCTTCGTCAGATAGCCTTCCTTATACGCAGCGCAACGCAGCACCATGCTGTGGTCAATGACCATGTCGCTGTTAAATTCTTCGGAACTCTTCGTGGGGAGTGATCCGTTCTTAGTGCAACGAATCTTGGTACCATCAGAAACTTTCGGCTTTTTCAAAGTAACCGTAGAATTGTAGAAACCTGCCTTCGCAGAGCCGAAATCAAACTTGGGAACCACTCCCTGATACGCTTCGGCCTCGGTATTCGGGGCTTCGGGAGTAGGCTTGTTCATGTATCTCCAGACACCGCCATCGACACGGCCCCAGCTCATGCCTGGTTCAAGCACCGGGAACTGGACCGTATCACGAATTTGGTAATACCTGTCAATTAGGTAGATCTTGCCACCATTCTTGTCAAGTTTCCAGTTAGTGTGCGTACGATAATGGCGATTGTCGACATCCTTGGCTTCGGAAGCCTTCGGGATGTTCTTCTTGGAGATAAATACATTGCGGAATGATTTAGGACGGATGATTTCGTTACTGAAAGCCCACTTGCGTGTTTTATCCTCTTTTTCGACCAGATAATAGCCGTTCAAGTCTGCGACTTCGTCGCCGGCATTATAGATTTCGACCCATGCGGGATCGTCTCCGTCTTCGTCAAGCCAGTCCAAGTTGATCGAAACAACTTCGGTTATACGTAATGCAGACTTACCCACCCAATGGATAAGCGTATCGCGAGGAATGTACAACGTGTCATATCGCCAGATAGTATCACCTTCTTCGGTGATATCCTCAATGGTCGAATGAACTTCCGGGTCCTTGATTTCAACGACCTTATTCACTTCACCCGTCTTAGGATCTACAACTTCGGTAGTATCGATCCTTGGCGGAAGATCAAGCGAATGATCAGGATCAGCCGGATTATTAGGATTATCCGGTACACTAGAATCCGTAGAGGTAGGTTGTGTTACGTCCTCGCTCTCAGAATCCCCGCAAGCAAGCAAGAATCCAGCGACAGCCCCAACAGTCATTAGATTTCGAATCATTTTAAAGTAACGCACAATATCCGCCTATAAAATAAAGAAACCATTCCACACGTTCCCCGTGTAGAAACAGCCCAATTCAATTCATCCACTACTAAATCTAGTAGAAAATCAAGAAAAAATGAAAAAACATTGGTAATATCTTCTTTACACCTTGACAAGGAACACATTTTTGCTAAATTTGGTCTACCCAAATGGTTCTGTAGCTCAGTTGGTAGAGCAGTGGACTGAAAATCCACGTGTCGGCGGTTCAATTCCGCCCGGGACCACGAAAAGCCTCCGGTAACGGAGGCTTTTTTTTTACCCAAAATTTACACGATTTGGCTAGTCCAAGAAGGTCTGCCTTTTGTACGCGGAGCATAAGGCACAAAAAAAGGCACGCAGGGCCTAAATTCGCCTATTACGGTATCCAGAGTAGAAAAGTTCCCAATGATCCAGAAGAACATCCACCAGTTCCGGTTGGAACTGCGTTCCACGCTGTTTAATGAACTCGGCGCGCACATCCTCTTCGGGCCAAGCTTCTTTGTAGCAACGCGGGCAAGACAAGGCGTCCAGCACGTCGGCAACAGCGCAGATACGCCCAGAAAGCGGGATATCTTCGCCCTTGAGCCCATCGGGATAACCCGTGCCGTCCCAGCGCTCGTGGTGAGTACCGGCAATCTCGGCAGCAAAGCGCAGCAATTTGCGCTTGGAAGCTCGCAACATCTCGCGCCCGATGACAGAATGCGTCTTCATGACAGCGAACTCCGTCGTGTTGAGGCGGCCCGGCTTATTGAGCACAGCATCGGGGATGCCAATCTTGCCCAAGTCGTGCAGAGGCGCCGCAAGGCGAATCTTCTGGCAGTAGGATTCTGGCAGTCCCATGAATTTCGCTAGGTTGTACGAGACCTCGGCAACACGCTGAATGTGGTCACCCGTCTCCTGACTGCGATACTCGGATGCGTCACCCAAGATATGGATAATATCCCTCTGGGTCGCTTCCAGTTCGGCATTGAGCATCGTGGATTCCACAGTCTTCGCGGAATACACGGCGATAAGCGAAAGGTTTTCAAGATCCTTCGGGGTGAAATACCCCGGTTCCCCTTGTTTGTTGATAGCCTGGTAAACACCCATGACCTTTCCAACGGAATTCTTGAGGGGGACGGCCAGCACGGACTTCGTGTGGTAGTGCGTCTTCTCGTCGCTGCGGCGGTCGAACCGCTCATCGTTGTACGCATCTTCCACAAGCAGGGACACACCCGTCGTCATACAATGCCCGGCAAAGCCCGCTTCCATCGGAATGCGGAGTTCGTCGACACCGTGGGCAACCTTGGTCCACAGTTCGCGTTTTTCCTTATCCAAAAGCCACAGGGAACAGCGGTCAGAGCGTACGATAGAACGCCCCAAATCGTTCATGAGCACAAGGAGACTGTCCACCTTGCGTTCCGAAGCAATCTTGGGCATATACTCAAAAAGCAGATGAAGTATCCGCTGAGAGTCGTCCATTTCGTTTTTGTGCTCTTCCGTAGCCATCACCTTAAAAGTATAAAACTTTTCAGCAAAATGGTTTACCTGTTGACACGGAAGATAAACTTTTTTACCTTACACTCGCCTGGAGGAATAGGCTAATTGGTAAGTCAGCGGTCTTGAAAACCGCCGCCGTAAGGCTTGGGGGTTCGAGTCCCTCTTCCTCCGCTAAAAAAGAGTCGGTTTACGCCGGCTTTTTTTTATTGTTCGACCCCATAAAATTCCTGCATGTCTGCCGCGAAATCGGCCGATGCCGAGACCGGTTGGTCGTAAAGCAGGGTAAAGACCTTTACAGGCAACGGGAAATCCCGCCCAAGCGCGTTCAGACAGGAGAACGTGGTCGCCCCCGTGGTGAACACGTCGTCCACCACAAAAACGGTCCCACGGGGCGGCAATCGCGCAGGCAAGGCCCCTTCGAAAGCACCCGCTACGTTCCATTCGCGTTGCGAACGCGAGAGCTTGGTCTGCGACACCCGAAACGTCCTGCGCCGCAGCCAACGGCACACACGGCCGCTGTACAGTTCGGCAAGCGCCCGCGCAATCATCTCGGCCTGGTTGTAGCCCCGCTCCCTATAGCGAGCCCTATGAAGCGGCACCGGCACAAAGAAGAACGGCCTCGGGAGCGTATCCACAGTCTGGTAAATTTCACCTCCCGGCATCGCCGACGAGTGGCGCACCAAGAAGCGAGCCATCCCAGGTATCGACTTGTACTTGAGCGAATGGATAAGGCGCCGCGTGAGAGAATCCATCGGGTAAAGGCAGAACACGTCCGGCGCAGGGAAGCTCATCCCGAGCGACTCGCGCCTCAGCCGGCGTTCGCAGTCCGGGCACAGCCACGGGTCCAGCGCATCCGAGCTTTTGCCACAACCGAGGCAATCCATACCAAAAACAAAATTTTCTATGGTCCTAAGAACACCCATATAAGGCCTCCTAAGGCTATAGACGTTTTTACGCGGGATTTTGTCCACCCCAAACGAAAAAAAACGGCAGACAGGCGTCTTTTCGCAAATAAGGGGGGGGTATGGCCTACTGATGGCCGTGGAGCCTCATGTTCACGAGGAAGCCGACTAAAACCATGCAGGTAAGCGCGAACGAACCACCATACGAGATAAACGGGAGCGGGAGGCCAGTGACCGGCATAAGCCCCACCGTCATGGCGATATTCACCACCACATGGAACAAAATAATTGTCGAAGCACCCATCGTCACGAGGGTGACAAACGGGTCGGAAGACATCTTGCAAATACTCGTTGCCCGCCAGAGGAACAGGGCAAAGAGCAGCAGCACGAACGTACAACCGAAAAAGCCGAATTGCTCGCCAAGCACGCTGAAGATGAAGTCCGTATGTTCTTCGGGCAAGAAAGCGAGGTTCGTCTGCGAACCGTTACCAAAGCCCTTCCCCACCGCGCCACCGGAACCGATAGCCGTAATGGACTGCAATACCTGGTAGCCGTCGCCTAGCGGGTCACTCATCGGGTCGAGGAACGTATTCACGCGCTTCTGCTGGTGCGGTTCAAGCATGTTCCACGCCATGGAACTCGCATACCCCGAAAGGATGTTCACCACAAGGATAGCCGCCATCAGAGCCTTGGGCAAGCGCCTACGGAACACGGCAAACACAACGAGGCAAATGAAGGCTCCCCACAGCACCTGGAACAGGATAGACTGCGAATGTGAAAGCAGCACCGAGAACACTGGGCTTACCACGAGGAACAAATCCGTGAGCGAAAGCCCCGCAAAGAAGAACGCCACCAGCGTCACCGCAATAAACACGAGCGCCGTACTCAAGTCCGGCTGTTTGAGCACCAGCGCAAAAGGCACGATGAACAGCAGAGCAGGCACAGCAAACGTTTTAAGTTTAAACAAACTAACAGGATGCTTAGAAAGCCAAAACGATATGGTCAGCAAATACGCAATCTTTGCAAACTCCGAAGGCTGCAACTTGAAGATGCCCAAGTCAATCCATCGCCCGGCGCCCTTCACCACATCACCCGCCAAGAAAAGCACAATGCACAGCAGCACGAGCGACACGACATAGATAGGGAACGCAATATTCTTGAGCCAGTCAATTTTCACGAACACGATACCGGCCGCAAGGAGGCTACCGCCGAAAAAGTAGACAATCTGCTTGAACCAGAAGGTATCGTACATGGGGATATCCTCGCCGGTCGTCGCAGAATACACCAAGCACACGCCGACAGTCATCAGCGCAAACGTGATGCCCAAGAATAGCCAGTCGTACTTGAGCGACTTGTCTAAGAAGCGTCCTGAGCTCATTTCTTGGTTTCCTCCTCCTCGATACCGAAATACGCCATAAGGACCTTACGGGCCACCGGAGCGGCCTTCGCGCCACCACCGCCCGCCGCCTCAAGAATCACGGCAACCGCAATCTGCGGGTCGTTGAGCGGGGCTACCGCCGCAAACCAAGCGTGCGTCTTCTCGCCCTTTTTCCATTCGCCCGACCCTGTCTTGCCACCGACACGGATGCCAGGCACAGCGCCACGCTTACCCGTGCCGCCCGGATGGTTCACCACAGAATCGAGGGCGTTCATCAAAATACGGTGGGTCTCGGGCTTCATATGGCCCGAACGGATTATCTTCGGCTCGTAACGGCGCACCAGCGTGCCATTCTCGTCACGGAGTTCCTTCATGAAGTGCGGCTGGTACACTCCCCTGTTGGTCGCAATGGAGCCGATGAGGACAGCCTGCTGCAGCGGAGTCACCAGTTCGCCCTGGCCAATAGCGAGGTTCAGAATGAGGCCTCGAGCCCAACGCCAGCCGAGGCGCTTGTTCTTCGCGTTGAAGGACGTTGAATCCGGCAACCATCCACCCTTCTCGCCAGGAATGTCCACACCGAGAGGTTTCTCGCCCAGGCCGAAACGTCTGCCGAATTCGTTGATGCGCGCCATGTCGATATCGAGACCCGCCTGGTAGAAGAAAACGTCACAGGAGAGGCGCAACGCATGCACCACGTTCAGGTTCCCATGCACACCCCAGCACTTTTGGTAGCGGGCACCATACTGGTAGCCGCCCGTACAAGATTTCGGGTAATACTTGCTCTCGGAAAGGACCCCATATTCCAAACCCGCACCCGCCGTGACGAGCTTGAACACCGACGCAGGCGTATACGTACCGGATATGGCACGGTTCGTGAGCGGACGCATGGAATCGAGCGCCACCTGAGCCCATCCCTTGTTGCGTTCGCGCTTTTTCAACGAGAAAATATTCGGGTCGAGCCTCGGAGAACTCACCATCGCAAGAATTTCGCCATTTCGCGGATCAATCGCCACAAGAGCCCCCTTCACTGAATCGGGAATCGCTTCTTCGGCCACTTTCTGCAATTTCAGGTCAATCGTCGAAATCAATTGCAAGCCCGTAATCGGCGCCTGAGTTTCCACACCGCGCACCTGGCCCACCTCACGCCCGGCCGCGTTCACCTCGACCAGCTTCAAGCCGTTCTTGCCACGGAACTCCTGGTCGTAACCCTGCTCCAAGCCTTTTTGGCCAATGCGGTCCCCCAGAGAATAGCTTTCGTATTCGGGCAGCTTGAGCTGTTCTTCCGATATTTCGCTCGTATAGCCAAGCACGTGCGAGGCAAGCGTTCCGTAGGGATATTCGCGGCGAGATTCAATTTGCGTGATAACACCAGGAAGTTCGGAGGAATGTTCTTCGATAATGGCCACCTGTTCCGCAGTTGCATCTTCGAGAATGCGGATGGGGCGCGTCTTGATCCAGTTGATACGCTGGAAAGCCGTATCCAAGGAAAGCGTGTCGAACAGGTACTCGCCCTCCTTGTCCTTGATTTGCAGGAGTTTGTTGAAAATAACCTTGCGGTCTTCCTTCTTCTTGGGAAGGCTCATCGCATGGAGAGCTATCTGGTACGAGGGCCTGTTGCGCACGAGCACGTTGCCGTTGCGGTCGTAAATGTAGCCACGCTCGGCTGTAAGCACCACCTTACGCAAGCGGTTGTTTTCGGAACGTTGGAGGTTTTCCTCGTAATGCGTGAACTGCAAGGAATACAGCCTAATGACCAAGACCAAGAAAAGCAGGCCTACGCCCGCGAGGAACACGACGATATGCCAGTTCCTGCTCTGTACCGCCTCGTTATCTTGATTGTCATTTAGCATGCTTTGCCGGTTTCCCCATACTCAAGTAGAACACCAAGGCACCGACAAAAAGCGTGTATGCGCATTCCGGTAACGTTTCCTTGAAGAACAGGTTCGTGACGGCCTCCCCTTCCAGCCCAGTAAAGAAGAAGTACACCATATCGCACACGAAAAAGGCGAGCCCGAGCACACCGACCTTGGTCGGGAAATTAAGCGTAAGGAAGCGTTCCTCGAGTTGTCCGACAAGGAATCCAATCAAGGTCATCGATATCGCATGCGCTCCGAGCCATTCCACCGGTGCGTAGACATCCTGCGTAAAGCCCGCCAGGAAACCCCAGAAGCATCCCGAAGCCGGGCCGCGCTTGATAGCGGCGGCAACGACGAAGATGATGACGAAATCCGGAGAAACGCCGAACATACTGATCCAGTCCGCAACGGTTGTCTGCAGGACAAAGCTCAGCAAAAAGAGCACAAATGCCTTCAGCCACTTACTCATCCAGCAACTCCTGAATGACCCATTCCGGATCCTTCTGCATAATGAACACTTCCTCGAGCATGGAAATATCCTGGAACGGTGTGACGTCAAGCTTGCGCATCACGTCGAGATCCGCCCTGTTCACATCCTTCACGAGCCCCACCGGGATACCCTTCGGGAATATGCCTCCCAGCCCAGAAGTAATCAGCGTATCGCCTTCCTTGACACCGGCATGCGTTGGCACCATTGCCGAAAGCATATGGCCATCGGCGCTTTCGAGGAAGCCCACCACACGGGTGCGGCGCTCCATTACAGACAACTTAAGGTTTGGATCCGAAATCAGCTGGACCCTGGAATGAGTAAACGAAGCCTTGGTCACCTTGCCAACCAAACCCTTCGTCGAAAACACAGGCATGTTTTCCTTTATGCCATGGTAAGTTCCCCTGTTCACAACAAGCGTCGTGAGGAACCTTCCCGGATTATGACCGACAACACGAGCCGTCACGATGGGAAAATCCCACTTGTCATCAAACCGGACCAGCGTATGGAGTCTAGCCAATTCTTCCAACCCTTCGCTGGCATGGTACAGTTCCTGACGGAGGCGAGCATTTTCTTCTTTAAGCCGCTCGTTTTCGTCTACAACCGAACGGTATTCGTTCAGCGAAGACAGGGCCACCTGTGCCGGATAGAACACAGAACCAAGCACCGACGACACGATGCTCTCGCGCACCGTGTTGGGAGCCTCGCGCATAAGCAATCCAAGCAGCATAAAAAAGACAAAAGCAACAATGCCATGTCTTTGGGTAAACAAGTCTAAAATAAAGCGGAACGCCTTACGCATCAGACTCCAACCAAACGGAAATTAGTTGGACGAGGCGATAAGGACAGGACGATACTTGTCGAGATCTTCGAGAATTCGGGCAGCACCCTTGCACACGCACACGAGGGCGTCATCAATCACGTTGACGGACAGGCCCGTTTCCTTGCGGATACGTTCGTCGAAACCGCGCAACTGGGACGCACCGCCAGTCATGATGATACCCTTGTCCAAAATGTCGGAAGACAGTTCGGGAGGAGTCATGCTGAGAGCCTGCTTGACGGCTTCGATAATGGCCGTGACCGGCTCTTCCAGTGCGGAACGGATTTCGGTACTGGTAATGGTCATGGTACGCGGAACGCCGGCGATAAAGTCGTGTCCCTTGACTTCCATGGAAAGTTCTTCTTCGAGCGGGCTTGCAGAACCAATCTGGATCTTGATCTGTTCGGCAGTGCTCTCGCCCACGCAGAGGTTGTACATTGTACGCAGGTGGCGCACAATAGCCTCGTCCATCTCGTCACCGCCCACACGCACGGAAGCGTTACAGACAGTGCCATTCAGCGCGATAACCGCAATATCGGACGTACCGCCGCCGATATCGACAATCATGTTGCCCACGGGATCTTCTACGGGGATTCCCATACCCACGGCAGCAGCCATCGGTTCGTGCACCAGGTGAACTTCCTTGGCACCAGCCTGGCGAGCAGCATCAATCACGGCACGCTTTTCCACCTCGGTAATGCCCGAAGGAACACCGACCACCACACGAGGTTTCACCATCCACAGCGGGTATTTCTGCACACGCTTGATGAACGTCTGGAGGAGGTTTTCAACCAATTCAAAATCGGCAATCACGCCATCGCGCATCGGGCGCACGGCACGGCTTTCGCCGGGAGTACGGCCAAGCATCTTCTTGGCCTCGAAACCGATAGCCGAAACGCGATTGTTCTTGCTGTCTACGGCAATCACGGTCGGTTCGTTGATGACAATACCTTGGCCCGCCACATGAACGAGTGTATTTGCGGTCCCCAGGTCAATACCAATATCACAAGAAAATAAGCCGAACAAAATGTGGTCCTTTTTAAGGGGTTAAAACCAAATAATCCTATGTAAGAAAAATACAATTATTTGAGGAGCTCAGAGTGCGCTACTGCAAGGAATCCCCACCAAAATAGAGTTTCTTGAAATAGCGGTCCCAGTGGCGATAATGCGCGTCGTAGCGGTACTTGCGCTTCTCGTGCAACCTGATATCCTTGTACATGAAGAAGTCCACTTCGGCGTATGCCGAATAGATTTCCGCCTTTGCCCCTTCAAACAAACGAAAATCCTTGATGCGGTAGTAAGGCGTGTCGAGCAACGCGGCACGGTCACCCGACCCATGCAGGAATTCTGCGACATTGAATTCGAGGTCGTCCTGGAGGAACGCCTCAAGCTTGGTCTCTATACGTTCCGTGGGTTCGGAACAGCCAAGGAACAGGGCGCATGCGATTGCAAAAAAGAAAAATTTCATGGCGAAAAAATATAAATCTTGGTCCTAGGAAAAACACCATAAAAAAAGAAACGCGCCCTTAAGGCGCGTTTCCCGTATTTAGGATTTCAACTAGAAGGAGTAAGTTGCAGAAATTCTAGAGAAGATACGCCCTTCGCCCTGGAACGGGTTGCGGAAGAGCAAGTCTTCGGCAACGGTCACGTCGATCTTCAGTTTCTCTTCGATATTGATGCCGAAGCCGAAACCGACATGGTCGTCTGCAGTACCGTCTGCAAGCGGGTTCGTGGCGAAGAAGTTGCCATTGTCACGGCAAATACCGTTATTGCCGGTATTCTTCGAATCCACATCACATTCCGTATAGAAGATGGACTTCTGACCGCCAACGCGGATTACGAACCAATCCCACCAGATGTTGCGTTCAATACCGAAGCTGATCATGCCGCCGATATCGTTGCGCTTGTCCCAGTTCGGATCGTCTTCGTTCTGAGAATTGTAGAGGCTCTCGCCCGTCGAATAATCAAACGACCAATCATGAGCCTTCAGCTGGTTCCAGATGAAATCACCGCCCAACCAGAAGAAGCCGCGGTCGAGGGCAACATTGATACCGAGACCAACCTGGGCATGCTTGTCGTCGATGCCCGGAGCCTGGATGAGGTTCATGGAGAACGCCGGCACGAGTTCGCCATCGATAGCGTCGAGGCTAAAGAACGCGCGGGAATTGGCGAGGAAAGAGAAGTCACCATCGTCAAAGAAGTTCTTGTGTTCGGGGCCGTACTGGATACGGGCGAGGCCGAAGCTGAACTCGAAGTCGATGCTGCTGCCGAACTGGAGGTTAAGACCTGCATCCGCTTGCACAATGGAAGCAAAGGCATTCGGGACCACCTGGTAAGAACCATCTTCGGCCTTGTCACCACCGTCCTGGTGAGCGATATAGACATGCAAGCCCCATGCATCGCCGTTAGAAAGCGAACCGCCCAAGAAACCATCGAAGTTGGTCACAGTTTCGGGGACAAGAGTTGTGTCGTTCGCGGCATCACCAATGACGCGCGTCGGCAAATACTTGGCAAGAGGAGACGTACGTCCAAACAGGCCACCGATAGAGAGGCGCGGATCCGGATTGCTTTCGTCACCAAGGGATACAGAGAATATGCCGCCGAAATTCGGATGCTGCGGATCGAGGTTCGTCCCACGTTCCACGTCCTGCGTATAAGGACCGAATTCACCAATCAAGTAGTTCGGGTAGAGATTGATGTTTGCAGGATTGTCGAAAATACTCACGTCATCCATGATGTACGTTGTATTCTTGCCCATAGATTCGATTCGGGCAAAAGTTGCAAAGGCGGAACCGACTCCTAAAATGCCGAACGCCATGCCCACTGCAGCAGCTGATTTGAAATTCATAGAGAACTCCTGTTGAAAAACCTGCTATAAAGTTAATTTTATTTAACCATAAAAACAATAGATTGTAACAAATTTGCTCTTTTTTTTGGACATTTTCTACAAAAAAAAGGACCGAGCCAAACTCGGTCCTTTTTTCAAGCTTTCCAAAGATTATTCGGAGAACGTGAACGGAATGGTTACCGTCGTGTTACCGGACTTCACCTTGCTGAACTTCCAGCGGCTCACAGCAGACTTGATTTCGCCATCAAATTCGCCGTAACCAGTGGTGGAAGATGCAATGGAGATGCTGATAACTTCGCCACCCGGAGCAATCGTGAACTTCAAGGTAACCTTACCCTGGAATCCCGGTTTCTTCTTCAGGAACTTGTTATAGATGTGACGGAGACCCGGAGTACGCTGACGGACGACCTTCATGATGTCCGCTGCGGAACGGGAACCACCGCCGGCGCCCATGTCGATATCGCGTTCAGACGGAGTCTTGATGGAGCCCTTAGCCTTAGTAGCGATACCACCGCCACCACCGCCAAGGAGGCCAGCAAGGCCGTCACCGATACCACCGGAACCACCTTCAGCATAACCTTCGTTGAAGCCGCCATCAGCCTTACCGCGACGACCACCGAGCACGGTCTTACCCGTTGTCTGGAGGCCAGCCACGTCCTTAAGAACCTTATCGATGTCCTTGGTGAACTTCTGGTTCTTCATGAGGTCGTAAGCAGCAGCAGAGGCGTTCTTGGTCTGAGCGGTGAGGAGCTTGAGCACGCCGCGAGTCTGCGGAGCGTTCGGCTGACCCTTACCACGCGGCTTACCGCCACCACCAGCCTTCTTACGAGGCTTCTTGGGTTCTTCTTTCTTCTTTTCTTCCTTCTTCTCTTCCTTCTGTTCGATGGACATAGAAGCGGAAAGATCTTCATTTGCGGATTCTTCGAACACGACTTCGTCAACGACTGCTTCGTACATGGAAGCCCACATACAGATAGCCAGAGCGACGACCAAGGAGATACCGGCGATAGCGCCCATCTTCTTGTCGGATTCCGGCATAAGCGACGCGACTAACGGATCCATAGCAACATTCT